>JAJZLX010000071.1:398-5616 GCA_021850555.1 Pseudomonadota bacterium | reverse complement strand
GCGCACCACGAGCATCAGAAAGCCGATGAGCTTCATGGACAGCATGGCGGTCAGGGCCAGCACCGCGACCGTGCCGCCGAGTCCAAGGACCGTGCTCAGGTGATTTGCGACCACGAAGGCGAACACGACCAGCAGGGCGCCTACCACGAGGCTGGCACTCGGCGAGAGCCGCTCGTGCAATTCGCGGTCGACGTTCAGGCGTCGCGTAATGCGCAACAGCAGGTACGGCAGCACCAGACCGCGAAACAACGCGGTGAGTGCCGCGATACCGTACAGCTCGGGATACCCTCCGTAATAGGCGACAGCCGCTGAGAGCACGGCAATCAACCACGATTGCAGGGCGAACGCGCCGAGGTAGGCGTTGAGCCAGCGTGAGCCGAGCATGACGAATGCCAGCAACAGGCTGACGATGGCGAGCAGGCTGAACAGCGATCCGGCGAGCGGTGGAATATGGGCGGCGAACATCGTTACCTCACCTGGTTGGCGACGATCGCGAGAATCGCGAGCAGGAAGGAGGCTGCGAGCGGTTCCTGATAGCGGTAGTAGCGCAGGCGCGCCTGCATGGTCTCGACGAGGACCACCACCGCTCCGACGGCCGCGAATTTCACGAGCAGTCCGCCGGCGGCGCCGAGAGCGCCCAGGGCCGTACCCTGAATCGACAGCCCCCAGGGTAGCAGCAGTACGTTGCAGAAGATGATGTAGAGGATGAATTGCTTCATCGCCGAGGCCCAGCGCAGCAACGCCAATAACGGGCCGGAATACTCGAGGATGCGGGCCTCCTCGATCATGTATACCTCGATGTGGGTGCTGGAGTGAAAAGGCAGCCGGTCGGTTTCGGCGAGCAAGAGGATGAAGAATGCGGCGACCAAAAA
This sequence comes from Pseudomonadota bacterium, assembly GCA_021850555.1. The sequence goes on along the minus strand of JAJZLX010000071.1, from coordinate 4,744 downwards.
CAGGTGCGCGGGGCCCCAGTACACGGCCGGTTGGCCGACGAGCACATGGTTGACCGCGAACGGCAGCATTGATTTCGCGAGCAGCGTGATGCCGACGAAGACCAGAATGAGGGTGGGTTCGGCAAGAATCCCGAGCATCACTGCCCGCGATGAGCCAATGCCGCCATAGGCGCTGCCGGAGTCGAGACCCGCCAGGGTGATGAAGAATGAGCCCAGGGTCAGAATGAGCCCGCCGCCGAGGATGTCGCCCATGTCGGAGAGGGGCAGCGGAAAGTTCGTCAGCACCGGGATCAGAATCGGCACCGTAAGCATGCAGGTGAAGGCGATAACGGGCGCGGCCCAGTAGATGAAGCTCGCGGTCTCCGGGATCACGAGCTGCTTGTGAAACAACTTCCGCAGATCGCGGTAGGGCTGGAAGATTCCGGGTCCACGCGCGCGTTGAACCCGTTCCTCCCACTGCAGGATGATCCCCTGCAGCAGCGGCGCGAGCATGACGACGGTCAGGACCTGGGCGATCTGCAGCAGCACGGCCCGCGCCACGCGTCAGCTCCTGGCGTGACTCGGCGCTGTTTCAGGCGGAACCCGACACCATGGTCTTGGATCACCAGGGGGAACGCGCGACCTCGGTCGCGGGTACAGCCTGCCGACGGGACTCGGGATGAACTCGGGTCTCATGCGCTACCACTCCTCCGTCGCAATGACGGAATGGGTAGGCATCATTAGCCGGATGCGGCGGTTCTTGGTTGCGGGAGGAATGCCATCTCCCCGCGGGCCAATATACACATGCGTCGGATGGCCAGCAAGCGCCGTGGCCGCGGTCGCGAAGACTTGCGATCGCAGGTCGCAGCATCCTAAACTGTAAGACCGAAGGGAGATGGCATCCGTCCCCGAAGTGCCGCGTTCCGCGGTTGATGATGCCTGCGTCGAGAGTCGTGCGGATGGCAGGCAGATAGACCCATGCAGTCACGGGTGGCTGAGTTCATCGGGCAACTGGAACGACGGTTGTTGCGCGGCGAGCATATGACACTCTACGGCCCACGTGGCAGCGGCAAGTCGTCTGTCCTCACGCAGTTGCTGGCTCGACTCCAACTGAGTGCAGTCCCGTGCGCCTACTCTGCGTCGACCAGCTGCCTCGATGACATCACGCGAGTTCTGGAGCGTGCATATCCCGGCATAGATACGTGCACGGTCGGGCGGCGCACGGCTCGTGGCCGGCTGTGGCACGCGGCGGACCGGCGGGCGGGGGTCCTGCTGCTCGACCATTTCCGCTGCAACGGTACCGCGATGGTGTCGTTCCTGAGACGCTTGCACGGCAAGATCGCCGGTGTTCTGACCGTGGTCGACGTCGACACTGTTGTCGAGCGTGCGCGCATGCGGCCCTGGCGCTACGGGGCGCTGTCGGTACGCATGCCGGCGGCCACGGACCGCCAACTGCGCCGCCTTCTCGATGATCGTTGGAGCGCTTCACGATTGCCGGCACTCGCCGCGGACGCGCGTGAGGCGTTCGTCGAAGCATCGCGCGGTCGGCCCGGATGGATCGCGAAATGCACTCAACTTGCCCGCGAGCAGCGCTACTGGTGCACCTGTGGTCCTTTGATCACGGTCTTGTGTGTCGACACCGAGGCGGCCGTACGCTACCACGCGCTCGCGATGGTACGAGCGGAATTGTCGGTGCGCTCGGCGGGGCAGATGACCGCTCAGGACCCATCAGCGGCCGCAGGCGGATCGGCGTCATCGGGGTTGACGACGCCGAAGGACGCCGGGATATAGGCATAGAACAGCCGTAGCTTCTCGCGGTGCAGCAGATCGAGCAATTTCCGGGCACCCGCCTGCGCCGTCACGAATTGCACTTCGATTATACGTGTGCCGGTGAGTTCGGAAAAGCCGGCATCATGAAACACATGACGGTGACCAAAGCCGGCCATTGATTTGACCGCGCAACCGCCTTGCAGACCGAGACTGCTGCCGTGCTCGAGCAGCCACTCCCACGCGAGTTGGCCGTGATGACGATGATCCTCGCGGACGTAGAACCTCAAGAACGCACCTTGCATTGCTGAACGGCCTCCTGTGCGCCGGGAACGTCGGGCGCGGCAGCCTAATGCCTGCCGCAGGTCCGATCAATCATTGCATCGCCGCAGCCGCGGAGCGCACGTCGGGTCGCAGGGCGGACCGCTGGAGTGATCGAACGTCCGGATTCCGTAATTCCGTTGCGTCGTGGGTCCGAGTTCCCGTAAAGGGCGTGGCGCGCAGTGCTCGCGGGAGCCGCTTGGCTCGCTGTCGAATAAGGCGCCGATAGGTCCATCGCGCCACACCGACTTTGTCGATCGGCGGCCGCCGTGCAGGATGATTCAATGCGAGAGTGGTTCATTGGGGCACGGGCGGCCGCAGTGACGCGAGTGCCGCCGGCGTGCCCGGAGTGCTGGTGTGGACACGGAATGCAGGCGCTCCGTGGGATCGGAATCACACGATGCGTGGATCGTCGGAGAGTCGCTCCCGAGTGATCTCGAGCCATGCGCCGCCGGATCGGCACGGTGCCGCGTGAGTCGTCGAGGAGGCATGCCTGGAGGCAACGATAAGCAGGTCCAGGCACACGTGGCGGCGCCGACGTGCTCAGCTGCCGGCCGTGAGCAAGAGAGTGAACGGGTGTCCGTCAACGGAGTGCAGCACAAGCTGATAACGACCTGCGGCCAGAGTCAGGCCTGGGAGTGTGGGCGGCAGGGTGATGATGGCGCGGGCGCCTACCTTGGCGGTGATGCCGGCATATCCCGCACCGAAGCGGTTGTATGCATACTCGTTGCGGAAATCGCTCGCGGGGAGCGCGGCGAGCGTGGCGCCGCTCCAGTGTTCGACGGGAGTGCCGTCAGGGTCAAACAGATCCGCGCGCACGACGTTTTCCGGGACCGCCGGCGTCCCGGCGTCCAGATAAGCGGTAAAGCGTACGCTGCCATCGCTGCTCACTCGTCCCGCGGACAGACTGATGTGGTGGGCGGCGGGGCTGACCGGGCCGCCATGGAAGGGCGTCAGCACCGAGCCGCGATAGTAGTTGTACGTCAATACGACGAACAGCACCGTCACGGCGGTACCGATCAGGCTCCAGCGTTCGAGGCGAGCAAAAGGCCACGGTCCGCTGCCCATCCACTGAAACCACCCCGTATGGGCAAGCGGTGGATGGCGAGTTTGCAGCCACGCGTCGATTGAATACGCGCCCCCGCCCGCCACGAACAGCGCGACACCCATGGCGAAATTGGTCGAGGCCATGGTCCACTCGTCGATACAGGTTGCGCCTTGCCAGCCGAACAGCAGCATCAGCACGAAGCTCAGGCCGACCGTCACCAGGGCGGAAAGCCGAGTCATGAACCCAAGCAGCAGAAAAAGGCCGAACAGCAGTTCCGCCGCGCTGAAGACGATCAACCCGGCATACAGCAGCGTGAAATGGTGCAATAGATAGTCCACGACGTGGCTCATGCCGAGAATGGCCCCGGGCATCGCCGACTGGAATTTGTTGGCCATCCAGCTGGAGGCGTGTGGATCGAGCTTCGCGGGCGCATAGATGAACCGGCGGCTGCCGCCGCCCCAGTAGATCCAGCCCTGCACGAAGCGTACCGTCAACATGGCCAGGCCAAGCAGACGCCACGTGCCTGTATCCGGCACGTGCGCTGAATCGGGGTGTGGTGTGGTCATGGGTTTTCCCGCATAAGGTCAGGGAGTGGAGTGATGTGCGCCGTTCCGATGGAGTGCCGACCTGAAGCCATAGTGCTCGAAGATTCTCAGTGCCGCCGGCGAGCGAAGGAACCGGATCCACGCGCGCGCCGCCTGCGGATGAGCTGCGCCGCGGACCACCGCAGCCGCGTACACCGCCGTGACGTTCTGCGCGGCGGGGATGTCGACATGCCTGATCGGATGACCGGCCTGTTCCTGAAAAAGTGCCTCGGACTTCCAAGTGACCCCGGCATCGACCAATCCCTCCATCAGAAACAGCGGCGTCTGGCGATGATGGATGTGGGTGAGCAGGGTCTGGCCGTCGGCAACCTTGCTCACGTACACCGTGCGCTCGAGCGCCGCTCCCCCGGCCTTGGTCAGGGCAAGCTTGATCTGGCGTGCCACACCTTCCCAGGCCGGATTGGGCATCGACAGGCGTACCCCTGGGTTCCCGAGGTCCTTCAGGCCGGTGATATGGGCGGGATTTCCCTTGGACACCATGATCGTCAGGTCGTTGGTGACGTACGGAACGGCCGGCCCCAGCAGTATCCGATGTGCGATGTAATAGTCAACCTTCTTGAGTCCCGCGGCGTAGACGTCGGGTTTAATTGTCCACGTCATATTGCCGATGGTGATCGTTCCACCGT
>JAJZLX010000071.1:0-388 GCA_021850555.1 Pseudomonadota bacterium | reverse complement strand
ACGAGCGGCCCCATGGCGAAGTAATAGTTTCCGCCGACGAAGATCACGAGCGCAGGGTGGTCGATGCTGCCGTGGAAGTCCGGAAGATCGTCGACTTGGGGGACTGTGAACTCGAGTCCGCGCTCGACAGCCGGATTGTTTAGTCCATGGCTCCAGGGCGGAAACATCTGGCCCTGGTACCGCGGTACCGCGGCCAGAGGACTCACGGCCCGGGTGTTCCATCCGGCGCACGTCGCTTGTACGGTACCCGGTCCGAGTAGGAGGAGAAACGCGACGGCTGCGAATAGCGCCGGGTACAGCCATGCATGACTTGTCTGTCGCATCGTCTGTTCCTCGAGGGATGTCATTTGGCATACCCGAAGCCGGCAAGTTCCAGCTCGGGGAGTGT
>JAJZLX010000041.1 GCA_021850555.1 Pseudomonadota bacterium | reverse complement strand
CTCCGCAACCCCGACTGATGGTCAACTCCTGATCGGCAACGGGACGAGTTATTCGCTCGACACCCTGACCGCCGGCACAGGCATCACGATCACGAACGGCACGGGCGCGATCATGATCTCGTCCCCAGAAGCAGGCTCCAGCGCCTTCAACGCGATCACTTCCGGCACGAACCAAGGCATCAGTGCCCCGAGCGGGCTCGCTGCGACTGTCAATACCGCGACGAGCACGCTACCGGCATCCACGGAGTACGCATTCGAGGTTGTGGGCGTCACCGCGAACGGAACGACTACTCCATCGAGCGTCGTCACCGCGACCACCGGCACGACCGCCGATGACAGCACGATCTCGCTCACCTGGACAGCCGACACTGGAGCCGTGAGCTACGAGATCTGGTACGCGACCGGATCTACGGTTCCGTCAAGCGCGGATTACTACACCTCGACGACTGCGAGTTACACGTTCTCCGCCGCCTCTGGAACCAGCGGCACCGTCCCGAGCGCGAACACAACCGGCAACGCCATGCTCGTCGGCATCGGATCGAGTTTGGGGCCGACTGGGAGCGGTACACTCAGCGCGAATGCCGTGAATGGCGCGGCTGTTCCGGCGAGCGCTCAGTGCCTGAGCAGCAACTCGAGTTCGCAGCTCGTTTCGGGGTGCCCAGAGCCTATCGGCAATGGTGGCGCGCAGATCACGAGCCTGCCGTACACGGTGGCGACGACGGACTGCGGCAGTCAGTTGGTCATCAACGATGCTTCTGCTGGCGCGCTGGATATTCCTCAGGCTACTGGCGGCTTTGCAACGTGCCAGTTCGATGTGACAAACATTGGTGCTGGCACTGCGACACTCACCCCAGCCACGAGCACGATCAACGGGGCGACGACTCTCGCTGTCGCGCAGAACCGGCAATGCACGGTCAATTCTGATGGCACTAATTGGCAGGTTATCGGCTGTACCGCTCTCATCTCTGGATCTGCGAGCAATGTACAGATTTTCACCGCTTCCGGTACTTGGACAAAGCCCGCGACCGGCAATACGACGGAGGCCGAATGCATCGGGGGCGGTGGCGGTGGCGGCTCTGGCGATGTAGAGCCATCGGGAACGGCCGCCAACGGCGGACCTGGTGGTGGAGGCGCGCCGCTCGCCGCAGAAACGTTCCAAACCTCGACGCTTCCGAGCACCGTCGCGGTGACCATAGCGACAGGAGGAGCCGGAGGCGCGGCGCTTACTGCCGCGGGCACGGGAAATGATGGCGTTGCAGGCGGAAACAGTACGTTCGGCACCTATCTGACCGCCTTTGGCGGTGGCGCCGGGCAGCCGGTTACTAACTATGGTGGCGGCAGCGGCGGTCTTGTTAGCGCCTCAACGACACATTACGGTGGTTTGGTATGCGGCTCCGATGGCGCTGGTGGTGGCACCGCACCTTCGCCACCGTGCATCAACGGCGGCTCCGGTGGTGGTGGTAGCAACGGTTCTGGTGGGGCTGGCAACGCGGGAGGAGCTGCTGGCTACGGAGGGTCCGGCGCGGGTGCTGGAGGCGGTATCCCAACTGGAGGCACCTTCTCAGCCGGTGCCCCGAGCGGCTCCACTCCGCTGGTGGCTGGAGCTGCAGCCGGTACCACCGATGGGGCAGCGGGGGCCGCTGGGAGCTGCGGGAGCGCGATTGGCGGCTGTACCGGTGGCGGTGGCGGCGCATCTTCGGTAAGCGGCACAGGCGGAAACGGCGGTGCTGGCGGCATTGGGGCTGGCGGCGGCGGTGGAGGGGCATCAGAAACGCAGTCTGGGGCTGGAGGGGCCGGGGGCGGCGGCGAGTGTTGGATCATCACATGGTAGTGACACGGCGGCAGTTCATAGTGGCGGCTGCGACAGTCCCTCTCGCAGTTCACTCGATTCTCGCCTATGGCCGCCGTGGGCGTGGTTCCGTGATTGTGCCGAGCGGTTTCTTCGATCACACAGAGCCTGCGTTCCAGCCGATGCGGCTCGTGTATCCGCAGGCGGACGCGATCACAAGCACCTACGCGGCGCATCGTTGGTGTTACTGGGACGGTACGACTGGGATCTGCCCGGATATCGTCTGCGCGATAGCGTTCGGTCGCTTTCCGTTAATCTTCGCGAAGACCGCTGGCCCCGCGTGGCTCGATTTCTACTCGACGACCTGGCAGCCGGGATGGGTGGGCTCAGATGCCGCCGCAGATCGTTACGGGGTCATGGGAGGTACGCCGACCGGCCCGGTCGTGAATGAAACCGTGAGTTTCACCGTCACCGACCAGGACAACAACACCAATTCCTATTCGTTCACGATGAACTCCGACAGCGGCGCGACCGCCTCTGCCGGCTCGATCAGCGGGAAGACGTTCACCGCTGGTGGCACCGTAACCGGGGCTTTCTCAATCGGGCAGACGCTCATCGGGTCAGGCATCGCCGCAGGTACTGTCATCACGGCCGGCAGCGGGACATCCTGGACCGTGAATAATTCGCAAACGGTCGGGAGCACGCTGATAACGGGCGTGCGCTTCGTCTTTGCCGACAAGACGAACGGAGTCAGCACGAACACCGGTGCAATAGACTCACCGCTCGATGATATTCCAACCGTCTTCGGATCGACTTTCGCCGGGGCTACATACCCAGGCGGGATATGCGTGCTGCGCGGCTCGGCGACTGCGTACACGGTGCCAGCATATAGCCCCAATGGAATAAATAGTAATCCCTACTTCGAGCCTCGCCCGAGCTTGAAGCCCGCCGCAATCATCGGATATCCAGGGGAGACAGCAACCCTTGATCTGTCTGCTGCGATGATTGCGCCGAACGGATCGGACTTCCTCTTTGGGAATCTCTCTCTCAGCGGCTACGATTCAAGCGTATCGAATTACAACGCATTCTATATCTACTCCTCGACGCGCCTCACGCTCGACAACATCAGATGGACCGGCGCTGATTATGGTGGTACTGGAAACACCGCATCGATGGTATTCGGTGGTAATTCCGATCTTGTGATGAACGCCGTTTCGGAGAATGGCACAGGATCTCCTGCCTCTGCCTCACAATACTTCTATGCGGGATGCGATCTGTACAACGTTTCAGGGGGCCTCATCCAGTACTGCTCAGCTAACAGGCCGAACGCCACGATGTCGGGCGCGTGGTACGCGAAGAGCGATTGCACGAATGTCTGTATACGGGAGAACTTTGCGCTCGTTGGGAGCGCATCGCACGCCTTCAGCTACGGTCAGGCGCCAGACTATGCCATGCAGAACAACGAGAGCCGGTACAACATAGGGATCAATGTCAGTGGCATCTACGCCTTGCAGACGGGAGGCTACGCAGTCGGCGACCTCGATATTTCACGGAACAACATCATCGGAAATGAAGGGCTCGCCTCAAATGAGACATCCTACAATCTGATTGCTCCGGTCCAGAACGCTATCACGACCACCTCCGGCGGATCGCTGCCAGCGAATACCTATTACTACATTGTGCATTCTCTCGGTGTGACCGGCGAGTCTAATGCGATAGCCAGTCACGGTGCGAGCAATGAGGAGTCTGTCGCGACGAGCGGATCGAATAGTCCCGTCCTGGGCTGGAATTCGGTCCCCAACGTAAGCGGCTTCAGAGTGTGGCGCGGCACTACCTCGGGGGGCGAGAACGTCTACTTCGATGTCGGAAACGTGACGACCTGGACCGATATTGGAGGCGCCGGAACCTCAGGGACGATGCCAACCACGCAGACGGCCCTCTCCGCTACTCGGATCGCATGGAACTCAAACGCAGCGCAGACCTCGAATTCGGCCGTCCCTCCGACGGGTGCGGCGCTTACCAACGACGGGAAAAATGTGGTCGCGACCTCTGGAATGCTCGACTCCAGCACCGGCAAGATGCTCTCGAGCTGGAGTGGCTACGCAACCGATTATGGAAAGGTTGGAGCGGAGTTCACATAGCATGATGCTCATGCCGCCATCATCCGTGACTTCTCTCCGTGCCTCGTTACGAAACCAGCCGCCGTGGGCGCTGATCACGGTTTCGCCTGCGCAGCCGGGCCAGGGGTTTTTTGGTGAGGGCGGGGTGTAGGCCATGAGTTCACCGATCACCAGCTCGTACATCACGACGACCGAGTCTGTGCTCGGCGGAGCGATCCGCCAGATGCTCGACTCGGACGAGATTCAGGTCGGCTCGGCACCGTCCTATGAACTGGCGAAAGCGATCTATCTCTATCATCCGCTCGGTCGCAAGATGGCCGAGGGTCCGGTCATGCTCGCGCAGTCGCAACGCCGCCGCATCACGGTGGGTGAGGCGCCCCCGGAGGTCGCCAAGGCGTTCGAGAAGGAATGGAAGCGTCTGCGCGCGGACCGGCATATCGGCAATGCCGCTCGGATCGCGCGCATTTATGGCATCTCATCGCTCGTGCTCGGCGTGGACGGTGAGGACGAGTCGAAGCCGCTCGACCCGGCGACGATTGCCGGCAAGGGCATCTGGCTCTCGACGCTCGATCCTCTGAACACCGCAGGCTCGCTGGTGCTCTCGCAGATCCCAACGTCGCCCGACTTCAACAAACCGGTCATCGTGCGCTCAAACGGCGTCAACTATCACCCGAGCCGGTTTGTCGTTTCGATGAACGAGGAGCCGGTATACCTGGCGTACACAAACGCCGCATTCGGGTTCGTCGGCCGCTCCGTGTACCAGCGGGCGCTGTTTCCGCTGAAGTCGTACCTGCGCTCGATGATCGCAAACGACATGGTGCAGTCGAAACTCGGCCTGCTGATTGCAAAGATGGTTCCACCGGGTCCCGTAGTTACCAAGGACATGGGCCTGCTTGCCGCGTTCAAAGCACTGCTGGTGAAACGAGCGCAGACCGGGCAGGTGCTCACCATCGGCACGCAGGGTGAGGCTATCGAAACCCTCAACATGCAGAATGTTGACGGCGCCGGGACCTACAGCCGCACGAATATCATCAAGGACATCGCGACGGCCGCCGACATGCCAGCCAAGCTCCTCGACAACGAGACGTTGGTCTCCGGATTCGGTGAGGGCACGGAGGACGCCAAGGGCATTGCACTCTACATCGAGACGATGCGGGAGTGGTTGACGCCGCTCTATGAGTTCATGGACTCTATCGTGCAGCGGCGCGCGTGGGACGACAACTTCATCGCCTACATCAAGCGCGAGTATGCCGAGGTGTACGAGGGCCGGTCTGCGGACGATATCTTCTCGGAATGGCGCGATGCGTTCAGCACGGAATGGCCGAGCTTCCTGATCGAGCCTGAGTCAGAACAGGTCAAGGTTGACGACGTGCGCCTACAGGCGACGGTTGCGGTCGTGCAGACGTTGATCGAGGTCGTGGACCCGCAGAGCCAACTCGAAGTGCTGCGGTTCCTCGCGGACAACGTGAGCGCGAACAAGCGCCTATTCCCACACGCACTCGACTTCGACTGGGGAACTCTCGAGCAATACCTCGTCGAGCGTGCCGCGCAGATGCAAGCGCAGCAGCAGGCTGGCGCAGCCGAGAATCCAGGCGCAGCCGAGAATCCCGAGGACGCCGAGTTCAAGGGCATGCCACGCGAGGCCAAGATGTTCGGGAGCTTTGAGGACAGTGCGGGGCGCTTGAAGCGGGCCATCGCACGGCTCGACGCCAAGGCTC
>JAJZLX010000043.1 GCA_021850555.1 Pseudomonadota bacterium | reverse complement strand
GCGCCTTGTAGGTCGCGCCCTTGCGGATGCGGGAGTTGGCGGGCAGTCGGAAGTCAGCCATCGGAGAGCCTTGGATCAGTAGGTCCGCGCCTTCGGCGCAATGGTCTCGGCGTCGCTGGTCAGGGTGTTGAGGTGCACCGGCCGGTACTCGAAGCGCACCTTGCCGGGGCCTTCCACCCACACCAGGGTATGCTTCATCCAGTTCGCATCGTCGCGGTCCGGGAAGTCCTCGCGCGCGTGCGCGCCGCGGCTCTCGGTGCGGTTGCCTGCCGAGTGGATGGTGGCGGTTGCCGCCATCAGCAGGTTCTCGAGCTCCATCGTCTCGATGAGATCGGTATTCCAGACGAGCGAGCGGTCCGTGATGCGCACGTCGGGGAAAGTCCCATAGGTCTGCGCCAGCTTGCGCGCGCCCTCCTCCAGGGTCTGCCCGGTGCGAAAGACCGCCGCATCCATCTGCATGGTCTTCTGCATCTCCAGGCGGATCTCGGCGGTGGGCCGCGAGCCGTTGGCGTTGCGCAGCCGGTCGAGACGGGACAGCGCGGGCTCGGCGGCGTCCTTCGGCAGCGGCGCATGGCGCGTGCCGGGCTTCACCACCTCGGCGCACCGCCGCGCCGCCTGGCGCCCGAACACCACCAGGTCGAGAAGCGAGTTCGATCCCAGGCGGTTCGCCCCGTGCACCGACACGCAGGCGGCCTCACCGACGGCCATGAGGCCGGGCACGACGCTGTCGGGGTTGCCGTCCTTCGGCGACACGACCTCACCGTGGTAATTGCATGGGATGCCGCCCATGTTGTAATGGACCGTCGGCTGCACCGGGATCGGCTGCCGGGTGACATCGACGCCGGCGAAGATGCGCGAGGTCTCGGCGATGCCCGGCAGGCGCTCGTGAATGACCTCGGGCCCGAGGTGCTCGAGGTGCAGATGGATGTGATCGTGCTCGGCGCCGACTCCGCGTCCCTCGCGGATCTCGATGGTCATGGCGCGGCTGACCACATCGCGCGAGGCCAGATCCTTGGCGTTCGGCGCGTAGCGCTCCATGAAGCGCTCGCCCTTGGAGTTGGTGAGATAGCCGCCTTCCCCGCGCACGCCCTCGGTGATCAGGCACCCCGCCCCGTAGATGCCGGTCGGGTGAAATTGCACGAACTCCATGTCCTGCAGCGGCAGCCCCGCGCGCAACACCATGCCGTTGCCGTCGCCCGTGCAGGAGTGGGCCGAGGTGCAGGAGAAGTACGCGCGTCCGTAACCTCCGGTGGCGAGGATCGTCATGTGCGCGCGGAAGCGGTGCAGCCTGCCTTCGGTCAGGTCCAGGGCGATGACGCCCCGGCACGCGCCGTTTTCCATCATCAGGTCGATGGCGAAGTATTCCACGAAGAACGTCGCGGAGCGGCGGATCGACTGCTGATAGAGCGTGTGCAGCATGGCATGGCCCGTGCGGTCGGCCGCCGCGCAGGTGCGCTGCGCGATCCCCTTGCCGAAGTGCGTGGTCATGCCGCCGAAGGGTCTTTGATAGATCCGGCCTTCCTCGGTGCGGGAAAACGGCACACCGTAGTGCTCGAGCTCGATCACCGCCGCCGGAGCCTCCTTGCACATGAGCTCGATGGCGTCCTGATCGCCCAGCCAGTCCGATCCCTTGACCGTGTCGTACATGTGCCAGCGCCAGTCGTCCTCGCCCATGTTGCCTAGCGCGGCGCTGATGCCGCCCTGAGCCGCCACGGTGTGGCTGCGTGTGGGGAAGAGCTTGCTGATGCAGGCCGTGGACAACCCTGCCTCGGCGAGGCCCAGCGTGGCGCGCAGCCCCGAGCCGCCCGCCCCGACGACGATGACGTCGTAAGTATGGTCGATGAATTCGTAAGCGCTCATGCGGCGCCTCCGAACGCCACCTTCAGTATCGCGAACACGCCCGCGACGGCGACCACCACGTGAAAGAACGTCACCAGCGCCAGCGCCAGAGACTTCGTGCCGCTGCTGTGAACGTAGTCCTCCACTACCACGCGCACGCCGAGCTGCGAGTGCCACGCGGCGGTGAGAACGAAAAGGATGAGAAACACCGATGTCCAGCCCTGGCCCATCCAGGCCGTCACCGTCGCGTAGTCGTGCGAGGGCAGCGACAGCATGGACACGACGAACCAGATCGAGAGCGGCACCAACGCGATCGCGCTCAGGCGCTGCGTCCACCAGTGGCTCACCCCCTCCTTGGCGGAGCCGGCGCCGAGCGCGCGGCCGAGCGGACTACGCAGGCTCATCGGGCGCCTCCCGCGCCGGCCATCGTCCAATGAAGATAGGTCCAGCACGCAAGTCCCGCAAACAGCAGCAGGCTCGCGATGCCGACGAGCCAGGCGCTGCGCTGCGACTGTGAGCGCTCGAGGCCCCGTCCGCTGTCCCAGATCAGGTGGCGGATGCCGGCGAAGAGGTGGTAGGAGAACGCCGCGAGCAGGATGAGGAAAATCGCCTTGAACGCGCCTGAGGAGAGGACACACAAGGCGCGCCCATAGGCCTTGGCCCCCCCCGCGGCGGCCATCAGCCAGTACACGAGCACGATGAGCCCGGCGGACAGGACCACGCCCGTGAAGCGGTTGGTGATGGAGGTGAGCACGGTGTACCGGTGCATGCGGTACACGGTCAGGTGTGGCGAAAGCGGTCGGTCGGCCATAGGTCCCCGGCGCAATTCAAAAGTCGATGCAGCGGCCCTTGCGTTCCCAGTCGCCGAAGCGCGTGGGCTCGGGACCCTGCGGGCCCCCGATCTCCCTTTGGGATGAGCGCGCGCTCTCCCCGACGGGGGATGCACCGGCGTCTCGAGGCTCGGAATCTGCCTGAGGTGTCGGTGATTCGTTGTTCAAATCGTCCTGCATGTGTATCAAGTCTGACACAATTTGCATGCGCCCGCCACGGCGGTGTCTCGATCCGCCACAACGCGCATCGCTCTTTTGTCAGTCACGAAGGCAATAGTCATACCTATGCACCAGGAATTTCGCGTCTGCGCGCTCGAGGACCTCGGAGCACTGCGCTTTCAGGGCGCCGAGGCCGTGCGATTCCTCCAGGGGCAGCTGTCGAGCGACGTGCTGCATCTTGCTCCCGAGCGCTCGCTGCTCGCCGGTTATCACAACCCCCAGGGGCGCACGATCGCGCTGGTGAGACTCGTGCACGTCGGCGCCGAGGACGTGCTGGCGATTCTGCCGCGCGAGCTCGCCGCGCCCGTGGCGCAAAGGCTTGCGAAATTCGTGCTGCGCACGAAGGTGGTCATCAGGGATGACTCGGCGCAATGGCGGATCGATGGCTTGATCTGCGAGATGTCTGAAGGCGTTTCTCCCGGCACGAGCGCCCTTCCCCTGCCTGCGGGCGCGCAGCGCCGTTTCGGTGAGACGGCCGTGGTCTGTGTCGGGGAGAGCCCGGCACGGTGGCTCGAACTCTCCCCTCTCACGCAACCTCGCCAGCCGAAGGGTCCTGAACCGGGCGCGGCAAGTGGGCTCGAACTCTCCCCTCTCACGCAACCTCGCCAGCCGAAGGGTCCTGAACCGGGCGCGGCAAGTGGGCTCGAACTCTCGGCGCAGGTCTCCTCGCCGACGCAGACGCCCGCAGGCGGACAGCCGGCATTGCCGCCGGCGGCCCCGGCAAGCCGCGAGCGCTGGCGCGAGCTCGAAGTCCGGGCTGGCCTGCCCCAGGTCTACGCGCCGACCTCGGAGCAATTCGTCGCTCAGATGTTGAATCTCGATGCCATCGGCGCCATCGCCTTCGACAAGGGGTGTTACACGGGACAGGAGGTCATCGCCCGAGCGCATTACCGCGGCCGTGTAAAACGGCGCCTGCAGCGATTCCTCTCGCGCGGACCACTCGCGCTTGCGCCCGGGGATACCGGCTCCCTGCCCGACGGGCGCTCGTTCACCGTGGTGGAGGCGGCCCGGCTTGCCGACGGCCGTTGCGAATTCCTGGCGGTGGCACGGCTTCCCGGGGCGGAGCCTGAGTCCGGGGGCGCCGAGGCCGCAGCATCGGTCGACGCGCAACCCTTGCCCCTGCCTTATCCGCTGCCGGAATGAGACGCTACAGGTCGATCAGCTCGACCTCGTGCGGCTCGATGAGCCGCTCGAGAAAGCGTGAGCCGATGCGGGCGAAGCGCTGCGGGGCGTCCGTCGCGAGCAGCCGCAGGCTCCCCTGCCCGCCGGCCGCGGCGAGGCCGGCCTCCTTCAGCGTGCGGCGCACGTGGCGGGCCGTGGTCTGCGCCGAATCGACGATGGTGACTTGCGCTCCGACGGCGGCGCGGATCGCCTGAATGAGCATCGGGAAGTGCGTGCAGCCGAGCACCAGGGTGTCCGGGCGCCGGGGCGCGGTGAACAGCGGATCGAGATAGTGATGGGCGACGGCCTCGGCGATCGGGCCCTCGCACACCCCTTCCTCGGCGAGCGCGACGAACAGCGGCGCGGGCAGGGCGGTGAGCTCAACATCCGCCCGGCGCCGCCGGATCGCCTGCTGATACGCCTCGCCGCGCACGGTCCCCTCCGTGCCGATCACGGCGATCCGGCCGGAGCGTGAGGCCGCGCAGGCCGCCTCGGCTCCAGGCTCGATCACACCGATCACCGGCACGCTCACGATGCGCTCGCTGATCGCCGGCAGGCTCACCGCCGAGGCGGTGTTACATGCGATCACCAGGCATTTGAGCCGGTACCGCATGAGCGCCTCGGTCGCCTGCAGGGCATAGCGCACGACGGTCCCGGCGCTCTTGGTGCCGTAGGGGAGCCGGGCGGTGTCGCCGAGGTAGACGAAGTGCTCGCCAGGCAGCTCGGCGATGAGCGCCTCGAGCACCGTGAGGCCGCCTACGCCGGAGTCAAAAACACCTATCATGCGCTGCGCGCAGGATTCACCGGGGTCCGCAGGAGCGAACCCCGTGCCGATTGCGGCGCTGACGCGCCGAGAAGAGCCCCGACCGTCGGGTGCCGTCCGCGCACAATGTCAGGTGACTTCCGGCCGCAGGTGCGGGAAGAGGATGACGTCGCGGATCGAGGGCGAGTCGGTGAAGAACATCACCAGGCGGTCGATGCCGACGCCCAGGCCGGCGGTCGGCGGCATGCCGTACTCCAGCGCGCGCACATAGTCCGCGTCGTAGAACATCGCCTCCTCATCGCCGCGGTCCTTGCGCGCCACCTGGGCGCGGAAGCGCGCGGCCTGGTCCTCCGGATCGTTGAGCTCCGAGAAGCCGTTGGCGAGCTCGCGCCCGGCGATGAACAGCTCGAACCGGTCGGTGAGGAACGGATCCTGGTCGTTGGCGCGCGAGAGCGGCGAGACCTCCGCCGGATAGGCGCACACGAAGGTCGGATCGAACAAGGTGTGCTCGGCGGTCTTCTCGAAGATCTCGATCTGCAGCTTCCCGGGCCCATCGTGCGCCTGTACGGCGATGCCGAGCTTCCCGCAGGCCTCGCGCAGGTACGCCACGTCCCGCAGCCGGGCCGGATCGAGGCCGGGATTGTGCTCGAGGATGGCCTGCTCCACCGTCACGCGGCGGAAGGGCCTCGCGAGGTCGTACTCGCGCCCCTGGTAGGTGAGCTTCTGGCTGCCGTGCAGCGCATCGGCCATGCCCCGGATCGCCTTCTCGATCCAGTCCATCAGATCCCGGTAATCCGCGTACGCGAGGTACAGCTCG
>JAJZLX010000652.1 GCA_021850555.1 Pseudomonadota bacterium | reverse complement strand
CAGCCTCCCCTCGCGCGCGAGGGTCCGCAGCTTGCGCTCGATCTGCTCGGTTTGCAGCACGGCGCGCAGCGCCGGCTCGAGGACACCAAGCGGCTCGCGCTCGTCCTTGGGCACGTGCATGCCGCGGGTGAGCCGCTCCCTTGCCCCGCCCGGGGTCATCAGGGCGCGCACCACGCGTGTGCCGATGCGATCCGAGGGCGCCTTGCGGGTCAGGCCCCAGGGAAACACGACCCGGCGCAGCACCCAGGCGAGAGCCCGGTTCGGCAGGTTGGCGAGAAATCCGTCCATCGCCTGCTGGATGTCGTAGAGCGACGCCTCGACCGACCAGGTGAGCAGCGGCTGGTCCTCCGGCGGCGCCCCGTCCCGCTCGAAGCGCCAGAGGCAGGCCGAGGCGATGTACAGCCCCGAGAGCACGTCCCCGAGCCGCGCCGAGAGCTTCTCGCGGAACTTCAGCGTCCCGCCGAGGCTCGCGAGCGCCATGTCGGCGAGCAGCGCGAATGCGCTCGAGTAGCGGGTGAGCTGGCGGTAGTAGCGGCTGTTCGGCCCGCGGCGAGGCGCGCCGGCGATGAGTCTCGCGCCGGTGAGCCCCATCCACAGCGTGCGCACGAAGTTGCAGACCACGAACCCGATGTGCGAGGTGAGCGCCCGGTCGAACTCCTTCAGGTCGCCGGCTTCGGCGGCACGCATCTCGCGCAGCACGAACGGGTGAGAACGGATCGCGCCCTGGCCGAAGATGATCATGGAGCGGGTGAGAATGTTGGCGCCTTCCACGGTAATCGCCACCGGGATCGTCTGATAGGCGCCCGCCAGGTAGTTACGCGGGCCGAGCACCACCGTGCGCCCGCCGTGGATGTCCATGGCGTCGTTCAACACTTTGCGCATGCGCTCGGTGTTGTGGTACTTCAGGACCGCCGAGAGCACCGCCGGCCTTTCCTTCAGATCGAGCCCGGTGAGGGCGAGGTCCTGCGCGGCCTCCATCTGATAGGTATAGCCGCCGATGCGCGCGAGCGCCTCAGCGACGCCCTCGAACCGGCCGATCGGCATGCCGAACTGATCGCGCACCCGCGCGTAGGCGCCCGTGGCGAAGCTCGCCACCTTGCCCGAGGCCACCGCCATCGCCGGCAGCGAGATGCACCTTCCCACCGACAGGCACTCGACCAGCATGCGCCAGCCCTGACCGGCGTAGCGCGGTCCGCCGATGATCCACTCGATGGGAATGAACACCTCCCGGCCCCAGGTCGGACCGTTCATGAACGCGGCGCCGCCCGGCCAGTGCCGCCGACCGATGCTCACGCCCTCGTGCTCGGCAGGCACCAGCGCGCAGGTGATGCCGATGTCCTCCTCGCCCCCGAGCAGGCGCTCGGGGTCATACAGCTTGAACGCCAGGCCGAGGAGCGTCGCCACCGGAGCGAGCGTGATCCAGCGCTTCTCCCAGCTGAGGCGCATGCCGAGCACGTTCTCGTGGCGCTGCCCGGTGCGCGGATCGGTGTAGGAGCCGCGGCAGACATGGCCGTAGTCCGGGATCGAGCCGGCATCCGAGCCGGCCGAGGGACTCGTGAGCGCAAAGCATGGGATTTCGATACCTTGGGCGAGCCGCGGCAGGTAGTAGTCCTTTTGCGCCTCGGTGCCGTAGCGCTGCAGCAGCTCCCCGGGACCGAGGGAATTCGGCACCATCACCGTCACCGCGGCGGAGCCTGCGCGCGTGGCGATCTTGGTGACCACCTTGGCGTGCGCGTAGTTGGAGAATTCCAACCCGCCGTATTTGCGTGCGATGATCATGCCGAGGAAGCCGTTTTCCCGCACGAAGCGCCACGCCTCCTGCGGCAGATCCTTCAGCTCGTGCGTGATCTTCCAGTCATCGAGCATCGCGCAGAGCGTCTCGACCGGACCCTCGAGAAAGGCCCGCTCCTCGGCCGTCAGCTTCGGCTCAGGGAAGGCGAGGAGCTTGCGCCAATCGGGCCGGCCCGAGAACAGCTCCCCGTCCCACCAGACGGTGCCGGCCTCGATGGCTTCCTTCTCGGTCCGTGACATCGGCGGCTTCAGGCGCTTGTAAAGCGCGAGCAACGGCGCGCTCAGCCGCCGCCGCAGAAGCGGGACGTTGAGAAGGAGAGCAAGGGCGGCGAATGCGACCCACGCGGCCGGGGAGACGGCGCGGCCGGCGCCGAAGGCGGGCTCGGCAAGCCAGGCGGCGAGCCCCAGGGTCCAGAGAAGGATCCCGGCCCGGAAGTAGGCCAGAGTCCCAAGCAGCACCAGGCCGAAGGCGGTGGACAGCATCGAAGGGCATCTCCCCGATCGGACACATCATGTTGGTCAGGTCCGCCGTCCGAGGGCGCCGTGGCCCCGCCGTTACGATCCCGGCGGGCGGCCCGCGGAGGGCGACGTCAAGCCGGCGACCACGAAGGGCACCATGTGCTTGACGATCAAGTCCGGATCGCGCGCGGAGACCAAGGAGCGGCCGAACACCTTCAGGATGTCATTGCCGGCGAAGGCGTGGAACATGACGCTGAACCCGAGGTGCATGCGCCACTCCACCTCCTCCTCCGACAGGCCCGGCAGCGCCCGGCCAAGCGCCCGCGTATAACGGGTCACGAGATCGCCGTACTGCCGCGACATCGTCTCGCGCAACTGCCGGTGGTTTTCCACCAGCACGCGCGAGAACAGCCGCACGAACATCGCGCCCCCGCGCGCGGGGTCTTTCGACAACGCGAGCGCGGGCCGGACATAACTCATCACCACCGCCTCGGCCGTCAACGGCTCCCTGCCCGCCGCCACGCGCTCCTCCAGGACATCGAGCTCCTGCAGGCACTCCGTGGCCCAGGGACCGAAGCGGCGCAGGAACACCGCCTCGAACAGGGCGTCCTTGGAGCGGAAGTGATAGTTCACCGCCGCCAGGTTGACCCCCGCCTGCTGCGTGATCAGCCGCAAAGACGTCGCCTCCATGCCGAGCTCCACGAACAGCCCCTCGGCCGCATCGAGGATGCGGATGGCCGTGTCGGAGTACTTCGGCTCGGAGGCACCGGCCTGCCCGATGGGGATGGATGGTTTCGCCTGATCCATGTCTAAAACATTTGTTTGAAACATACGTTCATTTTATTCTCCAGTCAAGCGGCATCTTCCAGCCCCAGACCCGGACCGGGGCGCCCCCGGTCCACCCACCTCTTATGATGCCCAGCTTCCCTGCTCTGCCGCCTGCCTCAGGTGCTTGGCCGGCAGCCAGCGGTGCCCGTGGCTCGAGGCCAGCTTCTCCATGGTCTGCACGACCTTGCCAAGCCCCTCCTGCTGAGCCCAGAACATCGGTCCGCCCTTGTAGGAAGGAAAACCGTAGCCATTGATGTAGACGATGTCGATGTCGCCGGCGCGCAAAGCGATCCCCTCCTCCAGGATCTTCGCCCCCTCATTGACCAGGGGATGCAGCAGCCGCGCCAGGATCTCCTCATCGGGGATCTCCCGGCGCTCGATCCCGAGCTCGCGCGAGACCCCCTCGATGAGAGCCAGCGCCTGCGGATCGGCGCGGCGCGCGCCACCCTCGTATCGGTAGAAGCCTCGGCCGCTCTTCTGGCCGAGCCGCCCCTCCTCAACCATCCTCTGCAGGATGGGCGACCAGCGCTCATCGGGAGGAAGCCTGCGGTTGCGCCGGATGGCCCAGCCGACGTCGTTGCCGGACAGATCGCGCATGGCGAGCGGCCCCATTGCGAAGCCGAACGCCTCGATCACCCGGTCGACCTGCTCGGGGCTGGCACCCTCCTCGAGCAACCGCTCCGCCTCCGCACCGTAGTACTGCAGCATGCGGTTGCCGATGAACCCGTCGCAATTGCCGGCGAGCACCGGAATCTTGCCGAGCGTGCGCGCGAGCGCCATCACCGTGGCGAGGGTCTGCGGGGAGGTTTGCGCGCCGCGGACATTTTCCATGAGCTTCATGACATGGGCGGGACTGAAAAAGTGCGTCCCGACCACCTGCTGCGGGCGCGAGGTCGCCGCGGCGATCATGTCGATGTCGAGCGAGGAGGTGTTGGTGGCCAGGATGGCGTGCGCGGGCGCATGGCGGTCGAGCTTCGCGAAGATCTCACGCTTGAGCGCGGGATCCTCGAACACCGCCTCGATGGCGATGTCGACATTCGCCAATGCCTCGTACTCGGTGCTCGTCCCGATGAGCGACAGCGCCCACTCCACCTTCTCCTGGGTGAGGCGCCCGCGCGCCACGGAGGCGGCGTAGCGTTCGCGGATCCCGGCGAGGCCATGCTCGAGGCTCTCGCGCGATACGTCCAACAAGGTCACGGGGATGCCGGCGCCGGCGAAGCACATGGCGATGCCGCCCCCCATCGTGCCGGAGCCGATCACCGCGGCGCGCCGGATAGGCTGCGGCGCGAGATCCGCGCCCACGCCGGGGATCTTTCTCGCCTCCCGCTCCGCGTGAAAGACGTGCATCAGGGCCCTGCGCTGCGGGCTTTCCCGGCACTCGAGATAGTATTGCCGCTCGAGCTTGAACGCTTCGGCGCGCTCCCGGGTACAGGCCGCCTCGATGGCATCGCAGGCGCGAAGGGGCGCGAGCTGACCGCGGTATCTCTTCGCGAGCTTCTCTCTCCAGGCGGCAATCAGCCCCGGATCGACTCCCATGATCTTGTCCGTGCGCTCGCTCGCGAGGCGCAGCGGCGCACCCGAGCTCGCGAGCGAGCGCGCCAACACGGCCGCCTCGGCGAGCGGATCGGCGGCGATCGCATCGATCAGCCCCAGATCCAACGCGCGGGCCGCCGGCAGATGCATCCCCGATGTGATCGCCTCCAGCGCCGCCTCGGGGCCCGCCAGGCGCGTAAAGCGTTGCGTGCCGCCCGCCCCCGGAATCAACCCGAGCTTCACTTCCGGCAGCCCCATCCTCGCGTCGGGCGAGGCCACCCGCGCGTGGCAGGTGAGAGCCAGCTCGAACCCGCCGCCGAGGGCGGTGCCGCAGATGGCCGCCACGATGGGCTTGCCGGCCGATTCCATCTCGGCCTGCACATCGAGCAGGATCGGAGGTGCGAACGCCAGCCCGCTGGCGATCTCGTTGATGTCGGCGCCGGCCGGAAAGCTCCCCCTGGCGCCGATGACAATGCCCTTGACGGCCCCGTCCGCAGCGGCCCTGCGGATCCCTTCCACCAACCCCGCGCGAACCGGGAGACTGAGCGCGTTGACCGGCGGATTGTCGATCTGCAGCACGGCCACATCGGCCTCGAGACGGTAGTTTGTAGCCATGGCGCTTATTCGTGGGGCGATCGGGCGATGGTACCGTATCCGCTTCCCGGCACCACTTCCGTCTTCATGGGCAAGGCTCCAGGAGAGCTTCCCGGTGTCATTTGCGCCTTCATCGGGCGGCTCTCCGGTACAGCGCCCGCCCCACGCGATCATCAGCCGATGATGTGCCGCTCGCGCAGCGCACCGAGCACACCTTGCGCCGCCTGCTCCGGGCCCAAGCCCGTGTCCAGCACGATCTCGGGGCTCTCGGGGACCTCGTAGGGGGAATCGATGCCGGTGAAGTGCTTGATCTTGCCCGCGAGAGCCCGGGCATACAGGCCCTTGGGGTCCCGCCGCTGACACTCCTCGATCGGGGTGTCGACGAAGATCTCGATGAACTCGCCCGCCTCCACCAACTCGCGCACCATGCGCCGCTCGGCCCGGAATGGCGAGATGAACGAGCACAGCACGATCGCCCCGGCATCGACGAAGAGCCGGGCGACCTCGCCCACGCGACGGATGTTCTCCACCCGGTCCGCATCGGTGAAGCCGAGGTCGCGGTTCAGGCCGTGGCGCACGTTGTCGCCGTCCAGCATGTAGGTATGCACGCCGAGGACATGCAGCTCGCGCTCGACGATGTTGGCGATGGTGCTCTTGCCCGAGCCCGAGAGGCCCGTGAACCACAGAATCGCCGGCCGGTGGCCGTTCAGGCGCATGCGCGTCGCCTTGTCGACG
Organism: Pseudomonadota bacterium; assembly: GCA_021850555.1. The sequence continues at coordinate 25,036 of JAJZLX010000652.1, read as the reverse complement.
AGCAGCGCCTGGCGGTGGATGTTGGTCGCGCGGCGCAGGCCGAAGCTGATCATGCCCGCGCCGGCGGTTTGGTGGGTGAAGCGGTCGATCAGAACGAAGGCGCCGGTCTCGTGGTTCTCGCCGTAGGGATCGAAGGCCACCGGGCCCGCCGTGCTGAGATTGCAGAAGCCGATCTCGTTGATCGCGAGCGTCCTGGCGGCGATGTGCTCGAGCGTGTTGACGTCGGTCTTGTGCTTGAGGCTGGTGACCCGCGCCGGCACGAACCGGGTGCCGATGCGCATGAGGTAGGAGCGCCCGGGCAGCATCGGCTCCTCGATCATCCACAGCACCTGCGCGGCGAACTGATCGACCACCTCGGGTCGCTCGTGCGAGTGGGCGAGGACATCGCCCCGGGCGACGTCCACCTCCTCGGTGAGAGTGAGCGTGACCGCATCGCCCGCGCGCGCCTCAGCCAGATCCCCGTCCGCCGTGACGATGCGCGCAACGGCGCTCTCCCGGCCCGAGCCGGCCACCACCACCCGATCACCCGGCCGCACCACACCCGAGGCCACCGTGCCGGAGAAGCCGCGGAAGTCGAGGTTGGGACGATTCACCCACTGCACGGGGAAGCGGAACGGCTTCTCATCCGGCCCCTCGGTCACATCGAGGGCCTCCAGGTGCTCGATCAGCGTCGGCCCCTCGTACCAGCGCATGTGCCCGGAGCGGTGGATGACGTTGTCGCCGTAGCGGGCCGAGAGCGGAACGGGCGTGATCGAGCTGAACTGCAGCGCCTGGGCGAACCCCAGGTAGTCGGCCACGATGTGGTGGAAGCGCTCTGCGGAGTAGTCCGCGAGGTCGATCTTGTTGACCGCGAGCACCACGTGCTTGATGCCGAGCAGTGAGCAGATGTAGCTGTGCCGGCGAGTCTGGGTGAGCACGCCTTTGCGCGCATCGATCAGGATCACGGCCGCCTGCGAATTGGAGGCCCCGGTGGCCATGTTGCGCGTGTACTGCTCGTGCCCCGGGGTGTCCGCCACGATGAAGGCGCGGCGCGGCGTCGAGAAGAACCGGTACGCCACATCGATGGTGATGCCCTGCTCGCGCTCGGCCTGAAGGCCATCGACGAGCAGCGCGAGATCGAGCTCCTCGCCCGTGGTGCCGTGTTTGCGGCTGTCGCGCTCGAGCGCGGCCAGCTGATCCTCGTGGATGAGGCGGGTGTCGTAGAGCAGCCGGCCGATGAGCGTCGACTTGCCGTCGTCCACCGACCCGCAGGTGAGAAAGCGCAGCAGCCCCTTCTCCGGCCCGCCCGTGCCGCCCGTACCCGCCGTCACTTGCGGGTGCGCGCCTGAGGTCATGACAGCGACTCCTCAGAAATACCCGTCACGTTTCTTCTTCTCCATGGAGGCCGCCTCGTCGGTGTCGATCAGCCGGCCCGAGCGCTCCGAGGTGCGCGTCGCGAGCATCTCGGCGATGATCTCATCGAGCGTGGCGGCGGTGCTCTCGATCGCGGCCGAGAGCGGATAGCACCCGAGCGAGCGGAAGCGCACCATGCGCACGCGCTCGACCTCACCGGGCTTCAAGGGCATGCGCTCGTCATCGCGCATGATGAGCTGGCCGTCACGCTCGAGCACGGGCCGCGCAGCGGCGAAATACAGCGGCACGACCGGGATGTCCTCGGCGCGCGTGTACTGCCAGATGTCGAGCTCCGTCCAGTTCGAAAGCGGAAATACGCGGATCGTCTCGCCCTGGCTGATCCTGGTGTTGTAGAGATTCCACAGCTCCGGGCGCTGGTTGCGCGGGTCCCAGACGTGCCCTGCGGAGCGAAAGGAGAAGATGCGCTCCTTCGCACGGCTCTTCTCCTCATCGCGCCGCGCGCCGCCGAAGGCGGCATCGAAGCCCCATTTGTCGAGCGCCTGCTTCAGCGCCTCGGTCTTCATCACCTGGGTATGGAGCTGGGAGCCGGAGGTGATCGGATTGATGCCGCGCGCGAGCCCCTCCTGATTGGTGTGCACCAGAAGCTTCACCTCATAGCGCTTCGCGATCTCATCACGATGGCGGATCATGTCGCGGAACTTCCAGCCCGTATCGACGTGCAGCAGCGGAAACGGCGGCTTGGAGGGATAGAACGCCTTCAAAGCCAGATGCAGCATGACCCCGGAGTCCTTGCCGATGGAATAGAGCATCACGGGATTGCGGAACTCGGCGGCCACTTCGCGCAGGATGCCGATCGACTCGGCCTCCAGGCGCCGCAGGTGCTGCGAGAGCCGCGCTCGGGACGGGGTGGTCATGCTCATGAGCGATCAGGCCGGCAACGGGGCGAGCTCGAGCGGCCCGCCGGCGATGAAGAAGGGGTTGCGGAACTGTGGCTTGCCGTACAGCAGCGGCCCCCCGCCCGGGGCGAGCACCCGGCCGCCCGCCGCCTCGAGCACCGCGTGCCCGGCGGCGGTGTCCCACTCCATGGTCGGGCCGAGCCGCGGATACAGATCGGCCTCGCCCGCGGCCACCAGGCAGAACTTCAGCGAGGAGCCGACGGAGACACGGCGGCGCACGGTGTACTGGCGCAGATAGGTTTCCGTTTCCGGGGTGGAGTGCGAACGCGACACCACGGCGGTCACACCCTCCGCGGGGACCGGCCGCACGTGCAGGCTCTCGCGTGACCCGGGCGTCGCCTCACCGGTGGGATGGTGGCAGCGGAAGGCCTCCCCGGCGGCGGCATCGCCGGCATAGAGCATTGCGCCAACCGGGGAGTAGACCACGCCGAGCACGGGCCGCCGGTGCCGGATGAGTGCGATATTGACGGTGAACTCGCCGCGCCGGTGGATGAACTCCTTCGTGCCATCCAGCGGATCGACCAGGAAGAACGCCTCGCCGACTTCGGGGATATGCCCGGCCGCGACCGACTCCTCGGCCACCACCGGGATGTCCGGCGCGAGGCGCGCGAGGTGCTCGAGGATGATCGCCTCCGAGGCGCGGTCGGCCTCGGTGACCGGAGACTGGTCCGCCTTGTGCTCGACCGCGAACTCGCTCTCGTAGACCGCGTGGGCGGCACGGCCGGCCGTGTGGGCCACCCCCAGCAGGGCTTCGAGCAAGTCGGCGTCGGCGATGTGAGACATGCGCATATCCTTCACGACGGTGCGTGCAGTCTACACAATACACCGCCCCGCAGACCGTCCGAAGCTGCTCCGGGGGCCAGATCTTCGGGCTATGTGATTAGGCTCTCACGCTCACTTCTGTCTCACGGCCTCGACCTGGATCTTCAGGCGCACCCACATCTGGAAACCGAACGCCTTGCCGAAGGTCATGCCGTACTTGGCCCGATCGAACTCCGAGATGGCATCCGCCCCGCAGCGGTACTGGTGGAACATCGGGATTTCCTTGCACTCGAAGTGGCGGATGGTGAGCGTGAGCGGCCGGGTCACCCCGTGCAGGGTGAACCTGCCGATCACCCGGGTGGGCGAGCCGTGCACGAAGTCCGCCAGGCGCCCGACGTACGTGGCGATCGGGTAGCGGGCCGTATCGAGCAATGTCGGGATGGTCCGTGCGTCCTTGTCGAGCTGCCTGTTGCCGAAGTCATCCGAGGCGGTCTCCACGGTCACATGCACCGTGCCCGTGCGGGCCTGGCGGTTCATGACGATGGTGCACCGCGTCCGGGTGAACATTCCGCGCCAGACGGACAGGCCGCCGAGGTGATCCGCCGCGAAGCTGGGATGGGTATGCGCGGGATCGCACACGTAGGTGACGGGCTTGGCAAACGCGGTGCCGCAGAGCGCCAGCAAGGTGAGCGCCAGGACTAGCTTTCTCGGTCGCATGGGGGCTCCTCGTAGTTGGGAAGCGCCCCGCGGAGTGACTCGATCCGATTCACCCGCGCGAGGCGCCCCGTAGCCTACCGGCAGGAGCGGCCGTTGCGCCAGAAGTTACATGCAGTTAACCGCCTCCGACGGGCGAGGCGGCGAGCGGCACGCCGAGCGCCTGGGCCACCGCCGGATGGGTGATGCCGCCCGCGTGCACGTTGAGCCCCGCCGCGAAGCCCGCATCCTGCGCGAGCGCCGCTTTCCAACCACGATCGGCCAGCATCCTGACATAGGGGAGCGTCGCATTGGTCAGGGCGAATGTCGAGGTGCGCGCCACGGCGCCCGGCATGTTGGCGACGCAATAATGCACGACCCCGTCGACGAGGAAGGTCGGCTCGGCGTGAGTGGTCGGCCGGCTGGTCTCGAAGCAGCCGCCCTGATCGATGGAGATGTCGACCAGCACCGATCCGGGCTGCATGCTCGAGAGCATGGCCCGCGTCACCAGCTTCGGCGCCGCGGCGCCGGCGATCAGCACCGCGCCGATCACGAGGTCGGCGTCCTTGACCAGCCGCTCGATGGCCTCAGTGGTCGAGTACGCGGTGCGCAGCGAGGAGCCGAACTGTGCCGAGAGCTCCCGTAGCCGCTCGACCGAGCGGTCGACCACGGTCACATCGGCGTGCAGGCCCACAGCCATCTGCGCCGCGTGCGTACCGGCCACACCGCCGCCGAGGATCACGACCTTCCCCGGTGGCACCCCCGGCACCCCGCCGAGCAGCACTCCGCGCCCGCCCTCGGCTTTCAGCAGACAGTTGGCGCCGACTTGCACGGACATGCGGCCGGCGACCTCGCTCATCGGCGTGAGCAGGGGCAGCGTGCCGTGACGGGTCACGGTCTCGTAGGCGATGGCGATGGCGCCGGATTTCATCAGCGCGCGCGCCTGGTGCGGGTCCGGCGCCAGGTGCAGGTAGGTGAAGAGCACCTGCCCGGAGCGAAGCATGGCGCATTCGCCCGGCTGGGGCTCCTTGACCTTCACCACCAGGTCGGAGCGCTCGAAGATCTCGGCCGCGCCATCGGCGATGGCTGCGCCCGCCGTCCGGTATTCGACGTCCGTGATGCCGATGCCGGCTCCTGCGCCGGTCTCGATCAGCACTTCGTGGCCGGCGGCGGTGAGCTCGCGCACCCCCGCGGGGACGAGCCCGACCCGATACTCATGAACCTTGATCTCGCGCGGAACACCGATACGCATGGGTGCATTTCCCCCAGTTGAAGACCGGGGAACAGCTTAGAAAGAGGGGGTGGAGGGAACTTGCGAAATGCCGGACCGGCGGGCGCCGGCATTGGCGGATTCTGCAGAAAATCAAGCGAGATATGGCAGAATATTGCACATATGGAACTCGATCGCTACGATCACGCCATCCTTCGCCGTCTGCAGCAGGACGCGCGCATCACCAATGCGAAGCTCGCCGGAGAGGTGAGCCTCTCGGAATCGGCCTGCCTGCGCCGGGTGAAGGCTCTCGAGGAGGCCGGCCTCATCGAGGGTTACACCGCCCTCCTCAACCAGCAGAAGTGCGGCTACCCGGTCAACGTGTTCGTGAGCATCACCCTCGACCGGCAGAGCCAGTCGGGCCTCACGGCCTTCGAGGCCGCCGTGCGCAAGATCCCCCAGGTCATGGAGTGCTACCTCATGACGGGCGAGCACGACTACCTGCTGCGTGTCGTGGTGGCCGACCTCGCCGACTTCGAGCGCATCCACAGCCAGCACCTCACGCGCCTGCCGAGCGTGGTGCGCGTGCACTCGAGCTTCGCCATGCGCACCGTCACCCGCACGACGGAGCTGCCTCTGCGTTAGGTCCGCAGCACGATCTTGCCGATGTGGGTGCCGGATTCCATCAGCGCATGCGCCTGGGCGGCCTGTGCGAGCGGGAAACTCGCGTGGATGGGCAGACGCAGGGATCTTGACTCGATGAGCGGCCAGATCTTCTCGCGCAGCGCCGCGGCGAGCCTGCCCTTGGCGTCCGCGGACTGGGGGCGCAACGTGCTGCCGCCCAACATCAGGCGCTTGAGCATCAGCTGCCTCAAGTCGATCTTCGCCTCCCGACCGCCCTGGGTCGCGATGATCGCGATGCGGCCCTCCACCGCCGCGGCGGCGATGTCGCGGGCCGCGTACTCGCCGCCCACCATGTCCAGGATGACGTCTGCTCCCCGTCCCTCGGTTGCCGCCAGGGTGGCCGCGACGAAGTCCTCGCGCTTGTAGTCGATGGCAACGTCCGCGCCGAGCGCGCGACACGCGGCGCATTTCTCGGCGCTGCCGGCGGTCACGATGACGCGCGCACCATAGGCTTTGGCCAGCAGGATCGCCGTGACTCCGATGCCGCTCGAGCCCCCGTGCACCAGCAGCCACTCCCCCGGGCGCAGGCGCGATCGCTGAAAGACGTTGTAGAAAACGGTGAATACCGTCTCGGGTAGGACGGCCGCCTCCTCCAGCGAGAACGTCCCCGGCACGGGCAGGCACTGCACCGCCGGTGCCACTGCGTACTCGGCATAGCCTCCGCCGGCCACCAGGGCACAAACGCGTGATCCCACCGCCGGCTCCCGCACCGTGGCGCCCACCCGCACCACCTCCCCCGCCACTTCGAGCCCCGGGATGTCGGTCACTCCCGGCGGCGGCGGATAGTGTCCCATGCGCTGCTGCACGTCCGGTCGATTGACGCCGGCGGCCGCCACGCGAATCAACACCTCGTCCGGGCCGACTTCCGGCACCGGCCGCTGCACCGCGCGCAGCGCCTGCGCAGGACCGGGCTCGGCGATCTCGATCGCCGTCATCATGGTGGGTAGGGTCATGGTCGAAAAGCCTCCGCCTCTATGTCAGGACGCTTCGCCGGCGGCGAAGCGATGGTTGGCGCAGCGCACAAGGCCGACGCATCAGACCTGCCATTGCGATTCACCCTGCACCGCCAGCATCCCCGACCTCCCCGCCACCGTCCCCGCCTCGATCGTGCAGCGCGGCAGACGCCGAGAATCGAGCGCGGCGGCGTAGGTCGCGAGATCCGTCAGACGATGCCCCCTCACTCGCCACTCGCGCAGCAGCCGCTCGAAGCCGGGAAGATACTCGCCCCCCTCGAGCTCGGCGTGCAGCGTGAACACCTGGTCCCCCGCCCCCTCGGTCAACGCCAGCAGGTGATCGACGGGGTCCGCGCCTGCGAGGTCCTCCCGCCCGATCAGCTCATCGAGCGTCGGCAGCGTAGTCGGCAGCTGCGGGACGGCGATTTCCTTGCCCTCCACGACCGGGACGAAAGGTCCCGTCCCGCGCGTATCCGAGGCGTAGTGCAGCCCCATCGCCGCCTCGAGCTCCGGCACCGAGCGGTTCACCTGCCAGCCGGCCGCCCCGTGCGTCTCGGGCGCACGCCCGAACACGCGCACAAACTCTTCCCGGGCGAGATCGAGTTGCCGGCTCGTCCACGCCCTGCCCGCCCGCGCCACCCCGTCCTGCCACTTGATGTGGTCATAGGTGTGGATACCCACCTCGAAACCGCGCCGAGCCACCTCCCGCATCACCCCGGCGCAGCGCCTGCCGATGTGCGGACCCGGCAGGAGCACTCCGTAAAGAAGCGTCCGAAGGCCGTAGTGACTCACGACGGAGGTGCGGCGCACTTTGCCGAGAAAGCCGCGCCGGAACACGCGTTTGATTGCCCGCCCCGTGTGATCGGGCCCCAGACTGAAGAGGAACGTCGCCTTCGCTCCGGCGCGCTCCAGTGCGCTCGCCAGTCGCGGAACGCCCTCGAGCGTCCCTCGATAGGTATCGGCATCGATCTTGAGGGCGATCGTGCTCATGCAGCTCGGCACCTCACCGGGAAAGCGATCACCCCAACCGGAGGGGTTTCATCTGCCACTCGCGGGCCATTTGGGCCAGGTCGAGCGGCCCGTTCTCGTCGGCCGCCGCCAGAATCCTCAGCACACCCCCGCCCCCGCACGCCGCATAACAGGCATCCCGCTCGCCAAACAGGGTAGCCGGCCCGGGCGGGCCGTCCGTCTCCTGCACGCGCGTGCGATGAATCCACAATCGCTTGCCCCCGGCGTCGGTGAACGCGCCGGGAAACGGCGGGGCGACGGCCCGCACGAGGTTGTGAACGCGCACGGCGGGCCACATCCATTCGATGCGTCCGTCCTCGGGCCGGCGCCGCCCGAAGTACTGCCCGGGCTCGATCGGCTGCGGACGGCGCGGCGCGCTGCCCTCGAGCAGCGCCGGAAGCGAGCGCGCGAGCACGATCTCGGCGGCGACGGTCACCTTGGCGAACACTTCGCGCGCATCGTCGTCGGCGAGAATGGGCACGGCGAGTTGATCGACGATGTCGCCGGCATCGGCCCGGGCCACCATGTGGTGCAGCGTGGCACCCGTCTCGCGCTCGCCGTTCAAGACGGCCCAGTTGACGGGAGCCCGCCCCCGGTACTTCGGCAGCAGCGATCCGTGGATATTGAGGGCCCCGCGCCGGGCACGGCAGAGCAGCGGCTCGCCCAGCATGGAGCGATAGTAGAACGAGAAGAGAAAATCCGGCTTCGCCTGCGCCACCCGCTCCTCGATCTGCGCCGTGTTGGCCTCATCGGGGGCGATGACCGGCAGAGCGCAGTCACGGGCCGTATCGGCGACGCTCGCGAACCACCGGGTCTCGCCGGGATCGTCCCTCACTGTCACGACCAGGGGCACCTCGAGCCCGGCCGAAAGCAGCGTCTTGAGGCAACGCACCCCGACGTCGTGGTAGGCGAACACCACCGCCCGAGCGCTCATCACCGACGCTCCCCGCCGCCGCGATGCGGGCGCGGCGCCGCGGCCATTGCGCTCTGCTGTCCCCGGCGCTCGCCCGGTCCGGTACGATCATCCTGCCCACCGGTGGCGCGCATGCGCGCCACCCTGTCCGCCCGCTCCCCGCTTTGCGGCTCGCCCACCTCGTGCTCGGCGCGGAGCATTTCCGTGTGATCGAGCGATTTGGGCACCGGCTGCAGCGTATCGCGGTCGAAGTCCTCGCTCCCGGCGAGCCCCCCCTCTTCCAGCACCGCGGCGATGGTGTAGCGGGGGCGCTGGCGCACCTGCTCGTAGATGCGCCCGACATACTCGCCCACCACCCCGACGCTCACCAGCAGCACGCCGATGAAGAAGAACGCGAGACCAAACAGGGTGAACACGCCCTGCACTTCCGGGCCGATAAAGATGCGCTGGAACGCGAGCACCGCCACGAAGGCGAGCGAGATCAGCGCGACCACCATGCCCACCATGGTGAAGATTTGCAGCGGCACCACGGAAAAGCCCGTCAACAGGTCGAAGTTCAGGCGGATCAGCCGGTAGATCGAGTACTTCGACTCGCCCGCGGAGCGCTCGGCGTGCGCCACCTCGATCTCCACCGGGTGGCGTGCGAAGGTGTAGCCGAGCGCCGGCACGAAAGTGCTCACTTCCACGCAGCGGTTGATGGCATCGACGATGCTGCGGTGATAGCCGCGCAGCATGCAGCCCTGGTCGGTGATGCGGATGCGCGTGGTGCGCTCGCGAATCCGGTTCATCAGGCGCGAGGCGGCCTTGCGCCAGTAGACATCCTTGCGCCGCATGCGGATGGTGCCGACATAGTCCGCGCCCTCATCCATCGCCCTCACCAGCTTGCCGATCTCCTCGGGCGGGTTCTGCAGGTCCGCATCGAGCGTGATGACATAGTCGCCGCGCGATTGCGCGAAGGCGGCAAGGATCGCCATGTGCTGCCCGGCGTTGCGGGTGAGCAGGACAACCCGAGTGACATCCGGCCGGCGCTCGAACTGCTCGCGCAGCAGCGCCGCGGAGCGGTCCCGGCTGCCGTCATCGACGAAGATCACCTCGTAGGGGCGCCCGAGCGCATCGAGCACCGGATAGAGCCGCTCGAAGAGCGGGCCCAGACCGGCCTCCTCGTTGTAGACGGGGATGATGACCGAGACGGTGGCGCTCAACGCGTTGCCTCCCTCAGGATATCCGTCGCGGCCTGCACGACACGATCGACATCGGCGAGCTCCATGGCCGGAAAGAGCGGCAGCGTCACGGTCTCGCGGCCGATGCGCTCGGCGTTCGGGAATTGTCCCTCGTGATACCCCATCGCGCGATACGCGCTGAACAGGTGCATGGCCGGATAGTGCACGCCGACGCCGATGCCGCGCTCGGCCATGGCTTCGATGAACTGCCGCCGCGTGAGCCTCAGGCGCTCGAGCGGCAGCAGTGCCGTGAGCATGTGCCAGTTGTGTCCTTCCTCACCGCGCGCCGGCAAGCGCAGCGGCGGATCCTGCGCCCACCGCTCAAAGTAGCGGGCCGCGAGCACGCGGCGGCGCGCGGTGAACTCCTCCAGGCGCTTCAGCTGCCCGAGGCCGATGCACGCGGCGACATCCGAGAGGTTCGCCTTGCCGCCCGCGAACAGGGTATCGAACTCGTCGGGCCCGCTTTTCACCTGCCCGTGGAAGCGGTGCAGCTCGAGCTCGCGCACCTCCTCAGGGGAGCCTCCGACCACCGCGCCGCCCTCGATGGAGGTGATGTTCTTGTTGGGATGAAAGCTGAAGCACACCAGATCGCCGAAGCTGCCGATGCGCCGGCCGTGGTAGGAGGCGCCGATGGCCTGCGCGGCGTCCTCGATTACCCGCAGCCGGTGGCGCTCGGCGATGGCATAGAGCCTGTCCTGATCCACCGGCAGCCCCGCGAAATGCACGGGCAGGATGGCGCGCGTGCGCGGGGTGATGGCCGCCTCGACCTGCTCGAGGTCGATGTTGCGAGAGTCCAGCTCCACATCGACGAACACCGGACGCGCTCCCACTCGCGCCACGACGTTGGCCGTGGCAACGAAGCTCATCGCCGGGACGATCACCTCGTCCCCGGCGCCGATGCCGCACACGAGCAGCGCATGCTCGAGGCTGGCGGTGGCCGAGGTCTGGGTGCGCACCGGCCGGCCGCCGAAGTAATCCGCCAGCGCCGCCTCGAATGCCTTGACCTTCGGGCCGCTCGCCAGCCAGCCCGAGCGCAGCACCTCGAGCACTTCCTGAAGGGTCTGCTCGTCGATGCTCGGGCGGGTGAACGGCAACATCGGCTTCATTGTCGCATCCTGTCTCGATCCCGGCGCCTCAGGAGCGCGCCACCAGCACCACGCCGAACATGATCACGAGGACTCCCACCACGCGCTGCACGGTAGGCACCTCGCCGAACAGCCACCAGGCGAGGCCTATCATGATGACATAGCCGAGCGACAGGAGCGGATAGGCCTGGCTCACCGGCACCCGCGAGAGGCCGATGAGCCACACGATCACGGACACCCCATAAAGGGAGAGTGCCACCCACAGCCAGGGCACGCTCGCGAGCTCGAGCAGGCGCCTCACGATCGAGCCCTCCCCGCCCACCAGCGGGCCGGTGACATCGGTGGACGCCTTGAGGGCAAGCTGGGCGAATGCATTGAGCAGCACGCCGCCGAAGAGAAACGCGAAGGCGCCCCACCTCATGTCCGGCTCACCGCCACGGTGAAACTGTCCTGCGCGAGCACCCGTCCCGGCAATCCCTGCTCGCGGTATTTCCGCCAGGTCTGTGGGCTGAAGAAGGCGATGGCATCGTGGCTCCCGTCCCAGCGCTGCACGAACTGCCGAGGCGTGGCGGTCATGAGCCCCGGCTGAAGACGCTCGCCGAAGCCGAGCTCGCCCTTGTAACCCACCAGGGTGAGCAGCCGGTGCAGGTAGGGTGGGATGGTCTGGCGATACTGGCCGACGCTGTAGAGCGCCGTGTCCGGATGCACGTCGCGCTTGATCTGCTGGACCAGCTGATACGCCGAGCGGGACGGAGGAATCACCGTGTACTCACACAGCAGCGCCTGCCACGCGAAGATGAACATGAGTGCGAAGACGAGCGGGCGGATGAGCCCGCCCGGTGCTGCCGCCGTGGCCCCGGCCGGCAAGGTGAGGGATCGGCGGCGTCCCCAGGAGACCGCCAGCGCGATCAGGGCGGCGAGCGCCGCCGCGACCGCCCAGGCGATCGCGGCGGCGGGGATGAGGCCGTTGCGGTGGTGTGAATACACGAGCAGTCCGCCGGCCACGAACAGCGTCAGTCCCGCGGCGGCCCGGGCCGCGCGCTCCAGGCTCCCGGGACGCTTTGCCACCACCACGCCCGTCAGCGCCGCGAGCGGCGGGAACACCGGCAGGATGTAAGTCGCAAGCTTCGAGTCGGAGAAGGAAAAGAACACCACCGTCAGGACGGAGTACAGCAGCAGAAACTTCAGCGGCTTGAATTGAGGTACCGGGCCGGCCTCGCGCCATGCCGAGCGTGCCGCGCGCGCGAGCGGCACGAGCCAGGCGAAGGCCCCGGCCACCAGCAGCGCTATGAAATACCACCACGGCTCGATCCGCCTCGCCCGATCGGTGAGGAAGCGCTCGAAGTGCTGATCGATGAAGAAGTAGTGGGCGAAACTCGGGTTGCGCACCGACACGAGGATGAGCCAAGGCGCCCCGATCGCCACCATCAGCGGCACCCCGAGCCCCGCGTGCAGGCGCCGCCACGGCCGCGCGTCGCGCTCGAGCACCGTATAGGCGATCAGCGCCAGCCCCGAGAGCACGTACACCTCCAGCCCCTTGGTGAGCAAGGCGAGCGCCGCCGTCGCCCAGGACAGCAGCATCCAGTTGCGCTCCGCGCCCGAGCCCGGCTCGGCGCACTGCGCGCGCGTGTACGCGAGCACCATGGCGGTCAGCCAGAACGTCAGGCCGGCATCGAGCAGATCGAGATGGCCGATGACACCGAAGTACGGGCTCATCGCAAGCAGCGCCACCGCCGTCATCGCCGAGCGCCGATCGTAGAGCCGCGCCAGCCACGCGTAGATGAGCGCGAGGCAGCCGAATCCGAGTCCCACCGTCCAGATGCGCGAGGACCAGTTGCTGACCCCGAACACGGAGTACACGCTGGCGGTGGCCCAATACTGCAGCGCCGGCTTCTCGAAGTACTTCAGCCCATCGAGCCTCGGGGTCACCCAGTTGCCGCTGACGAGCATCTCGCGCGGGATCTCGGCATAGCGGCCCTCGTCCGGATCGAGCATGGGGCGCACCTGTATCGTGACGAGCCAGCACGCCGCCAGCAGCACCCACGCCCACCACCTGAACCCGGTACGCGCTCCGTTCATGGCTTCGCCCTGCCTCGCATGGTGACTGAATCGCCCGGCCGGACCCGGGCCCGAGCCCGCCCTTGAGTGACGGATGCCGGGACGCGCCGAAGCCTGGCCCGGGAGCGTCCTCGAGCACTCACGCTTGCGAGGAACACCCCGGGATCGGTCATCGCGAGCCCGGACGCCCGGGGGAACGGTCCCGGAGGCCGCAAAAACATCATGCTCTTGAGCGCCCGGCCGATCGCGCTGCGCAGCCGCGCCGCCTCACAGACTCGATTGCTCGCCGGCGCGGCCGCTGAAGCTGCCGAGCTTGACGTAGTAGTCGATGGTGCGGCGGACCGCCGTGTCGAGGTCCGTGCTCGGACTCCAGCCGAGCACGCGCCGCGCCGCCTCGATCGCCGGCACGCGCACCTGGATGTCCTGGTAATACTTGCCGTAGTACTCCCCGGCCGAGACTTCGATGATCTCGGTCGCCCTCGCCACCTCGCGCAGCTCCGGGAACTCCTGCGCGATCGCGATGGTGCGCTCGGCGAGCTCGCGGATCGAGACGCAATTGCCCGGATTGCCGATATTGAAGATCCCGCGCGAGGCCCGCCCGTCCTTGTTCTCGATGATGGTGAGCAGACATTCGATCGCATCGTCGATGTAGGTGAACGAGCGCTTCTGCCGCCCACCGTCGACCAGCTTGATGGGCCGGCGGTAGAGCACGTTGGAGAGGAACTGGGTGAACACGCGCGAGCTGCCCTCCTTGGGCTCCTCGATGTTGTCGAGATTGGGCCCGATGAAGTTGAACGGGCGGAACAGCGTGTAATCGAGGCCATCGCGCACCCCGTAGGCGTAGATCACCCGGTCGAGCAGCTGCTTGGAGGCGGCGTAGATCCAGCGCTGCTTGTTGATCGGGCCGTAGACGAGCGGGCTCGACTCCTCATCGAGCACCGCATCCGGGGACATGCCGTACACCTCGGATGTCGAGGGGAAGATCAGGCGCTTGCCGTACTTGACGCAGTGGCGCACCACATCGACGTTGGCCTCGAAGTCGAGCTCGAAGACCTTCAGCGGATGGGTCACGTACTGCGCCGGATTCGCGATGGCCACCAGCGGCATCACCACGTCGCACTTCTTGACGTGGTACTCCACCCATTCCTTGTTGATGGTGATGTCGCCTTCGACGAAGTGGAAGCGCTCGTTCCTGGGGAGCTCGCCGAGCTTGTTGTCGGAGAGGTCGATGCCGTAGACCTCCCAGTCGCGCTCGCGCAGGATCGCGCTGGTGAGCGCGCTGCCGATGAAGCCGTTCGCCCCGAGAATCATGATCTTCAGTGCCATGGATATCCTTCGTGCCCGGCGCGGGCCGGACGCGGTATAAAAAGGCAAATTTTACCAGCTTCGCGGCCGCTCGTACCGGCGGCTTCGGCGGCGAGTGTCCAAGACCGATCCCTCGGATCGCCCCCGCGCTCAAAACCGCGCGGACTCCGGTGCGGTACGGCCGCTCAGACGATGTCGGTGAGCGCCGCCGGCACGGGGCGGCGCAGGAGCGCATTGCGGGCCTCCCATTGCGCAGCCGGATCGAGCGTCTCGAGAAAGCGCAGCTCGCCGCCCGCGAGACTTGCCACGGGCAGTCCGTCGCGGTAGAGCACGCGGTTGCCGGCGAGCGCCGCCAGCCGCGGCCCCGGAGTCAGAATGCCGAGCAGGTTGAGCGGATCGGCCGCAGACAGGGACACGTACGCGGCCTCGCGGGGCCGGCGACGCATCTGGCGCAACAGCCCGACCGCCTCCGGCACCGCGAACTGCTCGCCCGAGAAGCCCGCGACGAAGCGCCCGCCACGGATCTCGCCGCGCGCCTCCAGGCGGCGGTAGCAGGCGAGCAGCTCACGCCACGGCGGCAGCCAATCCGCCTCGCGCGCCAGCAGCCGCCAGAACACCACGCCCCACCGTCGCAACAGGCCTCTCGCCACAACCTCCACGCCATCGCTCGGCGGCGCCGCCGCGACCGGTGGCTGCCCGGTGTCGCATGGGCCGTTCTCGGAGGACCCCTCTGCGCTGCGCACGGTGGGCATCACGACGGGCCGGTCCGCCCCTCCTGAGCGCCCGCCCGAGGCGGCCCGTCGCACCACGGACCAGCGGCCGGCGCAGTCCATGCCGAACAGCGCCCGGCGCCGCCGCGAAGTGGAGCTCCGTCGCCGATCGGAGGGCACCAACAGAGCGCGCAGCCCCCCGAAGCTGTCCGAATTGACCCACCCGAAGCTCACGAGCTCGGCAAGCGCATCCTCGGCCTGCGAGGGCAGCAGCCCCGTGCCCTCCACGATCTCCTCGAAGAACGAGGCGCCCTCGGTCCGCAGGTGATCGAGCACCCGGCGCGCGCTCGAGCCGGGGGCCGCCTCGACGGGCCCGGCGAGCGACGCCCACACGCGCAGCCGGCGCCTGCCGAGCAGCACGATCGGGGTGCCGCGCACCGGCCCGGCAGCCGCACCCGGATCGGCCCTGCGCCGCGCGAGCCGGGTCCACACAAACCGCCCGGCAAGACACTGCTCATCGAGCCACGCCCCCTCGTACCCCTTGATCCGCGCCGGCAGGATCTCCGTCTCCCAGGCGACGGCGGGCGCCTCGAAACCCTCGAGCTGCATGAGAACGGCCGCCACGGCGTCAGCCCCTTGCATCCGCGCCTGCGGGCCGAGATGCTGCCACTCGAGCAGGAACCGCAGCAAATCGCGCGGCTCGACCGGCTCGATCTCCGCGCGCAGGCGCTTCACGGTGTAGCGATGGATGCGCGCGAGAAGCCCTCGCTCGCACCACTCCCCGGCCTCGCTCGCCGCGGCCGTGAAGCGCCCGTGCATCGCCCAGCCCTCCGCTCGCAGCGCCGCAAGCGCCGCCTCCACCGCTGCGCCCGGAACACCTAGCGCAGCGGCCAACGCCTGTCCGCAGACCGGTCCGACCCCCTGCAGCCGTGCGCGCAGGATTTCCACCAGCGCCCGCTCGGGCGTCGCCTCGGTCGGGCATTTCCCCGCGGCGGCGATCGCAGGCGCGCGCTGCGCACCGGGCAGCAGCGTCTCGAACAGCGCCAGCCGCTCGGCGGCAACCCACAGCGCCCATGATCCCAAGGTGAGGCGGGTCGCGCGCCGCGCCGCGGCCAGCGACTTCGCCCACTGCGCCCAGCCCGGCGCGCTGCGCACCTCCTCGTCGGTGAGAAAACCGAGCCAACAGAGCGCATCGTGCAGCTCATCGGCGTTGCCCGGATCCGGCCAGGCCTCCGCGCGCACGCGCTCGATCGCCGCCGGGTCGAGCGCGGCGAGGTCCGAGGCGCTTTGCGGATCGAGCCACCGCCGGCTCAACACCGCCTGCGTGCGCCGCTCCTCGAGCGGCGCATCGTCCAGATACGCGTACGGCCTCGCCGACAGCACTTCCAGCGCCAGGGGCGAGGGCTCGGTCAGGTCCCGCGCCACCACCCGGATCGCGCCGGCCTCGAGCGAGCGCAGCAGCGCCTCGAACCCTTCGACGTTCATCGCCTCCGTCAGGCAATCGCGTATCGCCTGCCCGACCAGCGGATGATCGGGGATCTCCAGCTCGCCCGTCAGGTTCTCCGCGCAGGCGAGCTGATCGGGAAACACCGCCGCCAGCAGGTCCTCGGCCGCCATGCGCGCCAGCGGTGCCGGCACCCTGCGCCCGCCACGCACCCTCGGCAACGCCAGCGCGATCGCCGCGCTCCAGCGCCAGCGCACCGGAAACATCGGCGCCGCGCACAGCGCCTGCACGAGCAGCGGCCTCACCGTGTTGGAATGCAGGTAGCGCGAGACTTCCGCGAGCTCGAAGCTGTGCGCGCTGGTGAGCGAGAGGACGATGGCATCCTCGGTGGCCGCCGCCTGCAGCTCGAAGTTGAACGAGCGGCAGAAGCGCTTGCGCAGCGCGAGCCCCCATGCCCGGTTGATCCGGCTGCCGAAGGGGCAGTGGATGATGAGCTGCATGCCGCCCGCCTCATCGAAGAAGCGCTCGAAGATGAGCGTTTCCCGGGTGGGCAGCGCGCCAAGCGCGGTGCGCGCGGCCGCCAGATACGCCGCGAGCTGCGCCGCCGCGGGAGCGGCGATTCCGAGGTCCTCGACGAGCCAGCGCACTGCGGGCTCGAGGCCGCCCTCGAGCCGCTGCTCGAGCTCGCGCCGCAAGCGGGACACGCCCACGGAGAGCTCATCCGAGCGTCCGGGCGCCTCGCCCAGCCAGAACGGAATGGAGGGCGGTTGTCCGTGCGCATCCTGCACCCGCACCCTGCCCTGCTCGACCTTGAGGATCCGGTAGGAGGCGTTGCCGAGCTGGAAGATGTCCCCCTGCAGGCTCTCGAGCGCGAAGTCCTCGTTGACCGTGCCGACCGGTTGACCCTGCGGCTCGAGCAGCACCTGGTAATCGGCGGTGTCGGGGATCGTGCCGCCGCAAGTAAGGGCGGTGAGGCGCGCACCCCGGCGCCCCCGCAATCTGCCGTTGACGGCGTCATGATGCACGAGTGCGCCGCGCCGCCCGCGGCGCGTGGCGAACCCGCTGGTGAGCATGCGCACCACCTCGTCGAATTGGGTGCGCTCGAGATCGCGGTACGGATAGGCCCGGCGCACGAGCGCGAACAACTCCTCCTCGGCCCATTCTCCGGCGGCGACTTCCGCGACGATCTGCTGCGCGAGCACATCGAGCGGCTTTTGCGCGACGCACCCCCGGTCGAGCTCGCCGCGGCGCACGCAATCGAGCAGAGCCGCGCACTCGATGAGATCGTCCCGCGAGAGTGGAAACACGCGTCCCTTGGGCGTGCCCTCCAGACGGTGGCCGGAACGGCCGACCCGCTGCAACAGCGCCGCGATCGAACGCGGCGAGCCGACCTGACAGACGAGGTCCACCTCGCCGATGTCGATGCCGAGCTCGAGCGAGGCGGTGGCGATCAGGCACTTGAGCTCGCCGCGCTTCAGGCGGCTTTCCGCCTCCAGGCGCAACGGCCTCGCCATGCTGCCATGGTGAGCCGCCACCCGTGTCTCGCCCAAGCGCTCTGACAGGTGACGCGCGACGCGCTCGGCGTGCCGGCGGGTGTTGACGAACACGAGGGTCGTGCGGTGCCCGGCGGCGAGCTCCGCGAGCCGGTCGTACACCTGGGTCCAAAGATCTGCCGACATCACCGCTTCGAGCGGGGTGGCGGGAACCTCGATGTGCAGGTCGCGCTCGCGCGTGTGCCCGTGATCTACGATGACGCACCCGGCCGCGCCGTTCCCACCGCCCCGGGCCCCGATCAGCAAGCGCGCGACTTCCTCGATCGGGCGCTGGGTCGCCGAGAGCCCGACCCGCGCGAGCGTGCGGCCTGCGAGCGCCTCCAGCCGCTCGAGCGACAGCGCCAAGTGCGCGCCGCGCTTGACGTAGGCCATGGCGTGAATCTCATCGACGATGACGCTGCGGACCGTGGCGAGCATTCTGCGGCCGGAATCGGAGCCGAGCAGGACGTAGAGCGACTCGGGCGTCGTCACCACGATGTGCGGTGGGCGGCGCCGCATGCCGTTGCGCTCCCTCTGCGGCGTGTCGCCCGTGCGCACCGATGCGCGGATGTTCAGATCCGCGAGGCCGAGGGCGGCAAGCTCCTCCCGTATCCCGGCGAGCGGCGCCTCGAGATTGCGTTGAATGTCGTTGGACAGCGCCTTGAGCGGCGAGACGTACACGATGCGCGTCTCATCGGGCAGGCCGCCTCCCTGCAACCCTTCCCGCACGAGCTGATCGATCGCCGCGAGGAAGGCCGCGAGCGTCTTGCCCGAGCCCGTCGGGGCGGCGATGAGGGTGTGGCGGGAGGCCAGGATGGCCGGCCACGCCTGCTCCTGGGCCGGGGTCGGCGCCTGGAAAGCGCGCCGGAACCAGCGGGCGACGGCCGGATGGAAAGCCCCGAGTGCTTCGGTCACGGAGGACAGGCTACTCCGAACCGCCGCCCTGTGCGCGGCGGGCTGAAAGCTCGCCCCCACCCTGATCGGCACGAACTCGAACGGCGCCGGGATCCGCAAGCGCTGATGGCGCGCCCTCGAGGAACAGCGCGGGCGCCGGCGAGCCTGAGCCGCGCCCGCAGCGGTTGCGCAGCGTCACGGGCGCACCGGGCGGGGCGCCCGCGAGAGCCAGCCCGCCACCCGCCGGCGCGAGGCCGCGCAACCCCGGTGAAAGCGGCACGAGCTAGAACCGCAGTCCCACCGTGATCGGCAGGAACTCCGTCGGCTGAGACGTCTGCAGGCGCATGTAGCGCGCCTCGACGAAGAAGGTCTGGCCGTTGCGCAAGCTGAAGTCAAGACCCGCTCCGGCGTTCCAGCTGAAGCGGGTGGTATCGTCGCTCGCCACCACCGCCTGTCCCGGCACCAACCCGTAGTCGCAGTACCCGAAATAGGGATCGCAGAAGTAGCTCCCGAACGCGAGGGTCTGCGTCAGCGCGATACGCCGGTGATTCACCCCCACCCCGGCGAGAAAGAATGCGCTCGTCATGGGACTGAGCCGCGTGCGCCATTCACCATCGACGTTCAGCCCGAACACCTCTCCGTAGCCGTTGTCGATCTGGATCTGGTCGGCCCGCTCGTTGAGCGCGATCAGGTTGCGCGTGGCGTAGAAATAGCTGTAGTCGAGATCGGCGCGCAAGGCGAGCGGCGTGGCGCGGCTCGGCTGCCAGGTGAGCCCGCCGCCGAGCGTCCAACCCCCGTCGAGGTACTTCGAGGTCTGCCCCAGGGTGGGGCTGTAGCCGGCCTCCACGTGCCAGTGCAGGGGCTGCCAGGGCCGGAACGTCTGCTCGTAATAAGTCTGGGCCGAAGCCCGGCCGCCCGCGCTCATCAGCAGCAGCGCTCCGAGAAGGCAAACCGATCGTTTCAGGGGACTGCTCACGTGACTCGACTCCTCAGGTGTGACTGGGCGCGAAGCGCCAGCGTGCGCTCCCAGCCCGCTTCGCTCTCATCTGGCATGCAGTTTACGCCGCACGGCATGCGTGATCTCGCGCACCTCTTCGATGCCGAGCAGCATCGCAAATCCAAAGAACGCGCCGGCGCCGGCCACGATGACCGCCATCAGCGCGCCGAGCTTGGGCCAGAACCGCTCGAGCGCCCAGTTGCCGAGCAGCCAGTGCGAGCCGCCCCAGCAGATGAGCGCCAGCGCCCCGCAGGCGAGGCCGAGCTTCACCAGCATGGCGAGCATGGCGCGGGACTCGAGCCGTCCGAGGTGATGGCGCATGAGCCCGTACAACACCAGGAAGTTCGTCGTCGCGACACACGCGGTGGAGAGCGCCAGCCCCTTCGGTCCCCAGTGAAAGCGCACGGTCAACAGCCAGCACAGCAGCAGATTCAGTCCCATCGCCCCCAGGCTCACCATCATGGGGGTCTTGCGCCGGTCGATGGCGTAGAAGGCGTTGACGAGCACCTTGAGCGCGGCATATCCGCACAGCCCCAGGGCGTAGTAGCGCAGCGCCGCGGCGGTCTCGGCGGCATCGGCTGCCGAGAACCGTCCGTGCTGATACAACACGGACACGATCGGCGCGGCGAGCACGATCAACCCGACGGCCGCGGGCACGGTCATCACGAAGACCATGCGCATGCCGCGGGCGAGCTCGCGGCGAAATGCCGTGTGATCTCCCGATGCGGCCAAGCGCGAGAGCATGGGCAGCGCCACGGTGCCGAGCGCCACTCCGAACATGCCGAGCGGAAACTGCATCAGACGGAAGGCGTACGAGAGCCAGGTGATCGGTCCGTTTCCCATCAGCGAGGCGAACGCCGAATTCACCACCACGTTCACCTGAACGGAGCTCGCGGCGATCACCGACGGCCCCATGATGAGCAGGATGGCCTTGACCCCCGGGTCACGCCAGTGAAAGTCCGGTCGGAACCGGTACCCGAAGCGCCGCAGCGACGGCAGCTGCACGCCGAGCTGCGCAAGACCTCCAACCAGGGTCCCAAGCGCGAGGCCCACCGTCGCCTTGGGGCCGAAGTGCGGATCGAGCCACCAGCCCAGTCCCGCTCCGGTGATGATGGTGGCCAGATTGAAGAAGCTCGAGGCCATCGCCGGCATGCCGAACACGTTGCGCGCATTGAGCATGCCCATCACGAGCGCCGCGAGCGACACGATCAGGATGAACGGATACATGATCCGCGTGAGCTCGACGGTGAGGGCGGCCTTGGCGGGACTGAAACCCCACCCGAGCAACGCCACGAGCCAGGGCGCGAGCACGATGCCGAGCAGCACCACCACGCTGAGTGCGATCACCGCGAGCGTCAGCACCTTGTTCGCGAGCTGCCAGGCGGACTGCTCGCCCTCGCGCAGCAGCGTTTTGCTGAAGGTCGTGACGAATGCGGTCGACAGCGCCCCTTCGGCCACCAGGTCGCGCAACAGGTTGGGAATGCGAAACGCGGTGATGTAGACGTCCATCAGCCGCCCGCCGCCGAACAGCGCCCCGAACACCATCCAGCGCACCAGTCCGAGCACCCGGCTGCACAACACCGCCAGGGCGATCACCCCGGCGGCCCGGGTGTTGAGTCTTTCGCCGCGCCCGCCCGGGGAAACCGTCCGCTCTTGCGTCACTTGAGCCGCCTGTCCTCTTCATAAAACATGCGGAGGCAAGCATAGCCGCGGACCGGGCGGCGCGCGAGTCGGGCGGGACCTCAAGGCTCTCGAGCCCCCGACTCGAACCGGATGCCCCGCTCACCGCGCAGCCGCCTGCTGCCGCTCAGCACCTCATCGCCGGCGGCTTAGCACACATCGTTGAAGTAGCGGCACCCGCTCTCGTCGCCGACCTGCTCGCGCAGCAGCTCGAACTCCTCGTCCGGTGTCGGTCTCGAGCGGCGAACTGCCCCGTTCGGGGTCGGCCGCGCCGGACTGCGGCACTGCCCGGGGAGCCGGTGCCAGGGGCTCTCGTGCCATCGGATGCCTCCTCGTGCTCAGCGCTCCGGCGGCTCGAGCTCCTCGCCCGCGAGGCCGACCACGTAGCGGCCGCGCGCACGTCCGGCGATCAGCTCCTCGCATGCGAGCGGCACCTCCTCGAGACCGATGACCGCTTTGACGATGCGCCCTTTCAGATCGGGCAGCTTCCACTCCCCGGCGAGCCTCTCCCAGAGCTTCAGCCGCCACGGCCGCGGCACCTCCACCGAGTGAATGCCGAGCAGGCTCACCCCGCGCAGGATCAGGGGCATCACCGTCGTGTTGAGCAGCGGGGACTCGGCGAGTCCGATGCAGGCGATGTTGCCCCAGGGCTTCACCGTGCGCGTGAGATACGTGAGCATCTCTCCGCCGAGATTGTCGACCGCCCCGCCCCAGAGCGCCTGCTCGAGCGGCTTGCCGCCGAGGTCAAGATGCTGGCGCTCGATGACCCGGTCGGCCCCGAGCGCGTGCAAATACCCCTCGGCGCCCACCTTGCCCGTAATCGCCACGGTGGAAAATCCCGCCTGCTTGAACAGGCCGAGGGCGATGCCGCCGACCCCGCCCGTGGCGCCGGTGACGGCAATCGGGCCAAGCTCGGGGGACTGATGATTCTCCAGCATGCGAGTGAGGGCCAGGGCCGCCGTGAAGCCGGCCGTGCCGAGCGCCATGGCATCGAACAGGGTGAGCGGAGCCGGCAGAGGCACCAGCGCCTGCGCAGGAAGGCGTGCGTATTCAGCGAGTCCGCCGTCGAGCCACTCTCCGAGCCCGGCGCCCGTGGCGAGCACCCGATCGCCCGCCTTGAAGGCGGCGTGCTCACTGTGCTCGACGACACCCGCGAGATCGATACCCGCGGTGCGCGGATAGGCCCGCATGATGCTGCCCTTGCCGGTGATCGCAAGCGCGTCTTTGTAGTTGAGACCGGAGTAGGCGATTCGCACGACCACCTCGCCCGGGGTCAGCTCATCGAGCGAGACGGACTCGAGCGAAGCGAAGCGGCCATTCAACCCTTGGTGAACGCGGAGAGCCTTGAAATGCGGCATACGGGTACCCGAGATCGATGAGCCGGTATTGTATCGGCGAGCGGGCTCGGGAGACGATTGGGAAAACCACCGCTTCCGGCATGGCCAGGGGCTCGCGCATCCGGTATCGTGGCGCGGCGAGCCCTGGAAAATAAATTTCTAATTTCAATAGCTTGGATACCATTCATGACCCAAGTGTTCATCTGCGATGCACTCCGCACTCCTTTCGGCCGATACGCAGGGGCCCTCGGGAGCGTGCGCCCCGACGACCTGGCGGCCCTTCCGATCCGCGCGCTCACCGAGCGCCATGCGGCCGTCGACTGGGCAAGCGTCGATGACGTCTATTACGGCTGCGCCAACCAGGCCGGCGAGGACAATCGCAACGTCGCGCGCATGGCGGTGCTGTTGGCGGGACTTCCCGAGAGCGTACCGGCTTCGACCGTCAATCGGCTTTGCGGCTCGAGCCTGGACGCGGTGGCCATCGCCGCCCGCACCATTGCCGCGGGTGAGGCGCAGCTCGTCATCGCCGGGGGCGTCGAGAGCATGACGCGCGCGCCGTTCGTAATGGGCAAGGCAAGCGGTGCCTTTGACCGCGGCGCCCGGCTCGAGGACACGACCATCGGCTGGCGGTTCGTCAACCCGCTCATTCAGGCGCGCTTCGGCATCGACTCCATGGCCGAGACGGCCGAGAACCTGGTGGCTGAGCGCGGCATCTCGCGTGAGGATCAGGACGCCTTCGCCTTACGCAGTCAGCAACGGTATGGGCGGGCCCTGGCGCGCGGGTTCTTCACACGGGAAATCGTCCCGATCGTGATCGCCCGGCCGAAGAAGGAGCCGCAGCGCATCGAGACCGACGAGCATCCCCGGCCCGATACTTCGTTGGAAGCCCTGGCGAGGCTCAAGGGCGTCGTGCGCCCCGAGGGCTCGGTCACCGCGGGCAATGCCTCGGGAATCAACGATGGCGCCGCCGCCGTGCTGCTCGCCAGCGAAGCGGCCGCCCGGCGCTTCGGCCTCACGCCCCGGGCCCGCGTGATCGGCGGCGCGGTTGCCGGCGTGCCGCCGCGCATCATGGGGATCGGGCCGGTGCCGGCCACCCGCAAGCTCCTCGAGCGCACGGGACTGAGACTGTCCGACTTCGATGTCATCGAGCTCAACGAAGCTTTCGCGGCTCAGTCGCTCTCGGTCCTGCGCGAGCTGGGGCTGCCCGACGACGCCGAGCACGTCAATCCCAACGGCGGAGCCATCGCGATCGGCCATCCGCTCGGAGCGAGCGGCGCCAGGCTGGTCGCCACCGCCGTGAGTCAATTGGAGGCCACCGGCGCAAAACGCGCGCTATGCACCATGTGCATCGGCGTTGGACAGGGAATCGCCGTGGCGCTGGAGCGGGTGTAGGAAAACCGCGGGGGCAGCGCCCCCGGGCCTGCTCAGACGATGCGCACGTGCAGCGTTTCCAGGCCGCCGACACGGCCCTCGAGCGCATCGCCGGGCTTCACGGCGGCGACACCCGCGGGCGTGCCGGTATAGATCAGGTCGCCGGCCTTGAGCTCCCAGGCCGCGGACAGCTGCGCGAGGATCTCGGGCACGCTGCAGATCATCTGGCTGAGCAACCCGTGCTGGCGCAGCTCGCCGTTGACGTGCAAGGTGATCTCGGCACGGGTGATCTCACCGGCCTTGGCAGCGGGCGTGATCGGTCCGACGGGCGCGGAGTGATCGAACGCCTTGCCGATGTCCCACGGCCCTCCCCGCTTCTTCATCTGCCCCTGCAGGTCGCGGCGGGTCATGTCGAGTCCGACGGCATAGCCGAAGACATGCCGCAGAGCCTCTTCCCTGGCAATGTTGCGGCCGCCTTCCCCGAGCGCCACCACCAGCTCGATCTCGTGATGCAGATCGTGAGTCAGCCCCGGATAGGGGAGCTCTCCAGTCCGCCCCGCCTCCACCACCAGGGCCGCATCGGCGGGCTTGAGAAAGAACACCGGCGGCTCGCTTGCGCTTTGCCCCATCTCCTTCGCGTGCTCGGCGAAGTTGCGGCCCACGCAGTAGATGCGGTGGACGGGCAAGCGCGAGCCCGAGCCGATGACGGGCACGCTGACGACAGGGCAAGGCGGGAAGGTGTAGGTCATGGGAGACACCTTAACTCAGGTCTGTGGAGCGCATAGCATAATGGCACGCCGACCGGACGGGTCTTCCAGTGCAATCGGGAAAGGACCGGGGACACATGGCTGCGACACTCGATCCCGAAGAT
>JAJZLX010000383.1:2895-5675 GCA_021850555.1 Pseudomonadota bacterium | reverse complement strand
CGGCGGCGATCCCGAAATCGGCGAGCTTCACCCGGCCGCGACGGTCGAGCAGGACGTTGGTCGGCTTCAGATCCCTGTGCACCACGCCATGCTCATGCGCGTCCTGAAGCGCCGCGGCGATCTGCAGAAGCACCGGCACGATGCGCAGATATCCCCTGCCGCGCAGCTCGGTGAGATCCCCCCCATCAGCCAGCTCCATCGGCAGCACCACATGACCCTCGAGGCGCTGCGGCGGCAGAACCTGGAGAATGCCCGGGTGCTGCAGCACACCGACGAGGGCATGCACGCGCTCGAGCGCCGCCCAGGCAGACGCCGAAACGGCCCGCTCCGCGGTCAATATCTTCAGGGCGACTTCGACGCCCTGCGCCCGATCGTACGCCCGCCAGACTTCGCCCTGGCCGCCGCATCCGAGGCGCTCGCTCAGAACGTACTGGCCGAGCGTCCCGGGGTGGGTGGCTGCATGGACCTGCGACATCACTTCCTCCTGCGGAGCTGCGGCGGGCTCGACCTCCGGTCTGGCACATACTTTAAAGCGAGCCGGAGCGAAACGTCACGGTTCCCGCCGCCGCGCGCCCGACATGTCGCGATTCGTCAACACCGCGGCCCCGGCCCCGCGGCGCGAGCCGGCGAGTCGGACCGCGAGAAAAACCCCCGCGCCGACCCTAGATGTCCTCGCGCCGGCGTATACGCCCCGCATGCAGGATCCGCGGCAGCATCCGCGGCAGCGCCACCGCGGTGAGAATGGCGCCCGTGCCCAGGCCGCCGATGATGACGACAGCCAACGGCCCGGCGATCTCGTCGCCCGCCGTGCCGCGATACACCGCCAGAGGCAACAGGCCCATGATCGCGACCGTCGCGGTAACCAGGACGACCGGCAGCATTTCAACCGCGACGGCGCGCGCCTCCTCCAGAGTCAACCCCGCCTCGCCGCCGGGCGAGAGCGTGCGATAGTGAAACACCACCAGCAGGCCGTTGCGCAGGGCGATGCCGAACAGCGCGACCAGCCCGATCAGCACCGCGAAATCAGCCGTGCCGTGCAGAAACAGCCAGATCATCGCGATGCCGCCGGAAACCGCGACCGGCAGCCCGAACGACAATATCGCCACCGCCCGCGCCTCCGCGAGCAGCACCCACAGCAGGAAGACGACGATCAGCAGAGCGATCACCGCGCGGGCGATGACCGCGCGCACCGCACGGGAAACGACCCGCGAGATCCCCGTGATCCTTACCGCCGGCGCCCCCGCCGGCCCGCCCGCGCTCCTCAGCGCCGCGATCCGTCGCCTGACCCCGAGCACGGTGTGTCCTCTGCGCGGCCAGACCAACAGGCGCTGCGTCCGCTCGCCGTCGATCTGGTCGATCGTCCCCGCCGCGCGCCTGAACCCGACCCGGGCGACGAGCCCCACGGGCACCAAGCGCCCATCGTCTGCCCGAATCGGCGTCCGTTCCAGCGCCATGGCGTCGTCTCGATCGCGGTGCGCCGCCAGCAGCTCCACCGGCTCGCGATAGTCGCGCACGTACACGCTCGCGACGCGCTGGCCGCGGTAAGCCGCGGCGACCGTGCGCAACACGGCGCGTGAGGTGACGCCGTACTGCGCCATCGCGGAGCGCTCGGGCCTGATCCTGATGATGGTGCGCCGCCGCAGCGTCGGCTCCAGGGCAACCTCGCGGACCGACGGCATCCGGTGCAGCAGCCGATCGAGCCGCACCGCCTCCGTCCTGATCGCCCCGCCCGTGGCGCCCGTCAGGGAAATCACCAGCGGCGCGGTGTAGCCCGGCAGCGTCCGGCGCATCCTGTCATCCATGAACGTGCTCACCGCACAGTCGAGGGCCGGCGGACACGCGAGCGCGCGCATGATCGCCGCTTCCATCGACTGGGTCGCATGCGGCGCGTTGCTGTCCGTCGTGATATCCACAGTCGCGCGGTTGACGTCCGTCGAGCGGTCGCTCGGCCTGCTGCGCCCGACCCGTGCGAGGACCCGCCGCACGCCGGGCAGGGCACGCAGCCTCGCGACATAGGCGCCGACGAGCCGGTCCGTCTCACCGAGGGACGTTCCAGGCGCCGTTCGCAGGTGCACCACCAGCGCCCGCTGGCTGAAGGTCGGCAGCAACACCACGCGCAGGAACGGGATACTTCCGGCGATGACGGCGAACAACACCGCCGCGATCCCCCCCTCCACGAACATCAGGATCTTCGAGGGCCGGATCAGCCACTGATAGAGCCGCCCGACCGCGCGCGCAGGCGCGGGCGGCGCGCGGCCCGGACCGAGGTCGGCGAGGAGAATGCCGGCCAGAGCCGGGCTGAATACCAGACTGACCGCAACGGAGGTCACGATCGCGATGATGTAGGTGATCGCGACGGGCCCGAACAGCTCGCCGGGAAATCCCGGCAGCACAACGATCGGCAGGAAAAGAATCGAGGTCACGAGCGCGCAGATCACGGCCTTGGAGCGAATCGCCACGGCCGCATCCAGGATCACCTGCAGTCTGCGCGCCGCGCTGTCCGTGCCGGACCTCTGCAGGAGTCTGCGCTGTATGGTGATACCGTCGGCCACCGAATCGTGGACGATTTCCGCCAGCGCGATCGCAAGACCCGACAGACCGAGCGTATTGAGCGGAATGCCGGCCAAATGCAGCACCGCGAGCGTCCCCAGAACGGAGACGATGATCGGCATGTAGGCCAGGGTGATCATCCGCCAGTCGCGCAGCGCCAACACGAGGATCACCAGAATCCCGACCGCCCCGAGCAGCACCAGGCGCAGCACGTTCGCGACGGCCACGCG
>JAJZLX010000383.1:0-2885 GCA_021850555.1 Pseudomonadota bacterium | reverse complement strand
GCCGGATCGAACGCACGGGACAGAATGCGAATGTGCCGCCCGCGCAGCTGCCGGCGCAGTTGCCGTACCTTGCGCTGCACACGCGCGCCGACCGCCGATGTCGCCGCACCGTGCTGCGCCCAGACCACCAGAACCACGCCCGGCCGATTGCCGATCAGCGCGGCGCCGACGCGCGGCGCGGCGGTGGTGAGCACTCGCGCCACCATCCCCATCGTGAGCGGCCGGCCGTCGCGCTGGCCGACGACGCTGTTGGCGAGCGCCGCGCTGGTGAGGGTCTGCCCATGCCCTTCCACCAGGACCCGCTGATTGGGTGAGATCACGGCCCCCAGGCCGAGAACGGCGCTCGCTTGATGGGCCGCCGTGGCGAGCTTCCCCCAGCCGATTCCGCTCGCCAGCATCGCCGCTACGTGCGGCTCGATGGCGATGACCGGCGTCGCTGCGCCATACACCTCGATCTTCGCCACCCCCGCGGTGGCTTCCAGCTCCGGTACGATCCGTGTCTCGACGAGCCGGCCGACCGTCAACGGCGTAATGCCCTTGCCGAGGACACCGAGTTCCGCAGCGACACCCACCATGGAAGTGAGCCTCTCGATGTGAGGTACGGCGCCCGGGGGCAGCGTCGCGCTCACTTCGGACAGACGCGCGGCAACCGCTTTGCGATCGAGCGCGAGCCGGGTATGGCTGCGGAAGATCAGGGTGATGATCGACACTCCAGGCTCCGAGCGCGACCGCACCGTCCGCAGGCCGGTGAGGCCGGTGAGCCCCTGCTCCAGCATGTCGGTGACGGACAGCTCGATGCCGCGCGGCGAGAGACCGGCAACGCGCGTGATGACCTTGACGACCGGCGGCTCGAACGACGGGAACACCCGGACCGAGGTATTCCTGACATCGAGGAACGCCAGAACGCACAATCCGGCGACGACCAGGACGAGCGCGTGGCGATACCGCAGGCAGAACCGGACCAGCGTCCGCAACGCGGTCACTCACCGCTTCCCGACGGCGCTGTCGAGCAGCGACCACAACAGGCCCGCCCCCTTGACCACGATCGGCACACGCGCGCTCCCGCGCCACACGCTCTGGTAGCCGGCAATGTGCCCGTCGCTGTAGAAGGGCCGCGCTTGCGACACCGGAAAGCTGCGGAACCTGTGCGGCTCGATCCTGCGGAAGGCGATGGCCTTGCGGCCGGCGAAAATCAGCGCCGAGACGGGCAGTCTCAATATACGCGTCGGGCGGGTGCCGAGCCGCAGGCCGATGCGCAGCATCGTGCCCGCCTGCAACGCAGGGCCGAAATAATAGAGTGCCTGGCCGATCATGCCGGATGGCACCCGTCCCCCGACCCCCAGAAACTGCAACTGCACCGTGCGGCCCCGGAGATTCGCGCCGCCCTCGATACGCGCCGTCGCGCTCCCCGGCGGGTGCTCCAACACCGGATAGGGCACCATCGCCTCGACAACCGACACCCCCCCGGCGCCGATGCGCCCGACCAGGCGCGGCTCGCTCAGCAACTTGGCCGCAAACTCCGCGCCGTAGCGCGCGCGCAGCGCACCAACGGCGCTCGCGAGGGCCGCTTGCGCCTCGCTCGCGCTCGCCCTCGCCTGCGCCAGTTTCTGCGCTGATATGCGATACGGCGCCCGATACAAAGCCCGTGTCTCGGTGAGCATCACGGCGTCGAGCCGGGCGAGCGCGCGGGCGCTGCGGATCGCCCCGACTGCTCCGAGGAGCGGACCGAGCCGGATGGCGCGGCCATAGACATACCGAACGGGGCGCTCCCGATGCGCCGTGATGTCGCGGACGACGACATCGCGCCGCAGAAGATCCGCAGCGCGCAGCGTCACCGTTCCCGCGTGCGCGCGGCCGGCAACAACCCCGACCGCCAGAACCACCGCGCCGATGTGCGTTCTATCAAGTCTCATTGCGGATTTTCCACAACTTCCTGTGCAAGGCCGTCATGAGATCGCCGCTCGCCGCGTAATGCTCCTGCTCGGCGCTGAGCAGCCGTATGCGCGCGCTCAGCACCTGCAGCCGCACGCCGAGAAGTCGCACCTCGCCGATGGCGCCCGCCCGGTAGGCCTGTCGCGAGGCTGCCAGCTCGCGCTCGGCGGACCGCAAGGCCCGCCGGGACGCGTCCATGGCCGTCCCGCTTTCGCGCCAATAGACGACCGCGCGCTCGATCTGGCCGAAGACGCTTTCCTGCACGGACCTCAGTTGCGCCGCGGCCAGACGCCGCTCGGCGCGCGCCACGGCGATCTGACCCTGGTGCTGATTGAACAGCGGCGCATGCGTCTTCAGCGCGAGCGAATAATTGTCGGTCTGCTGGTTTAGGGCGTAGCCGGGGACGACCTTCACACCGTTGATCAGGCCATCGACCGCCGCCTTCAGCCGGTATTGCGCCGCATTGTATTGCGCAAGCGCCTTCCTCACGGCGGGCCGCGCGCGCAGCGCCCGCTGCTCGTCCGCATGGAGCGCTTGCGGCGCACGCAGCCGGCGGAATATCGCAAAGCTCAGCCTGACACCGGTCAATGCCGCGGGCGGCAGCCCGATGACACCGGCCAGATGGGCCGTGGCCAGGCTCGCCCCGAGCTGCGCCTGATGCCAGCGGAACGCGGCCCGCTCGGCATTGAGATCGGCGGTGGTCAACGCGGTGGCCGAGGCCGTACCGGCGCGATAGCGCTCCCACACCGCCCGCACGATGGAGCGGTCCAGAGCGGCTTGCCGCCGGTACAGCGTCGCCGTTCGCCGCTGCGCCCACAGCGCCAGGAGCGCATCGTACACGGCCTTGCGCTCGACCCAGGCGACGCTGTCGATCGCCTCGCGGGCCGCCAGGACATTCTGGCGCGCCGCGCCGATCAAGGCGTCCTTGCTGAAGAAGTTCTGAATGAGCACGC
>JAJZLX010000249.1 GCA_021850555.1 Pseudomonadota bacterium | reverse complement strand
TCGGCGAGTGCGTGGATCTGCTCGAAGATCTCGGCCTTCGCGCCGATGTCGATGCCGGCCGTCGGCTCATCCAACAGCAACAGGCGCGTCGGCCCGCACAACCAGCGCGCCAGGCTTACCTTCTGGGCGTTGCCTCCGGAGAGCTCTCCCACCGACATTTGCAGATCGTGGGCCTTGATCGCCAGACGCCGCACGGCATCCGCGGCCGCGGCGCGCTCCTGGCGTGCCCGTGGAAACAGTCCCCACCGCGAGAAGCGCCGCAGATGCACCAGGGTCATGTTCTGCCACAGAGGCAGCGCGGGCAGCAGGGCTTGCGCGGCGCGATCCTCCGGCACGAGCGCGACGCCCGCGCGGACCGCGCCGGCCGGGGTACGCGGCACGCGCCGGCCGAGGACACGTACTTCGCCGCGCGCGTCCGGGTCCGCGCCGAAAATGGCGTGCAGCAGCTCGCTGCGGCCGGAGCCGAGAAAGCCGGCGATCCCGAGCACCTCGCCGGCGCGCACCGTAAACGAGCAGGGCGCAAGACGGCCCGGGGAGCGTAATGCCTCGATCTGCACCACGGTGTCGGCTCGGGCGGAGCGAATCGGGCGGGCGGCCCGCTGAATCGCGCGCCCGGCGATCGCCGTGGCGAGCGCCGCTTCGTCGGTCTGCGCGGTCACGGCGCGCAGCACCACAGCGCCGTCGCGCAGCACGGTCAGCTCGTCGGTCAACGCGAGGGCCTCGTCGAGAAAGTGGGTCACCAGCAACACGGTGCGGCCCTCGTCCGCGAGCCGGCGGATGACGGCGTGCACGATGCGCCGCTCTGCCCCGGCCAGCGATGCAGTCGGCTCGTCCATCACGATCAGGCGCGCGTCGGCCGCGAGGGCCTGGAGAATACCCACCATCTGGCGCTCGCCGATCGCAAGCGCCGAGACAGGCTGGTCGGGCTGCAGTCGATAGTCGATCGCATCCATCAACAGCCCGAGTCGCCGGCGCGGCGCGGCACCGCGGCGCAGCAGGGCGCGCTGCCCCAAAAAAACATTCTCCAGCACCGACAGTGCCGGCACCAGCGGAATCTGCTGGTGAAGCGTCGCGATCCCGGCGGTCCGGGCCTGCGCGGGTCGCTGCCAGTGCACCGGCTCGCCGTGCCAGAGAATCCTGCCGGAGGTAGCCTGCGCCGCCGCGCACAGGATGCGGATGAGCGTCGATTTGCCGGCGCCATTGGCACCGAGCAATCCATGCACGGTACCGGGCCGGACGGCGAGATCGACGCCGCGCAGGCCCACGGTCCCGCCCGGATACACCTTCGCGAGTCGCTCCAGCGCGAGCAGCGGCGGCGAGGTTTCGCGCATTGCGACCCTCACCATTCGCCGCGGCACTCGCCCACGTTGGCGCGGGTGATGCCCGGAGTCCTGTAGGTAATGAACGCGGCGTGCAGAGGCTTGCGCCCCGTCACCTCGCCGTACAGTGCATCGAAGGCGAGCCGGCCGAGCTCGAGCGGCTTGTAGCACACGGTCCCGTCGATGCGGCCGGCCTCGAGCGAGAGAATCGCCAGACGCGAGCCGCCGATCCCGATCAGTTTGGCCGTGGATCCCGCCGAGCTGACTGCGCGGGCGCAGCCGACCGCCATGTTGTCGGCCTCGTTGAAGAACAGATCGACGTTCGGGTGTGCCTCGAGGATATTCTGACAGACGATGTCGGCTTCCTGGGTGCGCCAATCGGCCGGCTGGCTGGCGACGATACGGTAGCGGACATGCGCGGCGGCGAGCCCTTGCTCGAAGCCCTGCTCACGCTGCAGCACCTCCGGGAAGCCCGGCGCACCCTGAATGATCGCTATGCGGGCGAGTCGCCCCGAGGGCAGCAGCGTGGCCGCGAGCCGCCCGGCCTCGCGGCCCGCCGCCGTCTCGTCCTGGGTGACGAGCGCGACCAGCTTCGGATACACCTCACGCAGCGGCCGGGTGCGCGGGTCGCCCACTTCGGAGCCGACCGCAACCACCGGTATGCCGGCGCGCGCGGCGTCGTTCACCCAACTCTGCGCGATGACGGAATCGAGTGGCATCAGCACGATGCCGTTGACGTGCTCGGCGATGAGGTCCTGCAGGTCGTTGGCCTGCCTCTGCACGCGGTTCTGAGCATCGAGCACGATCGCCTGGACACCGGCGCGCGCCGCCGCGCGGCGAAATCCGCGCGCGATGGCGGCGGCGAACGGATAGCTCAAGCCGGCGCTGGCGAGCGCCAAACGCAAGGGGGCCGCGCTGGCGGGCAGGCTCGACAGCACGGCCAGAGCGGCGGCGACGGCCGTGGCCCGCAGGCGCGACCCGGCTCGCCGCCCGAGGCTCACGCCAGCGCCTCGCGCCGCTCGACCAGATACAGGTGCTCACACGCCAGAACGGTCTGCCCGTTCTGGTTGGCGATCTGCACGGCCTCCACCACGATTCCGTGCGTCTTGCGCTTGGGGTGATCACGGCGCTCGCTGATGCGCGCGGTCACTGTCAGCGTATCGCCGATGTACACCGGCCTGATGAATCGGACGCGATCATAGCCGTAGGACATGGCTCTGGGATTGATGGCATCGGCTGTCATGCCGATGCCCATGGCCAGCACGAGCGTGCCGTGGGCGATTCGCTGTTTGAACGGCTGCTGCGCGCACCATTGGGCGTCCATATGATGCGGGAAGAAATCGCCGGTCTGGCCGGCGTGCGTCACGATGTCCGCTTCGGTGAGCGTGCGGCCGAACGTGCGCCGTTCGCTGCCGACCGCGTAGTCTTCGAAATACTGCTCGGCAATCACGCGCGCTCCTCCTCGGTGTCGAGCTGGAATCGGTGCGCGATCTCGTCCGTGTCGCGGCCGAGCGTCGGGGCACCGCGGGGCGAGGTCAGCACGGCCCCGTCGATCCGGATGGGACAGCGCGTGGTGCGCAGTGTGCCGTGATCGGCGTCGTGGATGGTCTGGGTCAGCCGCAGCGCGGCAAATCCGTTGTGCTCGAGCATTTGCGGCCAGGTGTAGACCTCGGCGCACCAGATGTCGGCGGGCTCGAGTATCGCCAGCCAGTGCTCGCTCTCCCGCGTGGCCAGATGCGCGGCCAGGATGGACTTGATGCGGGCCCGCTCGGTAAACCAGCCGGACGGATCGGTGTAGGCGCGCAGCGCCTCGCAGCCGATGAGCTCGCCGAGGCGATCGATCGGCGCCATCGCCACGGCGAGGTAGCCGTCGGCGGTCTGATAGATGCCGTACGGCGCGCCGATATAGACACTGGCGTTGTTAACCGCATCACGCGGGGGCTGTTGGCCGTCCCCGTTCAGGAACGCGGTGAACTGCTCGAACTGCATGTCGATCGCCGACTCGAACAGACTGACCTCGACCCGCCCACCGAGGCCGGTACGTGCGCGCCGCACGAGCAGGGCGAGCACGCCCTGGCACAGATGCGCGCCGGACATCAGGTCGGCGATCGAGACGCCCATCGGCACCGGGCCCTGGGTGGCGTCCCCGGAAAGCCATGCGAGCCCGGACATGGCTTGTACGAGCAGGTCCTGTCCGGGCTTGGTACGCCAGGGACCCTCGGAGCCGTAACCGGTGATCGCGGCGTAGATGATGCGCGGGTTGAGGTCCGCAACCGTGGCGTAGTCCAGGCCGAGCCGCTCCATCACTCCCGGTCGGAAGTTGTGCACCATGACATCCGCGCGCCCGATCAGCGCCTTGGCCCGCTGCAAGTCCAGCGGATTTTTCAGGTCCGCCGCGAAGCTCTGCTTGTTGCGGTTGATGGTATGAAAGAGCGCGCTGTCCCCGCCGAACGACTGATCGGCAAGATACAGGCGGCGGGACAGATCCCCCCCCTGTGGACGCTCCACCTTGATGACCTCGGCGCCGAGATCGGCCAGCCGCAGGCAACAGGAGGGCCCGGCCAGAAACTGGCTGAAATCCAGCACCAGCATCCCCTCCAACGGCCGCTCAGCGGTGGTCGTGGGCGCGCCGCGGTCCGCGTGCGCTGTCTTCAACCGGTCTCCTCGCGTAGTTTGCAGATAAATGCTATGTTCGTTACCGAATGAAGTCAACTGGACCTGCGGTGTCCGGGTGAGGGGGATGGGCAATGCCGGATGACCGACCGATCGTCTTGCGCGGGATGACCTGGGATCATCCCCGGGGCTACGAGCCGCTCGCGGCCTGCTCGGCGGCGTGGTTTGCCCGCAGCGGGGTGCGCATCACGTGGGAACGGCGCTCATTGCAGGATTTCGAGTCCTTTCCGGTCAGCGAGCTTGCGGCCCGCTATGACCTCATCGTGATCGATCATCCGCACGTCGGGCAGGTCACGCGCGCCGGATGTCTCGCGCCACTCGGCGATGCCGCCGACCGTGAGCGGCTGGCCGGCGGCGCGGTCGGCGCCTCTGTACAGAGCTATTTCTGGGCGCAGCGGCTCTGGGCTCTCCCGATCGACGCCGCGGCACAGGTTCAGGCTTGGCGTCCCGACCGGCTGTCCGCTCCTCTGGCGGATTGGGTATCGGTCCTGGCCCTCGCCGCCGAAGGCTCGGTGCTCTGTCCATTGCGGCCGCCGCACAACCTCATGGCTCTGTTCACCTTGTGTGGATTGGCCGGATGTCCAGGTCGAGTGCAGGCCGGCGACCTGCTGGAGCCGCGCACCGGGCAGGAGGCGTACGCGCACTTGAGCGAGCTTTTTGCCCGGCTCGATCCGGCCTGTCTGGCAATGGATCCCATCGCCGTCCTGGAGCGCATGGCCGCAGCGGACTCGCCAGCCGCCTGCGCACCCCTGATCTACGGGTATGTGAGCTACTCCCGATCCGGCACGCACGGCGCACCGATCGCATTCGGCGATCCGGCCCCGCTGGCGCGCGGCGGGCCGCGCTCCGGATCGGTTCTGGGCGGCACGGGCATCGCCGTCTCGGCCCATTCGCCCGAGCGCGAAGCGGCGATGGCATTTGCACGCTGGGTGGCGGATGCAGAAGCGCAAAACGGACCGTACCTCGCCGCCGGCGGCCAACCCGCGCACCGCGCCGCGTGGGAAGACCCGCTCGCCAACCGTGATTCGCTCGACTTCTTCCGCAACACGCGGGCAACACTCGAGGGCGCGTGGGTCCGCCCGCGCCATGCCGGATACATGACATTCCAGGTTGCGGCCGCGCAGCGCCTCAACGAGGCGTTGGCGACGCGCGAGCCGGCTGCCGCGCTCATCGCGGCGATCAACCGTCTGCATCGCGAGGTATCATCATGAGTTCAACCACCACCCGCCGGACCTTCCTCAAATCAGCAACGGCGGCCGGCGCCGGCCTCGCCGCGCGGCGCACCCTGTGGCCGCGCCGCACCAGGGCCGCGACTCCCAACACCACGGCCGTCGAGCAGCTGCGCGAATTCGACTATGCGGACGTGGCGCTGACCGGCGGTCCACTCAAGACCCAGTACGACTTCATCCACGCGCATTACCTGGCGCTGGATAACGATCGGCTGCTGCAGGTGTACCGGCAGCACGCCGGACTGCACGCACCGGGCGTCGACATGGGCGGTTGGTACGGCAAAGGAGGCTTCATACCCGGTCATGCGTTCGGTCAGTACGTTTCCGGCATCGCGCGCTTCGGACGCTGCACCGGTGACGATGCGTGCCGGCACAAAGTGCACGAGCTGATACACGGCTTTGCCGAGGCGCTCGACGCAAATCCGGTGCCCTATGCCGGCGAAGGCGCATGGCAGGTGTGGCCGGCCTACGTGCTCG
>JAJZLX010000312.1 GCA_021850555.1 Pseudomonadota bacterium | reverse complement strand
GCGAACTGCTCGGGTTTTGCCGAGAGAGCCCGGACGAGGCGGTCGCGATTCCGCTCCTTCCGTCTGCGGTCGATCATGATGTTCAACGCACACCGCCACAGGTAGCGGTCCAGGTCATGGATGGCTTCACCGCGCGCGACGACGAGCACTCGAACATAGGCTTCCTGGACGATGTCCTTGGCCTCTTCCAGGGAGCCGGTGCGCTTGCAGAAAAACCGCAAAAGCGGCCGATGCAGCTGCCGCGCGACGATCGCGAGTGCCTCTGCACGGTACGCCGAGTCCCGGACAGGGATTGATTCCCCCATGGAGGACGCGGGCGGCCGACCCCCGGCTCGGGGTTCCGGGCTGCCGGCGGTCATCCGTCCACCCTCATTTTCGCTCTCATGGGACGACGCTTGGCCATTGGGAATCTCAGTTCATCGGGTCGGGGGAGGCACCCTGGCGGGCACATCGATGCCACGTCGAGTCGGTCATAGGCGGAGCGGAGTAGGCGTAGCGCGAGTCCAAGAGTCACCTCCTCGTCTCCAGCAAGGGCGTCATCCCGGGCCGTAAGTGAACGGTGCGCCACGGTCACGAGGGAGATGGCGTCAGAGAAGTCGCCGAGCAGAGTTGAGAGGGTCGTCTGCGCAGGATCGTCCGACGTTGCCTTCCTCTGTGGTCCTCTTGATCGCCTGGACTGATGCCGTGATTTCACCTTTGCGGACGTGGCGCGTGCTCTGATTCGGGTAGCCATGCCTACTGCTCCAGGTGATACTAAAACCGTATCGAGCGGGCGGCACCATACCACTGATACGGATTTCGTATCAATAGGGGTGATACGGTATTAGAAGCACCTCTGCAGGTCACCGGGGGTGCCATGAAGTATTCCGCCCGCCAACGGGCCGTCGCTGCCGCGCTGCGTAAAGCGCGCGAGGCGGCTGGAATTTCCCAGAGGCAGCTGTCCGAGCGACTGCAGCAGCCGCCGAACTGGATCCAGCGCATCGAATCCTTGGAGCGGCGGGTTGATGTGGCGGAATTCATTGCCATTGCCAAAGCCACCGGGGCCGACCCTGTCGAGCTCTTCCGGGAGGCGCTGGATTCCCGATAGCGGGCCAGGTGGGCCATTTGCCCACGTATTCTCCCGGCCAGGGCGAACGGGGGTCTTCACGGGCGGAAAGGGGTACCGTGGGCGCGTGGGGCGTCAGCGAAATCGAGGCACACGCCCGCAGCGTTCGATCTTTCGACCCGCTCATTTACTACATCACCTTCCGCCGCGGCGCCGGGCGTTTACCAAGCAGATCCAAGCGGCACGACCGCCGGGGCGCGCAAGGGTGTCCGGCAATCGTCTTCTCTGTGAACTGTCGGCTCATGCGCGCGCCGTGGAAGCCACTCTTGATGTCTGCCTCGTCCCGAAAAGCACTAGTCCAAAATAGGATATTTCGAAATATTACACGCCCGCCGCAAGGCCGTCTAGTCCATAATAGACTAATTCCGTTCCGGGATTATATGTATGTGCTCCACCGTTGCGGAGCGTGGCATTGAAGTCCCTGCGAACCCGTACTCACCGGATCCTTTGTGCGGCGCTCGTACAAGCCCGAAAGGGCGCCGGACTCAGTCAACACGAGCTTGCGCACAAGTTGAAGCGTTCTCAATCCTTCATCGCAAAAATTGAGGTCGGAGAGCGGCGCATCGACGTGGTCGAGTTCATCGAAATCGCCCGAGCCCTGGGGCGTGAGCCTGTAGAGCTGCTCTCGCGCGCGCTGGAATAGGGTCCGGGGGCACGAGACGAGCTGGGATACGAGCTACGAGAGACCTTCTGAGAACTATCTCGGTGGATACAGAGTGATGAACCCATCGGGAGATGCGCCATTAGACCGTGAGAATCTTGAGCGCTACTTTGCTCAACTTTTGCTCGTCGAGAAACTGGATGCCGTCTCTGACGCGGAGGCCATGAAGTCAATTGGACTCCTCGTCGACTATTCATCGGATCTCGGCAGAGACGATGGCATCATCAAAGCGCTGCAGTGGTCTGATGAGCTTGGAACAAGAGCGCTTTCCGACTCAGACACAATTTTGCTTGAGTATTTTCGCGCCAACGCCTGGTCCGCTCGCCGGCGGCTTAAACACACAACCAAGGATTCTGCTTGGAACTGGGAGCAACCCGAATTACAGAAGGAAATACTCCATCTGCGCCGTGCGATTCGGCACCCAGGGTTCGCCGGCATAGATCCCATCCGCAAATGCCAAATCCATACTAACTTGGCAAACGCCCTGAATCATATCGGGCGTTTTGTCGAGGCCATTAGACATTGGGAAGAATCCCAGAGTAGCATCCCAACGTTCGGCATGGCATTGGGAAACCTTGGGCTCGGTCTCGCAAGCTACGCGAGATGTCTGCCCGGAGATCGTGAAAAGCTCGCTTTCCTGCTCTGCTCTCACACAGCGCTGCGGCGAGCCACGACAGATCCGACTGTCACCTACGCACCTGACGAATATTCAAACGCAGCGGGCGCGTTTGAAAAGACTCTCGCGCAAATCGAGGCTGATATCGACGTTGATGCTGTGCGCAACGTCATCAAGCTCGATGGTTTCGGTATTGGCCGAACGAAGCAGGAGCGCGCCTATCGTACATGGGCGCTCAATGAACGGTTATTCCTGAATCCATTGAATGATCTTGGGCCACATGCCATCGCTGGACGAGACAACCTCTCACTTCCGGATTACGTCACGCCAATTGACGAACCGCCGACGTTAACTGGGCTTTTCAATCAGATGAAGCAGGAATACGTCTCTGCTCGCTGGTTTTTGTACGAAAGCGTTCAAGCACGGAAGACGCACTTCTCGGACCGAGCCGTTTTGCTTTATAACACTCTAGACTATCCTAGCTACTCTCTCGCAGTGGAGCGGGCGAAGGCCGCCTACCGTATTGCCTATTCGATTTTTGACAAAATCGCCTTCTTTCTCAACGATTACGCAAAGCTCGAAATCCCTTCCAGGCAGGTCTACTTCAAGACAATCTGGTATTCAGATCCGCTCGCGAGACCCCTAAATATACGTCCTGAGCTGGTTACGCTGGCGAACTGGCCCCTGCGTGGTTTGTTCTGGCTTTCCAAGGATCTCTTCGATAGAGACTTTCAGGACTCCTGCGAACCGTATGCGGAGGACCTGTACGTTATTCGCAATTGCTTGGAGCATAGTTACCTGAAAGTTCATGAATTATTGCCATCACCTCTGTCTTCCGAGGATTGGTTTAGGGATCGACTCGCCTTTTCCGTTTCGCGCGACTCGTTCATCTCAAAGACGCACCTCGTACTCAGGCGAGTTCGAGCTTCACTGATCTACCTTTCCCTGGGGATGTATCAGGAGGAAAGGCGGCGCACAGGCGAAAGACCAGCTGGGTTGCTCGCTTCACATGGCCTTGAAAGCTGGCGTGATTCTTGGAAGATTTAGGGTCTGTTGAGCTTCCGCTCCCGCGCGGCCGACCCAGGTGATAGGAGCGGGCGGCGCACGCCGATTGAGACTTGGTTGTCGCTCGACGGGATAGCCTTTACGGGGAGGCTTCTTCCGCTTCGCGCAGAATCACCGAGAGTGGCTGCTCGAGTCCCTTGGCGACGCGCTCGAGGGTCGACAGGCGAAGATCCCTGATGCCCCGCTCGACGAAACTGTATTGCGCGCGGTGCATCTCGATATGGTCGGCGAAGGCCTCCTGGCTCATGTTCCTGGCCTTCCGGCGCCGGCGCACCACGTCGGCGATGCGATGCTGCAGGGCAGGGCGCATGCCCTGATTGAGCACACTCTCGGTCACACGACTACCCCACGGGGTGGGAATTTGAGAACTGAGAGACGAAGAAATGGCACATGCGTGCAACTTCATTGGCACGACACACGTCCGAATGCCGCCGGAGGTCAGAGCTTGGGCGGGCCGTCTACGGATTGCATTCCATCGAACAACCTCGCCCGTCGAAACCGCTGACGCCGTTACGTGCGGCGCGATCGCGGCTCGAACAGTCACCATTATCACGAGATTGATCAATAGCGTGATCGCGTGCCGTGCGGCCACGGGTGTCCGACGCCTGCCGCGCAGTGCCTGTGACCTGCGTTCCCCGTGAGGTCGAAGCGCCCTCGGGGTGACCGGTGCCCCAAGACTGGGCAGTCGCGGAGGGTCGAGTGGGCTCAAATCTGCGTCGGAGTCAGACGTCGAAGACGACGTCGAAATTGCGCCTCCTTCGGAGTGTCCGCATTTCCACTTGGCCTTCCCCTGTATAGAGGCGTCTCGCGCTTCCTCGCAGGTGGTCATCGGCGTCTCTTGCCATGTGCGGGATTTGGCGGCGGCGCCTCGCAGGACCGGCAGCAGCTCTCTGAGAGACTTCTGCCCTGCGCAGGAACTTGGCGAGCGCTGTTGACCGACAATCGTCGACCCAGTAGCGTGTAGGTCGTCAATTCAGATCTCCGTGGATTTTCCACAACCTATTCGCTGGAGAGCTGTTCGTGTCTTGGCATCATGTCATTCTGGCGTTGGCCGCTTTGGCGCTGCTCTTTCCAGGCTCGCGGCGCGTTCTGATCGAGACGGTCCGCGCGGTCGCGACGCCCATCATCGCGGTCCTTTTCTTCATGGCGATGCGCCTGCGCTGAGTTCAGGTCCTCGTTCGGCTACCGGCGAAGAGTTTTTAATCGTTGCGGGCCCGCCGTTGGCGGACCAAACCGATTCCATACATCCTGAGTTCCGCCGGCTCGTGTAGAGTTCGTTGAATCGACGACGAGCCATGCTGCATCGCCCGAGGCGGGGCGGGGCTCAGCTCCGGAACACCGCGCCTGCGGGTCGCTCGCTCCGCCCGCCTCCCACGTTCCACCCTCCATATCCGTCCTGGCCGCGGGCGTCGTGGTCATCCTTGGCTCGATTGCCTTCACCGGAGCGCCGACATCGGGCGTGAGGACCGGAGGCGGGGGATCACGGTCCGCGCCAGCAAGCTGTCACGGGCCGTGAAAGTCGAGAGGCGGGAAACGGCACTCGACGGTGGCCGCGTACATGGCGCATCGGATCACCGTTTCTGGCTCCTTTCGGTTGCGGTCCGAGTCGCGGGCGAGAACCGCAACCGAAAGGAGGCTTCCATGAAACTCTTGACCGATGCACAGCGCCGCGAGCTGACCGCCAACGGCGAGCGATCCGCCGCCGGCGAGGAAGTCGATCCGCGCCCCATCGTGAAGCTCTTCACGCCCGATGCCGGCGCCACCTGGCTCCTGACGGAGCTCGATCCGAGTGATCCCGATCGCGCCTTCGGGCTCTGCGATCTCGGCCTCGGGTTCCCCGAGCTCGGCTACGTGAGCCTCGCGGAACTCGCAGCGGTCCGTGGCCGGCTCGGCCTTCCCGTCGAGCGCGACCTCCACTTCACGGCGGATCGGCCGCTCTCGGCCTACACGGACGCGGCTCGACGCCGCGGGCGCATCGTCACGTAGCGCTGGGCTTCTGCCGGCGCGTGCAGCGGTCCTGCGCGCGCCGGCATGTTCTCGGTGGACGGGCACGCCGTGGACGCTGCGGGGGCGGAGTCAGGACGAATCGCGCGATGGGCACACCCGGTCGTGAAGGCGGGTCAGTTGTTCTTGGTTGGAGAGATGCCGAACCGCCTCGACGAATGACACCCCCAGAAGGTGCATCGCCAAGTCGATCGCACCACCGCCAAACTTCTCGCGAGTGTCGTACCAAAGGCTGGCTGTGGTCACGATC
>JAJZLX010000485.1 GCA_021850555.1 Pseudomonadota bacterium | reverse complement strand
CGACTCGTTGATCTCGTCGGGAATGCGGCCGCGGATGTCGTAGGCCTTGAAGGCATTGAGATTGGGCATGAAACCTCCTCACCGATCCATAAGGATCGCAGCTGCCGCCGGCTTCGGCAATCACGGAGACCTCGCGGGGGCGAGAACCGGACTTCAATGATCGGGGAGGTCGGCGTCGCGCCCATGGGTCCGAGCCCTTCCCCGGGACCCGATAAACCGGTCCATAAACTGGCCGATATGCGGTGGACCCCGTGAAGAGCGAGTTCGGCGCCTACCAGGCGCAGACGACCTTGCCGCAGCTGCGCCAGGTGCAGGCGGCAGGCGTTTCACAGTCACCCAGCGCGGCAAACCGGT
Source organism: Pseudomonadota bacterium (assembly GCA_021850555.1). The sequence goes on along the minus strand of JAJZLX010000485.1, from coordinate 5,376 downwards.
CGCGGAGCTCGGCCCGCCGGTCACGGCGCCGCGAGCGGATGCCAAGGCGGCGATCGACGCGTTCCAGGCATACCGGCGCGCCTTCCCTGCGCCGACAGGCCGATATCAAGGCATTGATCGACGAAGGTCGCCAGTGAAGTTCGTCCTCGACGCCTCGGTCGCGTTGAGCTGGCTGCTCGAGGACACCGGAGCGGGACAGCAGTACGCCGCCGCGGTCTTCGATACGCTCACCCACCCGGACGCCGCGGCGCACGTGCCCGTCACCTGGGGTCTCGCGATTGCCAACGTCATTGCCCAATGCAAGTCCCGAGGCGATTTGCTCGAGGGTCGCAGCCAAGCATTTCTGACCAGCCTCGGCGCCGCACCCATCCTCCCCAATCCCGCGCATGCGAAGACGCTGCATGAGACGCTCGATCTCGCGCGCCGGTATCGGCTGTCCTCCTACGACGTCTCTTAATCTCGCACGCACGATGCTGCCACTGGCCACGCCCGACGCCGAGCCGCGCGGCCAGCCGCGCTGGCATGAAGCGCTTCACACCGGCATGACGCAGTCCTGTTGACGACACGGTCGCGTACCCGCCGCAGCTCTTCAGGTCCTAAGCCCCTCCAAACTCTCATATCCAACCGAATCCATGACGCAACGCTACCCCGTACCTTGCGCAATATCTGCCTCGCCTCTCCGTGCCGCGGCCGTTCCTCTCGACGGAGAGCAACACAACCATGGGTAGAGCTCCGCGGTCCTACATCCCCGGCACCGCCGCCCTGAAGTCGCGCCAAACTCCTGATCCTACGGTTCGTGCATGTTTTTGAAGAGGTTGCCGTTGGCCTTCGTGTCGAAGTGGCAAATGGGAATTGGAAACGCCAGGTTGACGGAGCAGTGATCCCCGAAGTGAATGATAATGCCGCCCGGTTTGATCACGATGGGATGTAGGCGCGCCTCGTCCCAGTCAAACCGGTAAACTGGCCGGGCACGTGCTCGCATCTTGGGGAATCCAAAACGCACCGTAGGCGGCCCCTCGGCTCGGCTCTCGAAAGACCGCACTTCGACGCGCATCGCCTTTTGCCAGTTAATCGGCGCACGGAAATGGCTCCTGGAGGAGTGCACCGCGGAAATCGGGCGCGCGATCTGCGATCTCAGGACTTGGCGTTCTCGCCGAGGCTTGCGTGTCCGGGATATTACCCGCCGCTGATTCCGACGCACGGTCTTGCGGCGTGGTGCCACAATAACGACAGTCACAAGCAAAGGCCGCTCGGATGAGCGCTGGGACGGTGGCATCACCCCGCGCAGAAGCAGCCGGAGCAGCACGATGTGCAGCGCCAGAACCACGGCCGCCGCAGCCAGCCCTCGCAGCCTACTCCCACTCATGAAGTCCTGCAGTCGGCTGTCACGACCATCATGCGAGTTGGCCAGGAAAATTCGTGATAGCTGAAAGGCAAAAGCCGCACAGCGACAAAGGGAGCGCGGCGTGGGTTTTAGTCTGTCCTCAGGCGAAAAGCCCCTGTCGTGGTAAAAAGGCTTTGCTACAAGGCTTTCAGCCACTCAAGAGGCTTCTGCGTGCCAGAGGATATCACGACACAGAGTGCTCTGTTCCCCGACCTGCTCGGGCGCCCCGTGGTGGTGAAGTCCGATCAGGTCCGCTCGAGCAGCGGCGGGGAGCCAACCTGCTGAAGGCATGCGACGAGCGGCTGGGGCTCACCGATCGATTTGTCAGACCCGTGGCCGGAGGCCGGGCGGTAGTCGGTCGGCAGCACGTGCGCGCGACTGACGAGCCGCGGATCCTCCGGCGCCGAGATCCCGAACCGCATCAACTCCTGCAGGTCGTTGCGGTAGGTGCGGCGGGAGTTTTGATTGTCGATGTTGGCAAACCACTCCCTCGCCGGCGGTACGTGGGCGAACTGGTGCAATTCCGGGACGGTGAGCGCGCGCGGCGAGGGCGATCGCCGGATGAGTACGGGCTTTGAACCGGTCGCGGGCTCTCCTGACCGTCGCTATTCGGGCGGCAGCCTGTCCACCGGGTCACGCGCCGCGACACCGAAGGGAACGTAGTGTTTGACGTTGCGTGTCAGGACAGTGAGATCGTGCCGCTTGGCGATCGCGGCGATCGAGGGGGTACCCGCTACCCCGGTATCCCGGATCACCCCGGAGACAAGGCCCTTGGAGGCGAGAAACGACTCCCACATTTCGACTCGTTCCGAGAGCTCGACCAGTCCAAGAGCGAGCGCCCGTGAACGATCGTCAGGCCGCTGCTTCCGTCTCGTATGTCCCCGTTGCCAGGTCGACCCGTACGGCCTTGGCGATCGGCTCGGCCCGCACCTCGCGCCCTTCCCGCGCAAGCCGGATCAAGCGGTATCTGGCGAGGAGCTGCAGGGAGCGGGAGATATTCGGCTGCGCTCGGCCGGTCAGCTCCACCAGCTCGCTCACGCTCGCTGGGTGCTTGCGCAGCAGAACGGCCAGAAGCTCGAGAGCCTCGCGAGAGAGCGCAGCGAGCAGGGAAGCTGCGGGAAGGGGCGAAGCCTTGCGTGCGCCGCGCGCCACCGCACGCATTTCCTCGCGCAGCTCAGTCAGTGACTTGCGTGCCATCGTCGTCCTCCTCTGCCTCTGATTCGACCTCATCAGCCTCGAACTCGAACGGAACACCCTCTTGCTTGCAAGCCTGCTCGAGAGCAGCGAAAAAATCGCAGATCAACTCGTCAGCGCCGCGGAACTCGTATGCGACGAGCTGCTTCGGGCGCCGGAAGCGGTGCCGATGATCGTAGGTCTCCGTGCACGGTACGCCGTGCGCAGTGTCAAAGCCCAACAATCTGCTTCCATCGTGATCACGCGGCGTGAAGGAATACTTGATTCCGTGGGGCCGCGCCGTACTGGCCTCGATCTCGGCGAGGCGAAATCGGATGCTCCAGCCACTGACCAACCAGTATCGCCGGCGGTCGAAGTCGAGCAGGCGGCGCATCGCTTCATCGGGCATGGCCAAGCATATCATCTACCGATATATATCAAGATCGCGCATCACTTCACTCGCCGCTCGGCCGGGCCTACTCGCGCTTCGGCTGCTCCGTGTCCGCCCTCGGCAAATGCGGTATCCAGTGCAAACATGGCGTAATGCTCGATGAGCTCTCCCACACGCCGGTCAAGAACCGCCCGCAGCAGGCTTGCCCCATCGGATCAGAAATCGAGCTCGAGCCCTTGCGATCGGGACCGCTTCGGCTCCAAGGCCTTCCCTCGCTCGAGGGACTCCGTCCGCCCGCCCTCTTCGTCGAAGTCCGCGAAGTAATCCGCCGCGCTCTCCCGCCCGAGCCGCGTCACGAGCTCCTTCGCGTCCTCGAAATCCGCCCTGCCCGCGTACAGCGCCGTGTCCTCCTGGTGCCGGCTGAGCGCCAAATCACTCCGGTTGAAGCACGCGCTCGGGCTCGGCACCTCGATGACAAGCCGCCCGGCGCTCACCGGCACCCTCACCGGGACGCCGGCGAATCCGGCAGGTTTGAGCCAGCCGCCCTGCAGCCGCAGTGGCGGCGCCGGCGTCGGTCTTCCACCCTCCCGGATGCAGCGTGCCCCGTAGGACACCGTGAGCCGCCGGATCTCCGAGCCCTGAGGTTCACGAAACCGCAACCGCGCCGCACCGCTCGGGTACGATCGACAAGCAGACCATGCGCGAGTTCGATGCGCTGTGTCTGCCCACGGTGCGCGAACTCTCGCCAAAACAGATGCGCAGCCTCCGCACTCGCACGCTTATGAGCCGGGCCGTGTTCGCGGCGCTGCTCAATACGAGCACCTCCACGGTGCAGAAGTGGGAAACCGGCGAGAAGCGCCGGAGTGGCCCATCGTTGTTGCTCGATGTCCTCTGGCGCAAAGGGGTTGAGGCGCTGGCTTGATTGATTAACGTCGTCCGCCGGATGGCCGCAAGTGCGTGCGCAGCCAGTCCTTCAGCGCTTCGTTCATGCGGGTCTGCCAGCCGGGCCCGCTCGCCCGGAATTTGGCAAGCACATCATCTATCAGGCGGGCGCCTGCCCGGGCGCCGGTAGACGCAACATGAGCGTCAAGGGGTGCATCGGCGAGGGCTGAAACCCGTGATGGGCGTAAAAGTCCCGCGCCCGCTCATGCAGGGCATGCACGAGCAAGGCTCGAACACCGGCACTCTCGGCGACAGCCTGCGCTCGGAGTACCGCGTCGCGGAGCAAAGAAACACCGAGCTTCATCCCCTGAGCCTGGCGATCGACCGCGAGCCGGGCGAGCACCATGACGGGCACAGGATCGGGCATGTTGCGCCGAACCGAGCCGGTTGCCTCCTGACGTGAGACGGCGCCGGCCGCCAACGCGTAGTAACCGAATACGCGCGGGTCAGGGCCGACAACGACAAAAGTACGGCTTGCCCCGCTGCGGTGGTTGGTCAGCGCGCGGCGCTTGAGCCAATCGTCCAGCGCGGGCTCGCCGCAGCTGAACTCCTCGAGCCGATGCGCTTCGCAAAGGGCTTGCGGTGCCCGGAGCTCGAGGCTCACCGCCACGGAGCCTCGACGCTCATCAAGCGCTCGAGGCCCGCATTGGCGCTCGGCGGTGCGTCGAGCATGGCGGTGAACTGGCGAAACTTCTCGTCGTCCAGCTGGAAAAAGACCTGATCGAGCACGACGGCTCGAGCACGTTCGCAGGCGACTTCGAGCATGAAGTCCGAACGATTCTTCCCCAGCAAGCTCGCGGCGTGGTCGATCAAATCGCGCTGCTCCGGCAGCGCGCGCAAATTGATGGCCGCATCTCTCATGGGAAGCTCCAGTGTGTAGACAACGGATATACTAAATGACTGTGTAGCCGTTGTAAATACAAATCGGAGCTTCGCCGACTCCGTTCATCGCCGCTCGGTGACCGATGCCGCCCTGGGGGAGCTGCGCCGCCAGGGGGTGTGCGTGGATCCGTTCTATCCGGGCAGCAGGACCTGCTCGGCCTGCGGCGCGGTGAATGCGGCGCTGCAGCTGGAAAAGTACTGGAGCTGCCCCGGGTGCGGGGCCCATCACGACCGCGATGAGAACGCGGCGAAGAGCCTCCGGGCCGAGGGCCTGCGATTCCTCGCAGGCTCATCGTGCGCTACGGGCGAGAGCCCCGAAGTCACGCGCGGGGCGTGGGCCGCGCGGCGGATGCGCCACAACGGGCAACCGTCGTGCCGCTTCAGCGCCGCCCCACGACGAACCGCGAGCCGGCTCAAATGCCCGCACGGGCCGAGACCCGACGAGCGCCGTCAGGAACGGCGCGAAGACGGGTCAGGGCAGGACTTTAACGCGCCCTCAGCTGGTCGTGCCCTGCCGTCCGTACTGATCCTCCAGGCGCACGATGTCGTCCTCGCCGAGGTAGGACCCGGACTGGATCTCGATGATGTGCACCGGGATCTTTCC
>JAJZLX010000426.1 GCA_021850555.1 Pseudomonadota bacterium | reverse complement strand
GTGGCTCTGCGATATATACGCTCTTTGGGGGCGTCAATGCACTGACCGGGCGGCGGACGGTGCTCGAGATCAATTCCATCGTCGCCACCGTCGGGCACACGGGCAATCCGGGCAACACCCGCCACGATTACGTTCCGCCGCTCAACAATCAGACGCTGTTCCGGCGGGATGCCCACCTGTGCATGTACTGCGGTCTGCGCTTTCCGACCCGGGAGCTCTCGCGCGACCACATCCGGCCCTTCAGCCAGGGCGGCATCGATACCTGGACCAACGTCGTCACGGCCTGCCGCCGCTGCAACAATCAGAAGGCCTCGCGCACACCCGAACAGGCGAAGATGCAGCTGATCGCGGTGCCGTTCACTCCGACCTACGCGGAATACATTTTCCTCAAGGGTCGTCGGGTGCTCGCCGATCAGATGCACTACCTGCTCGCGCACTTTCCTCGATCGAGCCCGCTGCACGATCGCATCCAGCGTTGGTTGACTTAGGAACTCTATAGTGCGCCCTCCGGACGGGCTACAACAATCGAATTCAGCCCGTGCTGTGATCTATCTCATCGACGCATCGGTCTACGTCTTCCGCGCGTATTATTCGCAGCTGCCGGGCATGGTTGACCGCGATCAACGTCCGGTGCACGCCGTGTTCGGGTTTGCACGCTTTCTCGGCGATCTGCTGGAGAAGACCCGGCCGGCCTACGTGGCCGTTGCCTTCGATCAGCGGCTCGCGACTTCGTATCGCAACGGACTCTATCCGCCCTACAAGGCCAACCGCGAGCCCCCGCCCGCCGATCTCGCGGCCCAATTCGGCTACTGCCGCGAGCTCTGCGGCCATCTGGGTCTGGCGGCCTTCGTGGATGCGCGGTACGAGGCCGACGATCTGATCGGCACACTCTCGTGCATCATGCGCGGGCAGGGTGTGCGCTCGGCGTTCATCACGCGCGACAAGGATCTTGCCCAGCTGGTCCGCGATGGAGATCTGTACTGGGATTTCGGCGCCCGCGGGCCACTCGGATATGGCGACGTGCTGCGCCGCTTCGGCATCCCCCCGGAGCGCTTCGCGGACTTCCTCGCGCTCACCGGGGACGCCTCGGACAATATTCCCGGTGTGCCCGGCGTGGGCCCGAAGACCGCCGCGGCGCTGATGCGCGCCTTCTGTTCGATCGATGATCTGTATGCGCAGCTCGGCCGGGTCAGCTCGCTCGGGCTGCGGGGGGGCAGGGAATTGCGCCAGCGGCTGCTCGAGCACCGCGAGACGGTCTACCTGGCGCGGCGCCTGACCCGCATCGTATGCGACATGCCGCTCGCGGTCGCGCCTGAGGATCTGCGCCCGCGCGCGCCGGACCTCGAGGCGCTGGGCTCGCTGTACGACCGGTTGGGCTTCGGATCGCTGCTGCGACGCCAGGGCGAGCGGCTCGCCGCCCGGCTGACTCAGGCAGCTGCGGGCGCGCTCACCCTGCGCTGATGTCCCTGGGAGGCGCTCCCCGATCCGGTCCGGCTCATCGCCCGGGGCTCAATGACCCGGTTGCACGAATCTTGCAGAGATTCGGCTATTCTTGAGGTCACCCAGCGCACAGAGCCAAAGGGGGTTACCGTGGCCAGCCAGAATATCGAGTCCGTCCTGCACGAAGGACGCAGCTTTCCCCCTCCGGCGGAGTTCGCGGAGCGAGCGCGGATCCGGGCAGCGCAGCTCGCGGAGCTGCAGCGCCAGGCGGGCAGCGACACCGCCGGCTTCTGGGGGCGTCTCGCCCGCGAGGAACTCCGCTGGCAGACGCCGTTCACCCTGACGCTGGATGAGTCGAATGCGCCGAATTATCGCTGGTTCGCGGACGGGCGGCTCAATGTCTCCTTCAACTGCCTGGATGTGCATCTGGCCGAGCGAGGCGAGAAGACGGCTCTGCTGTTCGAGGGCGAGCCGGGAGACGTCCGCCGGTTGAGCTACCGGGAACTGCACGCAGAGGTGTGCCGGTTCGCCAACGCACTGCGGGCCCAGGGCGTCGGCCACGGCGATCGGGTGGCGATCTACATGCCGCTCGTGCCCGAGATCGTGATTGCCATGCATGCCTGCAACCGGATCGGAGCGATTCATTCGGTGGTGTTCGGCGGCTTCTCGGCGCCGGCACTGCGCGACCGGATCGAGGACACCGGCGCGAAGGTGCTCGTCACGGCCGACGGCGGCTGGCGCGGTGGACAGGCCATCGAACTGAAGGCCGCGGCCGACAAGGCGCTTGCAAGGGCTTGCCCGAGCATCGAGCGGGTGATCGTGCTGAAGCGCACCGGGCGTCCGGTCGCCATGCAGCCGGGCCGCGATCTGTGGTGGGACGAGGCGATCGAGGGCTGCGCGACGGAGTGCGCGCCGGTCTGGGTGGAGGCCGAGCATCCGCTGTTCCTGCTCTACACCTCGGGCTCGACCGGCAAGCCCAAGGGCATCCAGCATTCCAGCGGCGGCTACCTGCTCGGTGCCAAGGTGACCACCCAATGGGTGTTCGATCTGCACGACCAGGACGTTTTCTGGTGCACGGCCGATGTCGGCTGGGTGACCGGGCACAGCTATGTTGCCTACGGGCCGCTCGCGCTCGGGGCGACCGTGCTGATGTACGAGGGCTCGCCGACGTTTCCCGACGGCGGACGTTTCTGGAAGATCTGTCAGGATCACCGCGTCAGCGTGTTCTACACCGCGCCGACCGCGATTCGAGCGCTGATGAAGCTCGGCGATGAGGTGCCCCGCGGCTACGATCTGTCGAGATTGCGCCTGCTCGGCAGCGTCGGCGAGCCCATCAACCCCGAGGCGTGGATGTGGTATCACCGCGTGGTCGGCGGCGGCCGCTGCCCCATCGTCGATACCTGGTGGCAGACCGAGACCGGCGCCATCCTGATCTCGCCCCTTCCCGGGGTGGCCGCGACCAAGCCCGGCTCGTGCACGCTGCCGCTGCCCGGCATCGAAGCGGATATCGTTGATGATCGCGGCGAGACCGTGAGCGGCACGCACACGGGCGGCTACCTGGTGATCAAGAAGCCCTGGCCGGCGATGCTGCGCACCCTCTGGGGCGACAACGAGCGCTATCGCGCCACCTACTGGGGCAAATTCAACAACCGGTACTACGTCGCGGGAGACAGCGCCCACCGGGACGAGGACGGGTATTTCTGGATCATGGGGCGCATCGACGATGTGCTGAATGTCTCGGGCCACCGCCTGGGGACCATGGAGATCGAGTCGGCGCTGGTCTCGCATCCGCGGGTCGCGGAGGCGGCCGTGGTCGGCAAACCGCACGACATCAAGGGCGAATCGGTTTTCGCGTACGTGGTCTGCCGTGGTGCCCGTCCCAGCGGCGATGCGCGTGCACTGGCCAGCGAGTTGCGCGATTGGGTGGGCCAGCAACTCGGCGCCATCGCCAAACCCGATGAGATCCGTTTCGCCGATAACCTGCCCAAGACCCGCTCGGGCAAGATCATGCGCCGGCTGTTGCGCTCCATCGCCCGCGGCGAGGACATTACCCAGGACGTCTCGACGCTGGAAAACCCGGCAATCCTCGATCAGTTGCGCGGCACCGATGCGTAAGCCGGCCGCGACAGGCGCAAGGCCGGATTCCCCCGGTGCGCCGAGCGCGGCTTCAGCATCTAAATCTGCACATTCGCACCCGAAATGCCCCCTGACGCCGGCAGGGGGCGGCGGCTTACCCTGACGGCCACTTCTACGGAGGCCGTCATGCCGTACCGGAACCGCTCAGCCGCCCACCGACCGGCCACCCGCATGGGGGCGCGGCGCGATTGCGCCGTGGCCTATCTCAATGCGCGGCTCGGCGACGCCGGACACGAGGAACTCTCGGCCCTGCTCGGCCGCATCGCTGAGGCCTGTGGTGGGACGGCGTTGGCCGACAAGGTCGAGCTCAGCTCCGGCATGCTGTACCGCACGCTGTCTCAGCGGGGCAACCCCGAGCTCAAAGCCACCGTCACCCTGCTCAGGGCGATGGGACTGAGGCTGGTGCTGCAGCCGATCGGCGCGCCGTAGAGCCGTTGCAAGGCGTGATCAGCGCTGGGGCCTCGCGCGTCAGGGTCTGAACGATGGAGGGCCGCTCGTGGGTGAGATCATCCGCATCGTTTCCGGTACGGAGCGCGAGTGGGAGCGCGCACGCGCACAGTGGGCCGATGGTCTCAGCGCCATCGGCGCGCTGTTCGGCGATGACGAAGGTCTCATGCGGGCCAAGGCCGACTGTGTCTGCCAGTTGCTGCGCAGAATCCTGGAGGATGTGCCCCCCGTGCGCATCACGGCCCATCTGCCGCACGATCTGCCGGCCGAGCACATCGAGTTATTGACCAGTGCGATCCGCGAAGCGGCGCTGAAGGGAATCGAGGTCAGCATGACCCACTGCGTGCGGGTCCTCATGGCCGCAGTGTACGACCTGTGCACGTCCAAGCTGCGGCAGCGGCCTTCGTAAACGGCGCGGCGGAAGGCGCGCGGGCGGGAAACGCGCCGTCACCGCGCCTCGTCCGCCGGGCAATCGTGACAGGCGTCAGACCGATGTGCCGCGCTGCAGCGCCGCGCTGCCCAATCCCAGATCCACCTGAGTCCAGCCCTGGCAGTGCCGGGCGATATGGCTCGCGAGGAGCCGGGCGTGCTCAGCCCGGGCGTTCAACGCAGGCACGTACTCGAAGCGCTCGCCGCCGGCACCGACGAAGGCGGCGCGATTCTCGACGTCGATTTCCTCCAGCGTTTCCAGACAATCGACCGCAAAGCCCGGACACACGACGGTGACATCCCTGATGCCGCGACCGGGCATCTGGGAGAGCACCTCGATGGTGTACGGCCGCAGCCATTTGGCAGGACCGAAGCGGGACTGGAAGCTCGCGCTCCACTGTCCTTCCTCGAGCAGCAGTTCCTCGGCGAGCAGCCGTGCGGTCTTCTGACATTTGCAGAAGTATGGATCACCCTGGTGAAAATAGCGTTCCGGGATGCCATGGAAGGAGATCAGCAGGTGCGCGGTGCGCCCGTGCGTGCGCCAGTGCTCCTTGACGCTCTCGCACAGTGCCCCGATGTATTCCGGCTGGTCGTGGTACTCGGCGATGAAGCGCAGCTCAGGCAGCCAGCGCCAGCGGGACAGTTCGGCGCCGACCTGGTCGTAGACCGCTCCGGTCGTGGCGCCACAGTACTGCGGGAACAGCGGCACCACCAGGATCCGCTGTGCGCCTGACTCACGCAGCTTCGATAACGCCTCGGGCACGCTCGGGGTGCCGTAGAGCATGCCGAGCTCCACCGAGAACGGGGCCAGCATCCGCTGCGCCAGCGTGCTGGTGAGTGCGGCCCGAAGCCGCTCCGACTGATCGAGGAGCGGCGAGCCGTGGGACGACCAGATGCTGCGGTACTTGCGCGACACTTTTGCCGGGCGCAGCGGCAGGATCACTCCGTACAGGAGGGGCAGCCACAGGGCTTTGGGCATTTCGACCACGCGCGGATCACTGAGCATGCGGGCCAGGAAGCGGCGCACGTCGCGCGGGCGGGGGGAATCCGGCGTGCCGGAATTGACCAGCAATATGCCTATGCGTTCGGCCGTGTCGTGGTGAAAATCTGGAGAGCCGTGGTAGCCCATAAGCACCAAGATACCCCAGGGCACGGGCTTGCCACCAGGGAATTGCGGCAAGTCCCTAAGTCCGACGCCCGGCTCAAGAGGCTCCCGAGACCTCCACGCACAGGTATTTGAGCTCTGTGTAATCGAGGATGCCGTGTCGGGAGCCCTCGCGGCCGAAGCCGGATTGCTTGATGCCGCCGAAGGGGGCGAGCTCGGTGG
>JAJZLX010000513.1 GCA_021850555.1 Pseudomonadota bacterium | reverse complement strand
TTGGGGCTCTATCGCGATCCCACGGTCGCCGAGGTGACCCGCCGGTGCGACTGGCGGATCGCGGACCTCGTCGATGCCGAGCATCCGGTCTCCCTCTACCTCGTCGTGCCGCCCGCCGACATCGTGCGCACGAAGCCGCTCATCCGGCTGCTTCTGAACCAGATCGGGCGGCGGCTGACCGAGACCCTCGAACTGCAGCACGGGCGGCCGAAGCGCCGGCGCGTGCTCTTCATGCTCGATGAGTTCCCCGCACTCGGGCGACTCGACTTCTTCGAGTCGGCGCTGTCCTTCATGGCGGGCTACGGGCTTCGCGCCTTTCTCATCGCGCAGTCGTTGAACCAGATCGAGAAGGCCTACGGCCCGAACCACTCGATCCTCGACAACTGCCACGTGCGGGTGGCGTTTGCGACCAATGACGAGCGTACCGCGAAGCGCATCTCCGATGCCCTCGGTACGACGACGGAACTGCGCGCGCAGCGTAACTATGCCGGACACCGGCTCTCGCCCTGGCTCGGGCACCTGATGGTGTCGCGCCAGGAGACGGCCCGCGCGCTCCTGACCCCGGGGGAGATCATGCAGCTGCCGCCCGATGAGGAGATCCTCATGATCTCGGGTCACCCGCCGGTGCGTGCGAAGAAGCTGCGCTACTTCGAGGATCGCAACTTCACCGAACGCCTTTTGCCGCCGCCTTCGCCCTCGGCTGCCGGCACCTGTGATCGTCCCTCCCCACATCCCCACGACTGGCTGGCCGCTCTCCCGTCCCGCAACCGCCAGCAGTTCCCGGGAGCGGTGATCGCAGGCGTCGAGGACGAGGGCGGCGGCCTTTCCCGGGAGGGGGGCGTCGACGCCTCGGACCTCGGGGAGCGGCCGGTGAAGGACATCGGAGAGCTCGGGTTCGATCCGGACTTCGCCGGAGAGTCGTTCGGTGCGGAGCCCGCCCTCGCGCGGGCGGCGCGTCTGGCGCCGCTCGATCCGGATGACGGACTGCCGCTGTGAGTCGCGCGCGCCTCAACCTGTATCTGCAGCCCGCGCACGCGCAGCGTCTCACTGAGCTTGCGACCATGCGGGGGCTCTCGAAATCCGCCATCGTCGCCGCAGCGCTCGCCTCGTTCCTCTCGCCGGATGGAGCCGATCAGCGGGAAGCCATGATCGCGCGCCGCCTCGATCGGCTCACGCACCAGTTCGATCTCCTTGAGCGGGACCAGACGATCCTCATCGAGACCGTTGCGCTCTTCATCCGCCACTACCTCACCGTCTCGACGCCTGTGCCAGCGGCCCATCAGGACGCGGTGCGCGCGCAGGGGCGGGCGCGCTTCGAGCAGTTCGTCGAGCAGCTGGGCCGTCACCTGCATCGCGGTCACAGCCTCGCGCGGCGGGTGACGGAGGAGCTCGGCGCCGAGGGGCGCGAGTACACGAAGGCGGCCGACGATGCCGCACAGGCGATTGGGGAGGGCACACCATGACGGATGTCGCCCAGCCGAAGGCCGGCCAGCCGCGGCGCGCCGAGCACCGCTCGCCGCTGGCCGTGATGACGAGCCGGCAGACCCGGATGCTGCGCACGGCGATGGGGGAGGCGATCGCTGGTGCGCTCGAGGACCCGGAGGTCGTCGAGATTCTCCTCAATCCGGACGGGACGCTCTGGTTCGATCGGCTCGACACGGGGCGGTGCCGCTCCGGCATCTGTCTCTCGGGCGAGGACGGCGATCGCATAATTCGCTTGGTCGCCGCGCACCTGCGCCTCGAGGTGCATCCCGGGGCACCGATTCTCTCCGCCGTGTTGCCCGAGACCGGTGAGCGCTTCGAGGGGGTGCTCCCGCCCATCGTGCGCGGTCCCACCTTCTCAATCCGAAAGCGCACCGCGGGCGTCATCCCGCTCACCCATTACGTGACGGACGGGATTCTCACGGAAGGCGAGGCGCAGGTTCTGGTGGAGGCCGTTCGGGCGCGACAAAACATTTTGATTGCCGGCGGAACCTCCACGGGCAAAACGACACTGGCCAATGCGCTGCTCCTTGAGATCGCCGCGACCGGCGATCGGGTCCTGATGCTGGAGGACACCGTGGAGCTGCAGTGCCGGGCGGACGATCACGTCTCGCTGCAGACCCGGCGGGGACTCGCCTCCATGGCCGATCTCGTGCGCTCGGCGCTGCGCTTGAGGCCCGATCGGATCGTGGTGGGGGAAGTGCGCGGCGGGGAGGCGCTCGATTTGCTCAAAGCCTGGGGGACCGGGCATCCGGGAGGCATCGCGACGCTTCATGCGGGCTCCGCGCGCGGTGCGCTCACCCGCCTCGAGCAGTTGATCCAGGAGGTCGTCGTCACCGTGCCGCGTGCGCTCATCGCCGAGGCGGCCGATCTCATCGTCTTTCTCGCCGGGCGCGGGCGCGCCCGGCGTGTCGAGGAGCTCGTGCGCGTCACCGGATTCGACGCGCAGGGCTATCACCTCGAGCCGGTCCTTCCTGATCCCACCTCTCACCGCCACGGACACCGATCATGACCTCCACGCCTCGCTCTTCTCGACTGCATCGGGCACTCGCTTATCTCACCGCGATGCTCGGCTCACTGCTCTACGGCGCACCCGCCTTCGCCGCCGGCTCCAACATGCCCTGGGAGGCGCCGCTCGAGTCCATCCTGCAGTCCATCCAGGGTCCCGTGGCGCGCATCGTCGCGGTGATCATCATCATCGTGACCGGACTCACGCTCGCCTTCGGCGACAGCTCCGGCGGCTTTCGGCGGCTCATCCAGATCGTCTTCGGACTCTCGATCGCGTTTGCCGCGAGCTCCTTCTTCCTCACCTTCTTCAACTTCGCCGGCGGCGCCATCGTCTCCTGAGCGGTGCGAGGACGTCTGCATGCTCACCGATGACTTTGAAGTGCCGCTGCATCGCGCGCTCACCGAGCCGATCTTTCTCGCCGGTGTCCCGCGCACCGTCGCAATCGTGAACGGCACGCTCGCCGCCGCGGTGGGGATCGGGCTGCAGCTCTGGCTCCCCGGTCTCGTGCTCTTCGCGATCAGTCACACGCTTGCCGTGTGGGCGGCGCGCACCGATGCGCAGTTCGTCGAGGTCTTCGCCCGGCACGTCAAGTACCCGAGTCATCTCGCGCCGTAGCGACGTACGCGACATGATCAACCTCGCCGAATACCGCAAACGTCCCGAGTGTCTCGCCGACTTCCTACCCTGGGCGGCACTCGTCGCACCGGGCGTGGTGCTGAACAAGGACGGCTCGTTCTTGCGTTGTGCGCGCTTTCGGGGGCCGGATCTCGACAGCTCGACCGAGTCGGAGCTCACCCTCGCGACGTCTCGCATCAACAATGCGCTGAAGCGGTTAGGAAGTGGCTGGGCGCTCTTCGTCGAGGCCGATCGGCGCGAGGCCGAGGGTTATCCGGTCTCAGCTTTCCCCGATCCGCTCTCCTGGCTCGTGGATCAGGAGCGTCGCGGGGGCTTCGAGGAAGCGGGCTCGCATTTCGAGAGCGCCTACACCCTGACGCTTCTCTACCTGCCCCCGGCGGAGGTCAAGGCCCGTGCCGGGCGTCTTCTCTACGAATCTCCTGAGCGCTCAACGGTCGACTGGCGCGATCAGCTCGCCGGCTTTCTCACGGAGACGGATCGCTTCCTGGGGCTCCTCGATGCGGTCATGCCCGAGGGCCGGTGGCTCGACGATGCCGAGACACTGACCTATCTGCACGCCACGGTCTCGACGTGCCGGCATCCGGTGAGTGTTCCCGAGGTGCCCTTCGCGCTCGATGCGCTGCTCACGGATGAGCCGTTCACGGGGGGCCTCGCCCCAATGCTCGGCGACACCCACCTGCGCGCGGTCACCGTGCGGGGTCTGCCGGCCTCGACCTGGCCCGGGATGCTGGATGAGTTGAACCGCCTCGGCTTTGGCTACCGCTGGATGACGCGGTTTCTCTTTCTCGACAAGGCGGCCGCACTCAAGGAACTCACCCGGATCCGCCGGCAGTGGTTCGCCAAGCGCAAGGGGATCGTGACACTCCTGCGCGAGACGATCTTCCAGCAGGAAAGTCCGCTCGTCGATTCGGATGCGGCCAACAAGGCGGTGGATGCGGATGGCGCGCTGCAGGCGCTCGGCAGCGATGCGGTGGGCTTTGGGTACGTCACGACCTGCGTCGTGGTCGCGGACCGCGATCTGGCGGCGGTCGAGGAGCAGCGCAAGTCCGTCGAGCGGGTCGTTCAGGGGCGAGGGTTCGTCGCGCTCGCCGAGACGCTGAATGCCGTCGAGGCCTGGCTCGGCTCGATTCCGGGGCAGGTGTACGCGAACGTGCGCCAGGGACTCGTTTCCACGGCAAACCTCGCGCATCTTATGCCGCTCTCTGCCGTCTGGGCGGGGCCTGAGCGCAATGCGCATTTGGTAGGTCCCCCGCTCATCGTGACGCGCACCGAAGGCTCGACACCGTTTCGGCTCGTGACCCATGTCGGGGATGTCGGTCACACCCTCATCGTGGGACCGACCGGCGCCGGCAAATCGGTGTTGCTCGCGACGCTCATCCTGCAGTTTCGTCGCTACCCCGGCGCGCAGATCGTCGTCTTCGATAAGGGCGCATCGGTGCGCGCGACGGTGCTGGGGCTCAGTGGCGTGCACTACGATCTCGGCGCGGACGGGGCGATCGCGTTCCAGCCGCTCGCGGCGATCGATGAGGCCTCCGAGCGCGCCTGGGCGGCGGACTGGGTTGCGGGACTCCTGCAGCACGAGGGCGTCGGGCTCGCACCCGAGGTGAAGGATGCGGTGTGGTCCGCGCTCGGGAGTCTGGCGTCGGCGCCCCGATGCGAGCGCACGCTGACGGGACTTTCGGTGCTGCTGCAGTCGAACACGCTGCGTCAGGCGCTCGCGCCCTACACGCTGAATGGTCCCTTCGGGCGGCTGCTCGATGCGGAGGAGGAGCACCTGGGCGGGGCGTCCGTGCAGGCCTTCGAGATGGAGGAGCTCATGCAGACCCGCAGCGCGGTGCTCCCTGCGCTCACCTATCTTTTCCATCGCCTGGAGGATCGGTTCACCGGTGCCCCGACGCTGCTGGTCCTCGATGAGGCGTGGGTGTTTCTCGATGATCCGCTCTTTGCCGGGCGGATCCGGGAGTGGTTGAAGACGCTGCGCAAGAAGAACGTCTCGGTGCTCTTTGCCACCCAGTCGCTCGCCGACATCCAGCGCTCCGCTATCGCACCGGCGCTGATCGAGAGCTGCCCGACGCGCATCTTCCTGCCCTCACCCCAGGCGGGCGAGCCGCAGCTGCGCACGGTGTACGAGGGCTTTGGACTCAACGAGCGGCAGATCGACATCCTCGCCCACGCGCGGCCGAAGCGCGAGTACTACTACCAGTCGCGTCTCGGCTGCCGGCTGTTTGATCTTGGATTGGGTCCTGTGGCGCTCGCCTTCGTCGCGGCTTCGACGCCCGAGGACCAGCGCGCGATCGAGGAGGTCGCAGCGAGCGCGCCCGGCGAGCGCTTCGCCGCCGCGTGGCTCGAGCGACGCGGACTCACCTGGGCGGCGCAGCTCATTGCAAACGAGTGTGATCGGCGGAGCGTGTCATGAGTGACGTGAGACCGATTCGGCAGTCGTGTCGGAAGGAGCGTCCCATGAAGAAGATCCTGGTCGCCCTGCTCGGCGTCCTCTCTCTCGGGGTGGTCTCGCCGCAGGCGCTCGCGCAGTGGGTGGTGTTCGATCCCTCGAACTTCATCGAGAACATGCTCACCGAGCTGCACACGCTGACGCAGGTCGAGAACCAGGTGATGGAGCTCGAGAACCAGGCGCAGATGCTCATGAACCAGGCGAAGAA
>JAJZLX010000375.1 GCA_021850555.1 Pseudomonadota bacterium | reverse complement strand
CTTTCCACTGGGTCACGCGGCCGAAAATGCCGATGACCGGCTTTTCCGGCATCGGCGGTGGAGTGCTGTCCGGAGGCCGATCGACGAAATTCGGTATGGTCCGGATGAGCTGCGGATCGATGCCCGCCCTGATGGCGGAGTTCGTCACGTCAACTGAGACTGAAACGAACTGCTTGACGTGAAGAAAGTTGCGCCGCGCGCTTCGTTCCAGGTGCCCCGCCACGTGGCCGTGCAGGTGATAGATGATCGGTATGCGAAGCAGTCGCGCGGTCCACAGTGCCTCCGTCGAGAAATTGTTTATGTGCATGATGTCTATCCGGCGGCGGCGACAAAGCCGGGCGAGACGTGTCATGTATGGAATGTTGGCAATGATCCCGCCGACGATGACGGTGAGTTCGATGGTGCGCCCGAGAGGTTTCCATTTTATTTTTCTGTGTATGAAGTATTTCCAGTTTCCAAGCTTGGCGTAGTCAATGCGGGGGGCAAGGAGGGTGACTTCTGCGCTTCCGGCAAACCGGTCTGAGACAAAGCCATCGGTGCAGGCGCTCACGAGTGAGGCGTCGACGAGCTCAGAGTCCAGATGCTTGAGAAGGTTTCTCGCGACGGCGAGGGTGCCGCCGAAGGCGATCGCGGTATCGACGATCAGCACCTTGATCGGGCGGTGCGCCGGGTCCGGTTTGGCGAAGGCTCTCTTTGGTGAGCCGTTCGAAGAGTCTACGCTCGAGGGTGTTTCGAGAATGCGAGGCATCTTCAAGTCCGTTCGGAGATGGTCAGAATAGCTGCACGTGTGCGCTCGTACGCTCTCCACTCAGGAAAGTCTCGTCCGAGCAGTCGTGCAAGTCGATCGATCTGCCGCCGCTGCAGTTCGGCCACGGCCTCTCTCAGGTGTGTGATGTCCCGCTGGGATAACCGCTCGTCTACCGGCCGATAGGCCCGCTTCTTGGCCCAGTTCTTCATCCATGTGGGAAAGTGCGGCGAGAGCTGGTCCCACGCGCTCGAATATTGAATCCGATTCAGGAGTCCCGCGCCGGCGATCCCTACCATGTCCTTGGGCTTCTGATTGTGCGCCTTCGCCAAGCGCTCATCGATGGGATGTGGGGGAAGCCCGAGCCAATGGTAGATCCGATCGAGCTCGCGCTCAGGATTCTCGATCAGCGCCTCGAAGGTCAGGGTAAAAATGGAGTCCTGTCCGAAGCGCTCGAAGTACGGCTCGAGTTGCATCGCGTAGTCGCTGAAGGCGAGATATTCCGGTTCTTCGCGCACGGCCTTCAGTAGGGGTCGCAACTCACCGCCGTGGTGCAAATCGCGCACGGCGTGCCAGTAATGGCTCACGACCCGATCGAACGGATTTCGCATGATGTAGATGAGCCGCGCGTCGGGATTGAACCTGTAGAGACGTTCCGGAACACCCTGGTAGACGGGCAGCTTGGTGTAATGGGTGCTCGATTCCCCGCGATACCTGTAGCGCGCGTCCTGCTCGAAGAGGCCGAGGTACCATTCCTCGCCCCTGCGCAAAGACAACTCTTCGACGAAATACCCGGGCTCCTTCTCCTCGCTCATCGCGATCTGTGGGTGAGTGTTCAGGTATTCGTGCAGTGAAGTAGTCCCGGACTTCATCGCGCCGATGATGAAGAGGTTGGGTTTGTGGGGCGCATCGATCATCGTGCGAGGCTCGCGGCGGAGGGGGAGGGCACTTCATTCATCAACAGTCTCTTATTGATCTTTCCGTTCGCATTTCTCGGCAGACTCTCGCACAGGATAACCTGTGCCGGCACCATATAGGATTCGAGATACTTGGCGCTGTCGGCGCGCAGCGACTGGGCGGTGAGGCGGGCTTGCGGGTCGGTCACCACGTATGCCCGGACCGCTTCGCCGAGCAGCGGATCGGGGACGCCGACGACGGCCGCCTCGCGCACGCCGGGGATGCGGTGCAGGGCATTTTCCACCTCGACGGGGCTCACCTTCTCGCCCCGGGTCTTGATGATGTCATCGGTGCGGCCCACGAAGGAAAGAAATCCTTCCTCATCCATGCGGAAGAGGTCGTGGGTGCACAGCACCCGCTCCCCGGGAAGCTGACCGGGCTTGAGCATCTCGGCGGTGAGATCCGGGCGGTTCCAGTAGCCGGCCATGACGTGGGGGCCCCGGACGTAGAGGATGCCGGTCTGCCCGGGCGGGACCGGCTTGCCGTCCTCGGTGAGGAGGTAGGTCTCGGTGCCCGGAATCGCCTTGCCCACGGAGCCGGGCTTGGCGTCGAGGAGCTCCGGCTCGAGGTAGCTCACGCGCTTGCACTCCGTGAGGCCGTACATCTTGTAGATCAGCGCGTTGGGGAAGACCTCGCGCAGGCCGTCCACGAACTCATCCGGCAGCGCCGCCGCGGTATTGGTGAGGCGTGTGACCGAGGGGAAGCAGAGGGGCGCGCGCCGGTGGGCTGCGAGAAGGGTGGCGAAGATCGTCGGCACCCCCGGGAACACGGTCACCCGCTCATCGCGCAGGCGCCCGAGCACCTGCCCGAGGAAGGTGAAGGAGCGCTCGAGCACCAGGCAGGCCCCGAGCGCGACGGCCATCAGCAGCTGGTACAGGCCGTAATCGAACGACAGGGGCAGGACGCAGAGGATCCGCTCGGCCTCTCCGAGGCGCAGATACTCGATGAGGCTGCCGACGGTGAATACCATCGCCTGGTGCGTCTGCATGACGCCCTTCGGTGCCCCGGTGCTGCCCGAGGTGTAGAGGATCGCCGCCAGGTCGAGGGGGATCACGGGCGCCGGCTCCGTGAGCGGCTGTGCCTCCGCGAGGGCGCCTTCGAGGGATTCGGCGAGCCCGTTGGGCTCACCCGCGCAGAGCACGGCCGGCGGCTCCTTGAGCCCCCGCAGGGCCTCCTCGAACGTCCCCTGAAGCGCGCTGTCCGTGATCAGCGCGCGCGCGCCGCAGTCCCTCAGGATGAACTGCAGCTTGTCGGCCTTGGTCTGCGGATTGATGGGGACGAACACGCCGCCGGCGATCAGGGTGGCGAAGAGGGCCGCGGCGCAGGTTGAGCAGTTCTCCAGGTAGAGGGCGACACGCTCGCCCCGGCCGACGCCGCGGGCGCGCAAAGCGCCGGCGAGCCGCTGCGAAGTCTCGAGCAGGTCCCCGAAGGTGAAGGAGCGTCCTTCCGCGACCAACGCGGTGCGCGCCCGCGCATCCGCGTCTGCGCGTTGCAACAGGCTCTCGTGCAGCAGGCGCCGGGCTTTCAGGGGATTCTCGGCCACGAGGGGGCCTCCCAGGGCTTCGGTGCGGGAGCGTGACACAAATCCTTGAGCATATGCAGCCCGAGCATATACTTACGCTCCAGGGGGTGAAAGGGATCAGTTCGCATGACACTGCACGCGGAACTCAGGCAATTCATCTTGGAAAACTATCTGCTCACGCGGGACGATTCCTCTCTGGGCGATGCCGACTCGCTGACGGGGCGGGGGATCCTGGACTCCACCGGCGCGTTGGAGCTCGCGATGCACCTCGAGGAGCGGTACGGCGTCACGGTTCAGGACGAGGAGCTGCACCCCGACAACCTGGATTCCATCGACCGGATCGCCGCCTTCATCGAGCGCAAGCGGGCCGCCTGAGGGGCCGCCGATCATGACACCTTATCCGCCGGACGAGAGGTAGCGCCCGTGTGCGGCATCGCCGGCGCCCTGCTCGTGCAGGGTGAGGCCGCGCTCCCTGATCCTGCGCGGATGATCGCGACTCTGCGGCACCGCGGTCCGGATGAGACGGGTTGTCTCCGATCTCCAATGTGCGTGTTGGCGAGCGCGCGCCTCAGCATCATCGACCTTCAGACCGGCGGTCAGCCGGTGGCCAACGAGGACGAGAGCGTCTGGACGGTGTTGAACGGGGAGATCTTCAACTACATCGAGCTGCGCGCCGAGCTGTTGGGCCTGGGGCACCGGTTCCGCACCCGCTCGGACACCGAGGTCATCGTGCACGCCTACGAGGAATACGGCGATCGGTTCCTCGAGCGTCTGAGCGGCCAGTTCGCCCTCGCCCTGTGGGATGCGCGGCGGCAACGGCTGCTGCTGGCCCGGGATCCGGTCGGCATCCGGCCGCTCTTTTACACGCGGGTCGGTGGACAGCTGCTGTTTGCCTCGGAGGTCAAGGCCATCCTCGCGGTCGCTCCGCAGGCGGCCCGCCTGGATGAGCAGGGGCTGGCGCAGGTCTTCACGTTCTGGGGCACGGTGGGCGAGCGCACGGTGTTCAAGGGTATCCGCAGCCTCCCCCCGGGACACCGACTCATCGTGGAGCAGGGCGCCGAGCGGCTCGAAGGCTACTGGGACTGGGCGTTCCCGGAGGGGCAAGGCCGGACCGATCTTTCCCTGGAGGAGGCCGCGGAGGACCTGCGCAGCCTCCTCTCGAGCGTCGTGCGCCAGCAGCTGCGCGCCGATGTGCCCGTCGGGGCCTACTTGAGCGGAGGGCTGGACTCCTCCGGCATCGCCGCCCTGGCCCGGGAGCAGGTCGGGACGCTTCAAACGTTTTCCATTACGTTCGAGGACCCCGAATTCGATGAAAGCGCCTACCAGCGCCAGATGGCCGATTTCCTCGGGGTCCGGCATTGCGCGTTCCGGTGCACGGCGCTCGACATCGGCAACGCCTTCCCGGATTTGATCCGGCATACGGAGACTCCGGTGCTGCGCACCGCGCCCGCGCCCCTGATGCTGCTCGCACGGCACGTGCATGAGTCCGGGTTCAAGGTGGTCCTGACGGGGGAGGGGGCGGATGAGGTCTTCGGCGGCTATGACCTCTTCAAGGAGGGCAAGATCCGCCGCTTCTGGGCTCGGCAGCCGGACTCGAAATGGCGGCCGCTGCTGTTCTCCCGGCTCTACCCCTATCTGGCGCGCTCGCCGGTGGCCAACCCGCACTTTGCGCGCCTGTTCTTCGGCCAGCGCTTAGGCGAGCTCGACAACCCCTTCTACGCGCATCTGACCCGCTGGAGCAGCACGCGCGGCATCTTCAAGCTCCTCTCCCCGGAGCTGCTCGCGAGCCTCTCGAGCGCGAAGCCGGAGGAGGAGCTCATGCGGCTGCTGCCCGCGGGGTTTGCGGCCTGGAGCGACCTCGCGCGGGACCAGTACGTCGAGGTCAAGACCCTACTGGAAGGCTACCTCCTGTCCTCCCAGGGGGACCGGGTCTCGATGGCGCACTCCGTGGAGGGCCGTGTCCCGTACCTGGACCCGCAGGTGATCGAGTTTGCCAATGCCTTGAGTCCCCGCTACAAGTTGCGCGGTTTGCACGAGAAGCTCCTGCTGCGCTGCGCGCTCCGGCAGAGCGTGCCGGAAGCCATCCTGAGGCGGGTCAAGCAGCCCTACCGGGCGCCCGACAGCCGCTGCTTCTTTGAGGACGGCAGGCCCCTGCCGTATGTGCAAGAGCTGATGAGCCCGGCGAATGTGCGCCGCAGCGGCTATTTCCGTCCCGAGGCCGTGGAGCGGCTGCTCGAGAAGTGCGGCAGCGGGCGTGCGCTCGGGGCGGGAGACAACATGGCCTTCGTCGGCGTACTCTCGACCCTGCTGCTGCAGGAACAATTCTTCGGGGGGCGGGCGCCGCAGGCGTCGCCGGTGAGCGCATGACGCAGGAGCCGAAAATCACACTGGATTGGAGCGTCCTCGACATCGATGCGGGCTCGGAGGTCGAGCGGATCGCCGGTGAGCTGCGGGAGGCGGTGGCGAGCGGATTACACAAGAGGGGGGCGGTGGTGGCCATCTCCGGCGGGGTCGACAGCGCGGTGTGCGCCGCTCTCGCGGTGCGCGCCTTGGGCCCCGAGCGCGTGCTGGCGCTCATCCTGCCGG
>JAJZLX010000223.1 GCA_021850555.1 Pseudomonadota bacterium | reverse complement strand
GGCGCAAATTGGCGCGCAACGCATTGATGCAGAGAGTAAATCCGGCCGCTTAACTCTAATAACATACAGATCCTTCGGATCTGTAATAACGGAAGAGGGCCACTCGATGTTTGTGCCGTCGCCGGGTGTCAGTTTTCCCTAATTCGGAGAATCCGGCCTTTCATGCATGGAATTTCCCTTAATTCGGAGAAATGTTGCTCCTCAATTCGTGGAATTTGTTCCCTTAAATCGTAGAACGTCGTGTTAGTCATCAATCGGAAATTGTGCAAGAACGGGACGACGTACGGGAATGTACGCCCGACGACGCCAGGGGCCATGTGCGTGCAGCAAGCGGCGGGCGGCATGGTCGGAGATCTCGGTTCCAAAGCGCCTTCTGACCTCATGTTGAACTCGATTGTATCGCCAGCGCGGCTCATCAAGCGGCGCGGCCGCAAGCCAGTTGGCAATCTCTATCGCCTGCAGCTGGCTCAGGGTGCCCGAGGGCCGCTCAAGCGCGGCCTGGAGGCCGCCTTCGGCTCCGCGCCGGATCCAGCGATACAGCGTCTTTGCGGTCACGCCGGCGACTCTGGCAGCGACCTCGACCGGTATGCCATCCCGAACATCGGCGAGCGCCATCAATCGGATTCGGCGGCAGATGAATCTGTCCTTTGCAGCCATCTCGCGCAGCTGCTCGCCGATGGGCAGCGCATCAATCCAGGTGCGCCACGTGCCCCGGTCCTCATCGTGGCTCTCATCAGACCACACCGGAACAAGCACCCGCTCGATCGCCTGTCTGGTGTCCGGCGCGAGCTGGGTCCAGCGCTCGAGCTGCCGCCGCGGTCTCGGCGCCCTCAATGTCCCAAATGCGGCGCGTACGTGTTGCGGCCAACTGTCGAGCATCCAGACCAGGGTGAGGAAGCCTGCATAGTGGGAACCATCGAGTTCCTTGGCCAGGCCGAGATCACTCCGGATACGCGCGAACAGTTGCTGCCGAAACCGGATCTTGGGACCGTTCCAGACCAGTCCGAGGAGAACGTCGAACAGGGCCATTGCGATGGGCCAGGAAAGTGGGCCCACGGTGGGCAGGTCAACCGTCCCTTGGGCCCTTGCCGCAAGGAGAAGCCCCTGGAGGCGAACGGCATCCTGATGCGCCTCCAGATGAGGCGCCTTACTCAGGCGGTACCCGCAGCCTTTACAGCGCTCTGGAGCGAAGAACTCCTCGGAGTCGAGGCGAGGAATCCGGAGCTTGTAGTGACAGTCGGGACAGTCATTCACGAGCACCAACCCGTGCAGAGGGCACACGGCGGTCCACCCGACAGTCCACTCTTTTCGCACGTAAGGTGTCTCATCGTCTGTCAGGCAGGCCGGACAGACGCCGATGCGGTTCAGAGTGCGCTGCCGAGGGCGTGCGACTTGGTACCGTCCATTGGCGAAACGCTCCGGTACATCCGCACTGTCATCGGTTGCACACCAGTCCGAGAAGGTCATGGCGGCCAGCCGGGTGCGGTCGACTCCGCACCTGTCCGACAGTCGAGAAAGCACTCCTGCTGCAGGCGAGCGCCACCAATCTGGCCCATCGATGAGATGCACGTCGGCCCGATCAAGCAGCAGGCGCTCCGGCGAGACGCCGAAAGGCTCCGCGTAGCGCAGCAGCCAGGAGCAAAGCGCCTCGTTCTGATTCGGCTGCACCCGGGCCGGCAGAACCGGCGTGGTCCGAGTGGCGCCCGGCTCGAGAAACTCGACCTCAAATCGTTGAGAGTGCTCGGCAGCGCGAGCTCTGGGCTTGCGGACACGATGCAGGGCGGCACTGCGCTCAGTAGCGTGCATGGCGGCGTTCGCTCGGGGGAATGAACGTGATGGATTCGAGAACTTCAGATCGAATGGATTCGAAACCTTGTCGGATCGCAGCCACCGCGGATGTGACGACCATGGTGACGATTTCGCCGAGAATCCCCTCCGAGGCCATCAAGATCCTCTTTGCCAAATCCGAGTCAGCGAGCCCGGAGGGCTGCCGCAGGGGCAAGAGAGCCTCGAGCGTATTCAGCAGGCGCGTGTATTCCGTCCCTGATTCCCAGGGCTTCAGCGTGAAAGGCGTGAAGCGATTGGCGAGCTGTTCGTCGCTTTGCACAGCTCGCAATGCTTCAGCCGTGCCCACCGCGATCAGCGGAATTTGCAATTCATTGCCAAGCCAGCGCAGGAGATTGAGGAAGCGCCGCTGTTGCGCATGGGAACCGGACAGGAGGTTATGGGCCTCATCGATGATCAGGACTCTGAGATCCGACGCACGCATCAGCTTGACCGCGAGGTCCTGCTTCACGGCGAGTCGATCATTGATCCGATCGGCGGCTCCCAGGGCGCTCAGAATCCCGGTGAAAAAACTGCGCTCGTCGGGCGAGGATGGCATCTGCACCTTCAAAATCGGCACGCTGACAGCCTGTCGAGTGGAATCCGGACCGACGTGCGATCTTCGAAATTTCTCGACGATCATCGTCTTGCCGTTGTTGCTCGGGCCGACCAGGAGCAGGTTCGGCATCCGAGTGCGCTTTGGAAACGTGAGCAGATCCTCCATTTGCTCCAAAGCCGCTTCCGCCCGTGCGTAACCAATCCACCGATCGGTCCGGATTCTCCGGATACGCAGGTCGTCCGGGGCGTCCGCTAGCATTCGCACCGCCGGAAGTAGGTGGGGGTAGTTCGTGTCTACGAGGTCCATTCTTCGACATCACTGAACAGGCGCTCGCTGCGCGGCAGGGGCTCCGTTCGCGGCGTGGGCGCCTGCGTATGGGGTATCTCCGCCGCTGGCGTCTTTGCGATTTGCCATTGTTTGCGCTTCTCGCGTTGAAGACGTTGCGCGCGCGTTTCACGCACGGCCGATTGTGCGATCTGCTGCATCTGCCTGACCGCCTGGAAAATCGTGTCCTCGTTGACGACCTTCTCGGCTTGCTCGCGCAGATGCTTCACGGCCATCCGATGTTCCCAAAGGCTGATCGCGGGCCGTCGCAGATCGCGGTAAGCCAGATCGTAATACTGCCCGTCTGGGCTCAGCAGGTAGATCCGGCTCAGATCACGGGGGTCGTAGCGCACGACCATCCTTTCCTTTGCACCCACCCAAGTTCTCAACACATCAGACCAGTAGGAGATGTCGTGCAGGAACACGCCTTCTCGCCGAACGCGTCGCCGTTGGATGGGGAGGAAGTCGATGAGAAGCCGCCGCGGGTCGTTCACAACTGCGGGTACGCCCCGCCCGGGATTCACACCATCGCCCTCGACGCCGCGTTTCCAAGCCGCGTCAGGCGTTGTGCCAATACCGCGATGTATGCTTTGGTGATAAACGCCGACGATGGCCGTGGCGAGCCATCGTTCGACCTCGCCAAGAGTCATTGCGGCAGACTTGTCGGGATTGATATCGCCCTTATCGGCGATACTCGAGAATGTGGTCCCCGGCAGCAGATGGACCTTGCCCATCATCGTACCGATGAGGCGTTCGATGTGTCCGCCATAGTGGGGCGTTTTCACCGGCCGATAGTCGATCCCAATGCCGTACTGTTCACACCCACGTCGCAAGGCCTCGGAGTGGAAATCCTTCCCGTTATCGAGGTGCAGCCGCTCGGGGATTCCATACGCCGGCCACTCACCGGGCAGCTTTCGCAAGGACAACCAGCCGGATTTCGGCAAAACCGCCTGGTGCAGACACAGCGCAACGGAGGTCGCCGAGGGCGCATCCAGCGACAGGTGGAACCCGAGCACGCACCTCGAGCAGACATCAATCGCCAGGGTCAGCCAAGGTCGCTGAATCGGCTTTCTGCTGATCGCATCGACCACGATGACATCAACCTTGGTGTGATCGATCTGCACGATCGACAGCGGCCAAGCCGCTTCCAGGCTCCCGGCCACCAGAGCGAACTGGTCACGTGCTCGTTTGCGCCCATGGCGACGCGCCGCGACTACTGCAGCGGGACGGCTATTGATGCGCAGATCGATCGCTTTCCGACTCGGCAGCGGCAGGCCCAATGCTCGGCATCGAAGGCGGATTTGAGTCATCAAGTCGCTCACGCGAACGCGTTGCCGCGTGAGATAGATCTTCTCGATGCTCTCTTGGACGATCGCCTCAGTGCTGGGATGCAAACGGAGGGCACCTTCGCGCCGGCCTCGTCGCGCGGGCAGGCAGCTGGTGAGCTTCGGATCGGCTCGATAGCGCGTCAACAAGCGGTACACCAACGAGAGGCTGCACCCGAGTTTATTGGCGACCTCCTTCGCTGTCGAACCATCTCGATCCTGACCCGCTGCCAACGCTCGAATCAGATCAAAGCGCTGTCGAGCTTGGTTCCATTCCTCAGCGGAATAGCAGGTCAGATCAGTCGCTTCCTTCAGATCACTCACTGCCGTAACGGGGGTAGGGTGATGATCCGTCGCTTTGCTCTCGCCTGGCACGCGCGCCTCCCGAACAACTGTATCGGGTTTTCTCAATGCGCAACATCGTACCAGCGAAGCACTCCGATGAGCACATCCCAATTGGAGAAATTGTGCAAGCAGATTCGCATGGCAGACGCTGTTGGAGACGCGTCATACAGCGTCGGAAAGCGCGAGTGCTGTACGACGTTGCTAGCTGCGTCGTTGGTGCAGGTCGTGATAGGACGTAAGGGCACTTCGACGCCGATCTTGGTAGTGAAATGAGGAGCGCTCCCAGTCGTGCGCATGCGACGAACGACGCAGATGAGCATCAAGGTTCGAGAATGCGAGATGTCACTTTTTCTACGAATGAAGGTGAAATTCTACGAATTATGGACAGACCGTCCGAGAGCAAGCCCATGTTTCATCGAGGGTCGCGCAGATGGGAATTCTACGATTCACGAAAAACCGACAGCGCTCCGAGCGTTCGGGGAGCGCTTCGAGGACGACGCTCGGTGATCCGTCCGAGCGTCAGACGGAGACGAGCGTACTCCCCGGCTGGCCGTGGCCGCGCGCGGCATCACGCTCGCGGACCACTGTCCCGGACTCTTGCGGTGAGCGACACTCCACCGTCCGGACAGCTTGACGTACGTCGCACGACACGCAGGAGCGCTCGGCGTCGTACCCTGATCGCGATGCTGGCAGGCCTCGTCGCGTGTCTCGGCGCCCCGTATGTCCATTCTCCGATCCGGATTTTCTACAACGCGAGCCCCAGCATCGCCTGCGGGTGGTACCTGATCACGCCTCCACGCCGACTCAGGGTCGGTATGCTCGTCATCGCGCACATTCCGTCGTGGGCGGCACGGCTCGCTGCCGAGCGCAACTATCTTCCGATCACCGTTCCGGTCATCAAGCGGATCGCTGCGGCTGATGGTGAGTGGGTGTGCGAACGATCCGGACTTCTCGCCGTCGACGGTCATGTCGTCGCCCGTGCACTCACCGCCGACTCCGCCGGTCGTCCGCTGCCTGCCTGGCGTGGGTGCCGAACCCTCGAGCGCGGTGAATTTCTGCTGCTCGGCGACACGTGGGATTCTTACGACAGCCGCTACTTTGGTCCGATCACCGGGCGCGGGATCATCGGTCGTGCGATCCCCCTCTGGACGTGGCAATGAGCCATAAGTTGCTCGTTGTCGTATCGATCCTCGCCACGCTCGGGGGTCTTTGTGGCGGCGGCGCCATCGCCGCCGACCGGCCCCCTTTCTGTGGGATGGCGCGATGGCAGCCGATCGTTCGTGACGCGGCAAATCGATTCGGACTCCCGGCGACGTGGCTCGACGCCGTCATCCGGGCAGAGAGCGCGGGTTGCGAGGTCATGGATGGAAGCCCGACGACCTCGAGTGCCGGCGCGATGGGCCTCATGCAGATCATGCCTGAGACCTGGAAGACGTACCGGGCTCGACTTCGAC
>JAJZLX010000583.1 GCA_021850555.1 Pseudomonadota bacterium | reverse complement strand
CGAGCAGGAAGCGCTCGAAGGCGCTCTGCAGGCGGGTGCGCAGCTCATCGCGGCTGTCCGGACCGAGGGCAAAGGCGGTGAGCTCGAAGCGCGAACGGTCGTGTAGCTCGAACAACCCGGCGGTGAGGATGGCTACGGCATGATTGCGTAGGTCGGCCGAGAAGTACCCGAGACGGATCTTCTCATGGCGTGCATGGCGACGTAGGGGCGGGAGCGAGGTCTTCGGTGTGCATTTCTCGCGCACCCAGATCTCGGTCGCTTTGCGCTGCAAGGGCGGGCAATCCAGCAGCGAGAGCAGCGCAAACGGCATAACCGCCGACTCTGAGCGCTCGATCGCGTGCTTCAATGCGGCGACGTCGGACGCAAACCCACCCCAGTCGCACGCCTTCATCCGCATATGGCGATGCTCGCCACGCAGAAAGCTTCCTGGAGGCTCCAGCTCCAACGCGCGCGCCTGACTGGTTATCGCCTCTTCAATGCGCCCGAGCGCGAGCAGCGCATCGCCGCGATTGCAAAACAGGGCCGCGGTCCGTTGACCCAGCTCGAGCGCGCGATCGAAGCTCGCGACAGCGGCATCGAAACGCTTCAGATTGAACAGGGCGCAGCCTCGCTCGAAGTGCGCGTCCGCAACATCCGGCGCGATGGCGATGGCGCGCTCAAGACTCTCGAGCGCCGCCTCGAAGCGGCGCAGCGCACTCAGCGTGACGGCGCGATTAGCATGGCCCTTGACCATGTTCGGCTCAATCGCCACGGCCTGGTTGAAGCTCTCCAGTGCCTCCTCGTAACGCCCCAGCTGATGTAGGGTGGCTCCGCGGTTATTGTGCGCGTCGGCATGCCCAGGCCACAACGCGATCGCGCGGGCGTGGCTCGAAAGTGCCTCCTCGAGCCGCCGCAGCGCATTCAGGGCGGCACCCTTATTGGCATGCGCCTCGGCATTATTCGGAGCGATGGCGATGGCACGCTCAAGGCTCGCCAGTGCCTCTTCGTGACGACCGGCCGCGTTCAACGTCGCTCCGCGGTTGGCGTGCGCCTCGGCTTGTTCGGGGCGCAATTCAATCGCCCGATCGTAACTCGAGAGCGCCTCCTCGTAGCGTTCCAGGCGATGCAGGACAATCCCGCGGTTGTTGTGGGCGCCAGCGTGATTGTCTCGGTATTTAACTGCGCGATCAAAGCTCTCGAGCGCCTCATCGAAGCGCTCAAGAGCACGCAGAGCCGTACCGCGGTTGTTCCACGCCTCGGCATGATCTGGCTTGACGGCAATCGCGTGGTCATAGCTTTCGATTGCGGCAGCACAATCGTTGAGTTGCTGGAGCGTCACGCCACGGTTGTAGTGGGCCTCCGCATAGCCGGGATCGAGGGCGAGAGCCCGCTCGTAGCAGGCTAGGGCATCCCTGCACTGGTCGAGATCGCGCAGCGCGTTCCCCAGATTATTGTGGGCTTCGGGGTTTTGCGGTGTGCACTCGACGGCACGCCGGAAGAACTCGCTGGCCTCGCGGGGCCGCCGGGTCTGCGCCATCATTACGCCGAGCAGAGTCAGTGCGCCGGGGTGACCGGGCTGGCGTTCGAGCACCGAGCGGCACAGGGGCTCGGCTGCGGCCCATTGGGCTCGCAGGTACAGCGCGTACGCCTGCTGGAAAGGATCTGTCGCCGCGCCTGTGCGGCGCGGGGGCGGTCGCCGCAGACCGGTTCGCGGGCCTTTACTCATGGCAACAAAGAGTAGACGGCGACGGCCCAACGCCGCCGTGAATTATGTCGCATTTCCTCTGGCGGCCGTGTCGCCGCCGCGTCAGCGTCCGGCGCCCGAACCGGCAGCCGACACCGGCCCGGTGCGAACCTCGGGTCCGATCGCCGCCCAGGCGGTGCGGATTTCCCCGAGCAGGCTGAGCACCTCGCCGACCGCGGCTGCATCGTTATTGGCGTTGCCCTGGACCAGCCGGCGCGCCATGTATTCGTACAACTCGCTGAGATTCTGGGCGAGCTGTCCGCCCTTGTGCAGATCAAGGCTTCCGCGCAGCTCAGCGAGCAGAACCACAGCGCTGTGCAGCAGGCCGGCCTTGCGGGTGACCTCGCCCTTATCGATACACGAGCGCGCCGCAGTCAAGCGGCCCAGCACGGCGTCAAACAGCGTAAGCACCAGAGCGTGAGGATCAGCATCATCGACCACGCCATGCGCGTTCACGCTTCTATACGCCGCGAGACCCGAATGTTGTGAATAGGGATTCGCCACTTACGCTCCCAATGTCCGTGCCATCTGTAGCGGCGAGCGGGGCCCGAACTTGAATACCCGTGTCAGCCTCCGGAGCTGGAGCCCGGAGCGCCCGGCAGCGTTGCGAATGCCTGGGTGAGATAGGAGGAAGTGCTCTGCAGCGAGGATAGCAGGCTGTTCAGCGCCGAATACTGCTCGGTGAGGCTCGCCGACAGCGCGCTCATCTGCTGGGAGAGCTGGTTGCTCTGCTGCGTCAGTCCGTTCTCCTGCGCGACCAGACTCTGGCTGAGCGAATCGACGGGACCGCCGCTCGCCAGCTGGGAGGTGAGCTGCGAATTGAACGTCGTGGCGATGCCGCCGCTGCTGCTGAACAGCGCACTGACCGCACTGAAATCGGAGTTCAGGGCCGCCGTGAGTTTCGTGGTGTCGACGCTCAGGCTCCCGTCGCTGTTCGCCGTGATGCCGACGCTGGCCAGCGAATTGTAGGTCGACGATCCGGTGTTCACGAAGCTGTCGAGTACGGACAGGATCTGATTCTGTACGGTGCTCAGTGCGGCATTGCCCATCAGTGGCCCTGCGGTGTTCGTTGTTGCGTCGTAACCGCCGAGCTGACTGAACGTGCTCTGCAGAGCGTTGTAACCGGAGACAAACGCCTGGATATTGCTGACGACCGTGCCCACGTTGTCGGCAACCGACAGCGTGGCCGCCGACGAAGTCGTGGCGAGCAGATTCAGGGTCACGCCGTTTAGCGCGTCGGTGACCGTGTTGCTCGCGCTGGTGTAGGTGACCCCTGCTATGGCCACGCTCGCGTCCTGAGCGGCCGTCGACTGTGTGTAATTACTGGTACTGCTGCTGCTGTAGGTCAACGAGGAGAGACCGGTGCCGGTATCCGTTTCGGCGACCTGTATGGTATTCGATGCGCCGGTCAGGCTGGACGTGAGGACCAGGTGCGCGCCGGTCGTGCCGGTGATGATACTGGCCTCAATGCCGGGATTGCCGGTGGCGGAATTGATTGCCGCTGCGATGCCGGACAAGGTGTCATTGCTGCTGCTGATGGCGACGTTGAAGCTGGTGCTGCCCAGGGTCAGCTGCAGCGTGCCCGTCCCAACCGTGGCGGAACTGCCTCCGGAAAAGGCATTCGATACCAGCTGCTGCGCCTGAGCGAGCTGCGTCACGCTGACACTGTACGAGCCGAGGGTCGCGCTCGAATCCGCGCTGGCCGTGAAGGCCTTCGTGTCGCTGCTGGTTGCACTGAGCGCATCGAACGCACTCGGCGTATCGATCGGCCCGAGCGACGACTGGAACTGCGACAGCGCACTCTTCAATGCGCCGATCGCAGAGATTTCGGTGCTGACCGATTGAGTCTGCTGGGTGATGATGGCCTGCTGGGGAGCTTCGGTGGCCTGCACCAGCTGCGAGACCAGACTCGAGACGTTGATGACCGAGCCGCCGGCGGCCCCTGCGCTGGAATTGCTGGCAACGGAAACGATCGGGCTGGACATCTCAAGCGCTCCTCAGGAACGCGCCGGATTCGGCGTTGCACAAACGCCCCGAGGGCGGAGCCTTGCGGCGTCCGCCCCCGGGGGCATCCATTTCCAGCCCTGGAATCATCCCGTGGCGCGTCCCATCCTTACGGCAGCTTCTGCAGCAGCGTGAGGATGTTCTGCGGGATGGTGTTCGCCTGCGCGACCATCGCCGTGCTCGCCTGCTGCAGGATCTGCTCCTTCGACAGAGTCGAGGTCGCCTGCGCGTAGTTCGCGTCGACGATCTGGCTCTTGGCGGCGCTGAGGTTGGTCGAGTCCGTCTGCAGTCCGGTCACCGCAGCTTGGAACCGATTCTGGTACGCGCCGAGGTCGGCGCTGCTGGTGGCAAGCTGCTGCAGGGCCTGGTCGATCGAGATCAACGCGAGGTTCGAGCTGTCGACTGTGGTCACGCTCAGGCCGCTGACATAGTTAGCGGTCGAGTTCGTGCTGACCGTGTCCGTGCTGTCGAGGCCGAGATAGGCTACGGCGCTGACCCCCGTGGCCAGCGTTGCGCCAGTGGCGTCCGTGGCGCTCGTGATGGAGAAAGTCACGGTGTGATCGGCGGTGCTGTTGATCTGAATTTCACTGCCGTTGACCGTGGCCACGAGGCCGCCCACTGAGCTCACCGCCTGGTTGATCGCGGCCGCCTCGCTCTTGAGGTCCGTCGAGCTGTTGCCCGACAGAGTGATGGCGCTGGTAGAGTAGTTGCTGCCGTCCACCTTGACCTGCAGTGTCACCGACGCGCCGTCCACGGTGGACATGGCGGAGACGCTGTCAAGTCCGTTCGTGGAGGCAAGGGATGGGGAAGAATAGGCGCCGGCGGTAGCCGCGCCGCTGGTCGTGCCGACGTAGTAGTTCCCGATGGCGGTCGAGCTGGCGCTGGAGATCGCGCCGACGGTGATCGACTGCCCGGCATTCGCGCCGACCTGGAAGGTTGCTCCCTGGAAGGTGCCGTCGAGCAGGTTGACGCCGTTGAACTGGGTCTGCGACGCCACGCTGTTGATATCGTTCATCAGCTGCGTGAACTGCGCGTTCAGGTCAGTGCGGTCCGTGGCGCTGTTCGTCGCGTTCAACGATTCCACCGCGAGGCTGCGCATCGCCTGGAGATCGTTGGTGATCTGGCCCATGGCGCCGGAGGCGGTCTGAGCGAGCGACACGCCATCGTTCGCGTTCCGGATGGCCTGATTCAGCCCATTGATCTGGGAGGTCATGCCCATCGAGATTGCGTAGCCGGCGGCATCATTCGCGGCGGTATTGATGCGCAGGCCGGTCGACAGCTGCTGCAATGCGGTGGTCAGGGCGTTGCCGGAGGTCGTCAGACTGTTCTGCGCAATGAGCGAGTTGATGTTCGTGTTAAGGACGAGTGACATGGTTCAGTGCTCCTGAAGTCTGGGTCAGGCTCCGGACGCCCGTCCGTCGCGCTGCGGGAGGCGCTGGTTGTGCGCGGATCCCGTTCAGCACCGTTATCGGACCCGCCCGGATGAACTTGAACGCACCTGAGGCCCAGTGATGAAAATGCGTGCTGCGTCACAGTCAGGTTCCTGTGGCGGGGCGGGCGGCTAGATGTACTTGAACAGGGTCAGCTGCATCATCGAGGCGTAGGAGGCCTGGGCGGCCTGCAGCGCGAGCTCCTCGGTGGATAGCTGTGTCGTCGCCGCGGCGTAGTTCGTGTCCGAAATCTGTGAAATCGAGGTCTGGTAATCAGTCTGCTGGCTCTGGGCGGTGGACTTGGCGGCCGAGACCGCATTGATGCGTGCGCCGACCGAGGCCTGTACCTGGCTGAGATGGCTCACTGCGCCGTCGACCTGCTCCAGCGCGCCGTTCAGCTGGGTGGCGAGCTGCGCGGAGTTCAGGTTCGGGGAATTCAGCGTATTGATCGCGCTCGCCAGGGTGGAGAACGCGCTCGCGGACCCCGCGGGCGCCACGGCAAACGTATCGCCGTTCGCCGGCACGCCGCTGAAGGACAGTTGTATGCCCTTGAAAGCAATGGAGAATGTCCCGCCGGTGCTTGCCGTGTACGGGCCGGTGGCCACCGTCGCGCCGCCGCTGTTGGTCACCGTGTACTGGCTGGTCGAGCTATTGAAGGAGATCGTATAGGTATCCGGTGGCG
>JAJZLX010000481.1 GCA_021850555.1 Pseudomonadota bacterium | reverse complement strand
GCGGTGGTGTTTTTCCCCTTTACGGCACCCATTCGCTGCGAAAAGGTGAAGTATTACAAGGACCCCACCATGGTCGCCGCCGTAAATTATGGTACCAGTGCAACTACGGGAAGGATGTCATGAGCATTGAGAGATTTTGGGCTCGCGAGGAGGTCAGGGTTTTACTTCTGGAGTCGCGCGGGGAGACCGAGCGCGCCGAAGAAGTGCCAGTGAACGTCGTCGACGTCATCGAGGATGGCACTCGGGTGATGGTTGAACCGCTCGAGGGGGGAGCCCGTCCGAAAGCGGTTAATCCGATCTCGCTTTCGGTCCTGGTCGAGAAAGAGGGCGGTGTGCCGGAGCGAATGTCCTGGCTCCTCGCCTGTGAACGGTTGGGCGGCTTGAGTCACGCGGAGGGCAAGGAACTCTTTGCGCGGATCGAAGATCGTGATCGTGATGTCGGGGTCGAGGACAGCGCGGACCTGGGCCGGTAGGGGCGATGCAGCCTGGCGGGCTTGCGCCCGCCAGGCTGGAGCACGGCCTATTTGCGACGTGAAGGCTGGTCGACGTGGCGCCGGATCCGCTGCGCTACACGTTTGAGGTACTCGAGGCCGGCGAGAAGCGTCGTCTGTTCCGGTCCCCAATCTTCCTCCGAGCCCATCCGCCGGAGCACCGTGAGAACGATCGATTCTGCGGTGTCGAGATGGTCGAGTGACTCGAGCCAGGTTTCGGTGTCGTGCGCGGAATTGCCCGTAGGGAGTTTGCGGGCTGCGCGAGCGCGGGCTGGGGCGGTGTCCTGAATCGCAGTCATGAGAAGCCTCCGAATATCCAAACGGTCGGCCAGAAACTGCGATGAACGTAGCCGGGCCGACCAAACAATGGTGTTTGGTGACTGCCCGGCTTATTGGGCAAGGTGCCCGACTAACCGAGTGACGGGCAAGCAGCACGCATCCATTTACGTGGACGCACTCATCCTTGATCTCGCCTTTTAGCGACTTGCTATTGGTCGGTTGGAGTCCCTCACCTCGAGCGTGCTCTGCGATCGTGGCGCTCCGCCTCCCTCGCAGGGCAGTTTCCTCACTCGATACTCTCCAACGGACGAATTGTGCGCCTGTATGGTGTGCCTTGCAAACACGATGCGCTCATCCGCGTGGCCGGTTTGATTCGATGATGCGGGCATTGTTTTACTTAACATGGACTCATTCACCCAGAGCCAGGGACATCTCGGATCGCACGGATGCGGGCCTCGGCGCGTTTGAGATACTCGAGGCCGACCATCAGGGTTGTTTGTTCGGGTCCCCAATCTTCTTCCGTCTCCATGCGCCGGAGCACCGTCAAGAGGAGTGATTCGACGGTATCGAGGTGATCAAGCGCCTCGAGCCATGGAGCGCTCTGGCTCGTGAGGTCTCGCGCACGGGATTTGAGGGGCGAGTTCGCCTGTGCCGGGTAGGTGTCCTGAATCGCAGTCATGAAAAAGCCTCCGAATATCCAAACGGTCGGCCAAAAACTGCGTCGAACGTAGCCCGGCCGACCAAACAGGGGTGTTTGGTGACTGCCCGGGCCAAGGGCGTTCCCATCCGTGGGCTCACCGTGCGGGACCCCGCGAACGGATGAGAAATGTCCGATTTAACGGACCGGGGGCATAGGAACTTCCATGAACTCGTCTAGTTTTGCGACTTCACAGTTCGGTCGGCCAAGTCTTTTGCCATGAGTGTGCCACCGTTTTGAGTCCTATCTCGCTGCGGCGCAGTGTCCTCGCCCATATACCTCGGCGGGGAAATAGTACCCGATTCACCGAACAAAGGGAAGTCATGCCATACATCGCGGTGGCCGAGGCCGCATTGGAGAACAGCCAGACGGCGCGGAGCGCGTGACGTTGGCATTTGCCACGGGCATGAACTCGATCCGGCAATCCGGAATACGGCTTTGACGGAGCCGCAGTAGGGGCTGTGCCCATCAGTGGATTGCGCCCCGGCAAGGGGCCCGGGCAGCGGAGGAGAAGGGTGAGGCACCCGTTCTTTTCTGTGCCGGGAGACCCGTATGAGCGCATTCGTTGCAGACCCCTATGAAATTGGCCTTCTGGCCGCTCTCGTGAAACGGCTTCCGGAGGCGAATCAGCCGCCTGGGGTGCGCGAGCTCAATGTCTTTCAGGTCGCCAGGAGCTTGGCGCGCGAGAACATTGCGAGCGTTCGTGCCGACCGCCCCCACGGATACGTTCCCGGCACGCCGGAGGGAATTGGTCGCGCCGGCCCGAATCTTCTCGATAAGGACGTCATCGCGCTTGCGCACGATGCCGCGCGGGAGTTTTTGGATGCGATGCACGGCGAGCACCCGCGGCTCATAGTCCAGCCGGCCGCCGCCGCCGAGCTGGCCCGGTATCTCGACTACCAGTCTTGCGAGCATGCCGAATGGGAACCGTCGGCGGCCCACGCAGCGCTTTCGGCGCTGCGTAGCGTTTCGAGCAGCGCGAGTCTCGATGTGCGTGAAGCGCCCGTGACCATTGCACAGTCGGAGTGGGGACTCCGTCCCCCGCTCCTCGAGGCGCTCGAGGCGAAAGTCCTACCGGAGGCCATGTCTCTCAATCGTGAGCAGGCCGAGCGGCAATATGCCCAAGCCAGCGGCATCGGTGCCCCTACGGCAGTGATGGAAAAGCCGTTTTGGGAGCGCGACGGTGTGATGCTCATGTACCGGGACCGGCGGGCGTGGGTCTCTGAGGTCAACGGGCCGGGCCGTATCGCGATCGCGCTCGAGGGCGTATCGAACGTCATCGAGGTGGAATCTCGCCAGATCCGCGTGCAGTACGAAGGGCGGGATATGGCGTGGCTCGAAGCGGATGCATTCTTCGAGTCCCTTGCCAATGAGACGCAACAGCGGGAACTGCTCGGCCGCCTCGCGGCTTCCACGGTGACACCCAGCCGATATTCGCCGTCTGAGGTCATGAAGTCCGTGTCGCACGCCGCGGTGCTCGTCGGCTCATACGCGGTCATCTTGACTGGTCGCGCGGATGACCTGGAGTCGGTTGCCCAGGCGGCGCGCCTTGCCGAGTCCGCCGAGTTTCGAGGCATGATCCGCGCGGTCTACGGCGACGCCGAGCCCCATGCGGGGGCGGTTGACGGCAGTCGCATCGAGTGGTTCGAGGGTATGGCCTCACTCGTTTCGAAGCCGGCCGGCCAGGTTGAGGACGGGGCTGGTCAGGGGCCTCTCGTTGCGATTCTTACCGCTTTGCCCAGTTCGCGCGCCGGAGATGCGCTTGCCACGGCGCTCGCGGTCACGGCCGAGACGGCGCGCATCTTCGATTCGCGCTCTTCCGGGTTGCATGAGGGTCTTAGCCAGCCGCCCGAGCCACCCGGCAGCGCTCCTGTGCAGGAGCCGCGAAGCTCATCGAATCAGCACGGCCGCGATTTTCGTCAGGAGATCACCGACAAGATGGTCGCGGCGCTCGAGGAGGGAAAAATCCCCTGGGAGAAGCCGTGGAGGCAGGGCGAGCGGCCCATGAACGGACTCTCCGGGCATCGCTATCAAGGCATCAATCGCTTCATGACGATGCTGGTCGCCGCCGAACGCGGATATACGGACCCGCGATGGCTGACGTTCAGGCAAGTTGGGGAAGCCAGCGGTTACGTTCGCAAGGGCGAGCACGGTGTACCGATCGAGGTGTGGAAGCCGCGGCCGTTTTGGGAGCGCAGGGACGTAAAGATCACGCTGGATGGAGCGCGCGTCAAGGTGTTTGCGGAGGGCCCAGCCGGAGTCGAGATCCGCGCGTCGGGCTATTCGAAACGAACCACGACGACCGCGCATCCAAACTCCCTGCGCGTCGAGCACAACGGTAAACAGATCTCCTGGCGTGCTGCGCACGAGAGTCTTGATACCGCTGCTGCGCGCGTGTTCACGGTCTTCAACGTCGAGCAGTGCGAGGGGCTTGATCCCGAGAAGTTAAAGTCTCTCCCGGAGCAGTGCCCGGCGATCGATGCGCACACGCGGGGTGAGTTTCTCATGGCTGCCATGCGCGCCGACGGCATCGCGTTTAAGGTCGGCGGCGATGCGGCGTGTTATGTGTCGATCATTGACACGATCCAGTTGCCCGAGCGTGACCGATTCATCTCCCAGGAGCGCTACTACGCCACTGCGCTGCATGAGATCGGCCATGCCACAGGTGCCGCGCAGCGGCTCGCGCGTGATGGCATCACGGGCGATCACCGGTTTGGCTCCGAAGGCTACGCCCGCGAGGAATTGCGGGCCGAGCTCGCAAGCGCATTCCTGTCGGCGGAGACCGGCATCGCCGGTCGTGACGAGGCATCGCGTCCGGGGAGTGTGGAGTCGAACATCGATATTCAACACAAGGCGTACCTTCAGAGCTGGGCCAAGGTGTTGAAGGCCGACAAGAACGAGTTTTTCCGCGCCGCGAAGGAAGCCGGAGAGGCGGCGGATTACGTGCTCGCGCGGGAGCGCGAACTCGAGCAGGCGCTCGAGCTTGCCGGCGTCACGCCGCACCAGGCATCGGTGATCGAGGCGGCGTGTGCGCAGCACGATCTACAGGAGTGTGGTGGGGTTGTTGACGGGCGCCATGGCGAGTTGATGCGGATCGAATCCGCGGCGAACGGGGACCTCGCGCTGCGCGACCCCGCGACGCGCGAACGGCTGGGTACGGTTGCCTCGCGGGAGGCCGCGCTCTCGCGAGCCCTCGGCGAGCGACATCGCGCCGTGACCGAGGATATCGTCGCAGTCGAGCCGGAAGAAGGAGTCGAACGATGAATGCAAGAGAGCTCGCGACCGTGCTGGCGGCGCTCCGTGTGTATCAGCAACAGTTGGAGATGAACGGTGGAGCGCCGCCGCAGGATGTTGAGCACGTTGCGACGAACGGGTTTGAGTTCGAGCCGATGACGACAGAGGAAATTGACGGTCTTTGCGAGGGGCTGAACACGGAACCTGCTGAGCCGCTCGCGCGTGGGACTGAGAACAACGAGCCACCTTCGCAGCGAGAGCCGGCGCGGTACCTGTACCGGCCGCTGTTGCGCCCGGCGGGCTTTGCGACGATGCCGGCGGGGCTGAAGTGGGACTATGTCGAGGTACCGCGGGACATCGCGCATCTGCGACCGAATCTCCCGGTAAGCCGGCATCGCTACGGCGTCATTGCCTGTGATCGTGAACTCACGGAGAAGGAGTGTGTGCACTTCGACGTCGAACAGGTGCCGGAAGAACGCAGGACTGACACGCGCGCCGCGGGCGATGAAGCCACTCTCGATGAGGGGATGGAAGAGGGCCTGGGAGAGAGTCGCTGATGGTGGACTACCGCAAGTTCATCGCGTGGGCCGCAGAA
This sequence comes from Pseudomonadota bacterium, assembly GCA_021850555.1. Next base: position 599 of record JAJZLX010000481.1, on the reverse strand, counting down.
CAGGGTGTCTTGATCGATCCTATGCGCTGTCTTGCGGATGGAAAGATTCATCGGGCCGATGCCGGGGAGCGTGAGAGGGACCGCGAGGATGCCTCGTATTTGCTGTGGCCGGACGGCAACGGATGGATTCGCAATTTCAAGGCCGGCGGCGAGTTGCGGTATTTCCGCGGTCGAGAGCAGGGTGCTTCGCTGCCCCCAATCTCGGCCGCTGAGCGCGAGGAGATCCGGCGCCGCCAGGCTGAGCACGCCGCTGAACGAGAGGCCGAGCATCGGCGTGCGGTCGAGTCCGCGCGCGCGGCCTGGGCGCGCGGCGATGACCCTCACGAGCATCCGTACCTGGACGATCCGCCGCTTGGCGCCGCGGGACTGCGTGTCTCGGGGACGCGCGGTGAGCTTCTGGTCCCGGTACTCGGATTTGATGACTCTGAGGTGCTCACGTGGCGGGGCCTACAGAGAATTTCCGGGGACGGAGCGAAGAAGTTTGCACTGGGCACGCGCCCGTATGGTGCTTTCGCGATCATCCCTTGCGGGGAGGACCCGCTCGAGCGCGCTGAAGTGCTGCGCGTGTCGGAGCGCTTCATTCTGTGCGAAGGGGTTGG
>JAJZLX010000126.1 GCA_021850555.1 Pseudomonadota bacterium | reverse complement strand
TACGGCGGCCGCCGAGCCGAGCAGATCGCTGAGAACGTGGACGCGAGCGCCGCGCTCATTCAGAGACGTCCCGCCCGCGAGCGTGAGGTATGCCGCGACATTGGCTACGGAGCCGAGCAGCGCGATGATCAGCATCAGCTTGCCATCGACTTCGGGGGGTGCGATCAGGCGGCGGACCGCTTCGGCCATGACCCAAGCCGTGAGGGCGAGCAGCAGCAGGCCGTTGGTATAGGCCGCGAGCGTCTGGTAGCGGGCCGAGCCGTAAGTGTGGCGCGCATCGGCGGGCCGCCGGCTGGCCCGGACGGCCAGGATGGCGAGCACGAGTGCCCCGGAATCCGCGAGCAGGTGGCCCGCTTCCGCCAGAAGCGCAATCGAGTTGGCAAACCAGCCGCCGAGTGCCTCGATGGCGGTAAACATCGCCAGGATGCACAGTGTCACCCGCAGGCGACGCTCGCTCGCACTGTGGGTGTGCTCGTGGTGCGGGAGCCCAGAATGCGGGTGCGGATGAGTCATCAGGATTCGCTTGAGCGGAGCGGTCGCTTGAATCGAGGGATGGTAGGCCCTATCCTAAAAGCTCCAGTCACTGGAGCTTCAAGCGTGGTCAACGTTTCCATGCCGATCGGCGTTCTGGCGCGCAGTGTCGGCTGCAAAATCCAGACGATCCGCTATTACGAGGATATCGGCTTGCTGCCCGCGGCGGGGCGAACTGCGGGAGGGCAGCGCCGCTATGGGGAGACGCATCGGCAGAAGCTGGTATTCATCAGGCATGCGCGCGAGCTCGGCTTTCCTTTGCCGGCCGTCCGCGAGCTGCTGACGCTCGCCGATCAGCGGGAGTCCGAATGCGCCCAGGCCGATCGCGTCGCGCGCCGGCATCTCGACTCGGTCAATCGCCGGATCGCGATGCTCGAGAGTCTGCGCGCGGAACTCGAATTGATGCTGACGCATGGGCATGGCAATCGCATCCGCGATTGCCGCGTCATCGCGACGCTGGCGGATCATCGGCTCTGTACCCAGGTGCATCACGCCGAAGCGTCGGGTTCCTGAGTCGCGCGCCGAACCTCTCGAGCGGCTGCGGGTGTGCGGCGACGCCATAGCCGATCAGTCGTTTGTTCAACACGGCTGCGCAGGACAAGCCTCCATCCGCCGAAGGCGCTGATTTCAGCGGCCCGTTGGCCCGGATCCCGAACGCGGCGGCGCCACCTGAAACCGGTGCTCGACACCAGAGCGATTCGGAGAATCCAACAGCGCGCGGCGCGGTGGCGCGGTCTGGACCGCATGAATCGAGCGAACTGTCGCGGCGGCGGGCGCGATTCCGTCGAAACGAGTCACGCCAGGACCCCCGGGCCATTGCATGCCCGGGGAAGTCTGCGGACAATAGCAGTCATAGCGCTGCCAGTCCCGTGCGCACGGGGCACTTTGGCGCGAAGAGGCCGACTATGTCATTAGCGAAATGGTTCTATTCATATCAAGCGCTGCTCACTCAGATCGCCGTAATCGTATTGATTCACGCATTCCTGATCGTCGTGGTGAGGCTGGTGGGGTTGCGGTTGATCAAGAAGGTGGCCGAGCGTGCACAACCGCTGCGTGAAGCGCTCTATCGCGCGATGCATTCACCGGTGATCGCATGGATCGTACTGTCCGCGGTATTTCTGGTCGTCAGGCGGATCAACGAGCAGATTCATGCGTCGGTCCTGTCCAGGGGTCTTGATCCGGCACTGCAGGTCGGCATTCTGCTGGTGATGGCCTGGGCGTGCTGGAACCTCGTGACGATCTACCCGTTGATACGGCGTCGGCACGGCCACGATGTCAATCCGCTCATTGCGGATCTGGCCGAGAAATTCGCCCGGTTTTTGTTGGTGATGCTCTTTGGACTGATGATTCTGCACACGCTGAATTTCTCGATCGCGAGTCTACTGACGTTCGGTGGGGTCGCTGGGATCGCGCTCGGCTTCGCGGCTCAGGGCGTCGTGTCCAATGTCTTCGGAGCGATGGTGGTCTACATGGATCAACCGTTCAAGGTCGGAGAATGGATCGTGTTACCGGAGCTGAACATTTCCGGCACAGTGGAGCACATCGGCTGGCGCTCCACCAAGGTGCGAGCGTTCGATACCCGACCGTATTACGTTCCGAACAATATTTTCAACACCAACGTCGTCCAGACGCCGCAGCGGATGCGGGCCCGGCGCATCGATCAGACCGTACCAGTGCGCTATTCCGATGCGGACCGCCTCCCGGTGATCCTGAAGGAGTTGCGCACCTTCATTCATAATCACCCCGGCATCGACCACAACCAGAGCGAGATGATCTACTTTACGAATTACGGGCCGCATTCCCTCGATATCTTGATTTACTGCTTTGTCGCGTCGGTCCAGTGGGGCGAGTCGCTCGCCGTGCAGGAGGATGTCCTGCTCAACGCGGCGCGCATCATCAGGCGCAATGGCGGCGAGTTGGCGCTGCCTATCACGCGTGTGCAGATGCTGACGATGCCGCCCGATGCGGGTTCCGCCTCCGAGGCGGCATTGCCCGTGGGTTGAGTTCACGCGGATTGAGGACAGCTGGCCAGGCCTGGCACGGCGAACTGTGCTACGCTGCTTTGGGTCGCTCGCGATCGTCGGCGGAGCGACGTCTCCGCGATCCTGAACTCGATCTGCGAGCCAGTCTCGATCCGGCCGGAAATGAAAATACAATGGGCAGGATGACGCATCGGTACGCCTCCGTTCACAGCGGCCATACTTGCGCGATCACTGCGCTAGTGCGTCTCTGGTCAGCCGCGGGTAGGGGACCTGCTGTACCGGGTTCTGGATGTCGAGGCGAGTCAGCGTCCTCGGACGCATAGCTGAAAAGACCCGTGACCCGGCGATTGGGAAAGCGGATGGTCCCAGCGGCATCGACGATGCGCAGCGCGTCGGGAATGGTTTGAAGGACGAGTTGGGCAAGCTGTGCGCGGTAAAGCCATCGGGTCCGTTCTCTCGAGACGGATAACGCACGTGAACTCCCATTCGTGTGAGAACTCTGCGCGCAGCCCGACCCGGACGGATCATTTGGATGATACGCGCCGTCTCCAGCCTCGAGCGAATCTGCGGCGTCCCCCGCGGGGAACGGCTGGCGCCACCAAAGTGCCGGATAGGGAGATGGGCCAGAGGGACTGGACGCGGCGGCGACCGTCGCCGCTGCTGCACCGGCATGCGGGAGTATCTTCGGTTCCCGAGAAGAAAAAGAGAGACTCCGCCTGACTCAGCAGAGGACCGGGAGCATGGCGCATGTCAGATGCCACCGCTTCGACCGGCTTGCTGTGCAGCCGCGCTGGCCCCGGCGGCGTCAAGGGACGCTTTCCTCTGCACCCCCTTGCGCGGCTCGTTGATAGGCCGTGTCGTTGCCGAGTGCGCGTCACTGTGCGACAAGCGAGCATGTTTAAGCTGGTGGGCCTGCGGTTAGATATTACGCGAGTGCCTTGCGTCGTACACTCGAGTCACCCGGGACGCCCAGAGTGGCAGGAACGGATGCGGAAATTCCGTATGTTCGAGTCTCCCGGGGGTATTGCACGATTGTGTCGAACAGGGGCGCGCTCCACGCGGACCCAAGAATCTTCGACGTCCATCTGGAGTCTGTAGAATGACCGAAGAATCCGATACCTGGGCGCTAGTGCTGGCGGCCGGGGAGGGCAGCCGCCTGCGATCCCTGACAACTGCCGCTTCGGGGACGACCGTTCCGAAGCAATTTTGCTCGCTTTACGAGGGACCATCCCTGTTGCATGAAGCGCTTTGCCGCGCGCGCACCGTAACCACTGAGGATAGAATCTGCGTCGTCGTAGCGCAACAGCACCGGCGCTGGTGGGAGGGGGCTCTCTGGTTGCTGCCTCCCGAAAATGTGATCGTACAAGCGGAAAACCGCGGTACCGGCCTCGGCATAGTCCTGCCATTGCTGCACATCCTTTCTCGCGATCCCGAGGCGAAGCTCGTGCTGCTCCCTTCGGATCATCATGTGCGCCAAGAGGCCGTGCTGAGTGCCGCGCTTCAGGGTGCTCTCGCGCAGATCTCGCGGCATTCCCGGGAGATTGTGCTGCTTGGGGTCAGTCCCGAAGAGCTTGACCAGGATCTCGGCTATATCGTGCCAGGCCCGGTCGACGAGCGAGGCGTACTCACGGTCGAGCGCGTCGTCGAAAAACCCTCCCTCACCATGGCGAACGAGCTGGTCGGAGCTGGGGGACTTTGGAACACTTTTATCGTCGTATCCACAGGACGGGCGTTGATGGACCTGGTTCGAAAGCGCTTCCCGGAAATTGTCAGCGTCATGATGGCCGCATTCGAATCCGACCGCCGCGAGGGTTCAGAGGGAACCGCCATGGCCGAACTCTACCAGAAGTTGCCGGCCGTGGATTTCTCGCGGGACATCCTCACCGAGCAGGTGTCGAGCCTGCGCGTGCTTCCCGTGCAGCCCTGTGGCTGGAGTGATCTCGGCACGCCGAAACGGGTCGCGGACACGCTGCGCAGGTTGCCTCGACCCGTCTGTTCCACTTCCACACGATCGAGCGTTGGATACCTCAGCCTCGCCGGTCAACACGCGCGTATACACGTGCACGATGGGTCGGGGAGACGGCCTGAAGCGCCAAGGTGAGTCGATGCTAGCGGGAGAGCCAACCAAGACACGAGCCAGGCGCCGTTCAGTGCGCGTGGAGGGGGAAGCGGGCGCATCTGTCGGCGAGTATGCCTCCCGAATCGACACCACCGCGACCCGGCTGGAACGGCGACTCATTCTTGGGTTGGCGGGCAATGTTTTCGGCAAGGTGGTCCTTGACGTTGGGTGCGGCGATGGCACCCTCGCGCTCGCACTTGCCAAGCGTGGTGCTGATGTGACGGGTATTGATTCCTCCGGTGCAATGATTGACGCGGCTCGGACGCGGGCAGAGCACCATGGTGCGGACATCGTCTTTGAGCGCGCCAACGCCGGATGGCTCCCATTTCAACCGGAACGCTTCGACATCATCACGGCAGTTACGGTGCTGTGCTTTCTCGAGGATGCGCAGACCGTGCTTCGGGAATCTGCGCGAGCGCTTAAACCCGGGGGGCAACTCATTATTGGCGAGCCCGGCCGATGGAGTCCGTGGGCGGTGGGACGGCGATTACGGGCTTGGCGAGGAGCGCCACCCTGGCGCCATGCACGGTTTCGGACGGCTCGTGAGCTTCGCGATCTGGTGGAGGGCGCGGGTCTTGTCGTGGAAACTGTACGTGGTAGCAGCAACTACCGCCGGTTGATATCGACGGATCGTCGGACAAGCCATTACGAGACGGTTTTGGGCCGACTGACAATCGTCGGTGGCGCGTTTGTGGCGCTATCGGCTCGCAGACCCGCGGGGTATCCGAGGTCGCTGGCCTCCCTCCGAGAGGGCCAGTGTCCGGGTCTACGCGCCTGAAGTCGGCTCAGGATGACGTCGGGCGGGTCGGACGTAGCGGATTGGCGTCATACGGGATCCGCCTCCTGACCCGGCAGAGGCTTTGCGGCCATGAGTTACTGCCGTGAGTGAATCACTCACTGTCCTGGTACCACAGAAACTGGGTCTGGCATCGGACAGTCAGTTTGACGGATCGTCACGACATCTGGCGAGCCGGAGGAACACTATAAATACATCGCCACAGACCGGACCCTCCATTGTACAACCCTTGCGGTAGGCGAACGGGCATTCATGCCGGCAGCGTTCCGGGCGGTCGTGACGCCGCCAATCCGATAGCGCCCTGGAATGCCGTCGACCGTCAACTTCCTTAGGTGCCGGAGGCTGCACGACTAGCCCTACTTTCGCAAATTCGTGCAGATTCCGGGCGCTAATGGAAGCGGAAATCCCGGGAAAACAAGGATAGTGCTTGACGTTCGATGTCGGAAAATGCTACATGAAAGAATGCATGT
>JAJZLX010000499.1 GCA_021850555.1 Pseudomonadota bacterium | reverse complement strand
CGGCTGAAAAGTCCCCCCGACCGCCTCGATTTGACGGGGGCCCGGCGGCAGTTCATATTCGGTCGGTCGATGTCTCCTCCGACCCAGGGAACCAGAGCAAGAGCCGCCTCAGTGGCCGGCAGACTCAGATTCAAGCACGCGCTCGGCACGTTCGCCCTGACGCTGCTCGTCGCGGCGGCGAGCGGCATCGTACTGCTTTGGCGGCGTTGGCCCGGCGGCATCACGTGGGCCCTGGCAGGCGTGGTGGCCCTCGCCGGAAGCCTCCTGGCGGCCGTCGGCGCGTGGCGGCGGGATCGCGGCATCGATGCCACCGCCGGCGCACTCGTCCGGGGCGCCGATCGCATCGGCCAAGGTGACTACACCCGCCCGCTGCAGGTGCATCGGCGCGACAGCCTCGGCGACCTCGAGGAGGCGATGGAGCACATGCGCTCGAGGCTGCGCCAGTCGACCATTCACAAGGACTACCTGCGCAGCGTCCTCGACAGCATGACGGACGCGGTGCTCATCACATCACCCGACGGAGTGGTGAAGACGGCCAACCTGGCCGCGTGCAGGCTCCTCGGCTTCGCCGAGGAGGAGTTGCTCGGCCGCAGCATCATCGCCGCGCTCGCCGAGAACGTGCGGGAAGAGTTCGACCTGCTGCAGGCCGCCCAGGAGACACGCGAGACGGTCGTGCGCACACGCGACGGGCAGACCATTCCGGTGTCGCTCGCCGGCTCGCGTATCGAGAGCGATGATCCGCAGTTCCAGGGCATCATCTTCGTCGCCCGCAACATCACCGAGCGCAAGCGGGCGGAGCGGCGCATCCGCTACCTGGCCCGCTACGACACGCTCACCAAAGTCCCCAACCGCATGCAGTTCCAGCACCTGCTGCAGCAGACGCTCTCGCGCGGCCTGCGTGCCGGCAGCGCGGTGGCGCTGCTGTACCTCGACATGGACCGCTTCAAGGAGGTCAACGACACCTTCGGGCACGACACCGGCGATCGTGTGCTGGAGGTGCTCGCCGAGCGGTTGGCACGCTCGCTGCCGCGGGACGCGATCCTGGGGCGCCTCGCGGGCGATGAGTTCGCGCTTTGCCTGCACGGTCTGCCGGCGGAAGCCGACAACCGCGGGCCGGTCGCGCAGCTCGCCCGCGCGATCCTCAACGAGGTGGCACGAGCCTTCCAGCTCAACCAGCAGGAGGTGTTCCTCACCGCGAGCGTCGGCGTCGCCTTCTGCCCGCGTGATGCCGAGAACGTCATCGACCTGATCCGCAACGCCGACGCGGCCATGTACCATGCCAAGCAGAACGGCGGCAACACGTTCACCTTCTACTCCCCGGAGATGAACGCCGCGGCGGTCGAGCGGCTGATCTTGAAGAGCAAGCTGCGCCGCGCGCTCGAGCGCGACGAGCTCGTGATCCGCTACCAGCCCAAGGTGGACGTCGGCAGCGGGAGGATCGTCGGCGCCGAGGCGCTGCTGCGCTGGCGGCTGCCGGGGCACGGCGACATCTCTCCGGCCCGCTTCATCCCGCTCGCCGAGGAAACCAACCTCATCCTCGATATCGGCGAGTGGGTGCTGAACCGGGTGTGCATGGATTACCGGCACCTGAGAACCGAGGGCGGTGACCCGGGACGGATCTCGCTCAACCTCTCGCTGCGACAGCTCCGCCAGGCGAGCTTCATCCTGCGGTGCCGCTCGGTGTTCCGCCGTCACGGCGTCTCGCCCACGGCGCTCGAGCTCGAGATCACCGAGACCACCCTGATGGCGGACAGCAAGAACACGCTCCCGCTGCTCGATGAGCTGTACGCCATGGGGCTGCACCTGTCGATCGATGACTTCGGCACCGGCTACTCATCCCTCTCGGCGCTGCAGCAGTTTCCCATCGGCACGCTGAAGATCGACCAGTCGTTCGTGCGCGACGTGAGCGAGAACGCCGGCAACGCCACCCTGGTGCGCACCATCATCGAGATGGGCCGCAACCTCGGCATGGTGGTGGTGGCCGAGGGTGTCGAGTCCCAGAGCCAGCTCGAGTTCCTGCGGCGCAACGGCTGCCACCAGGCGCAGGGCCGGCTCTTCGGCGAGCCATGCGCCTCGGAGGAGCTGCTCGCGCTGCTCAAGCGCCAGAGCTCGGGGGGACCGCCTTTCGCCCACCTGCTGCGGCAGCCGCATGCGGGCCGGCAGGCCTGATCGAGCGACCGCGAGCGCCCCTGGCGCTCGCGGCAGCCAGCCCATCGGCTTTTTAGCGGAGCCCGCCACGCATGATGCGCGTGCGGGCCGGGCTCGCCGCCCACGCGAGCGCTGCGCGACTCGGCGCGGTCAGCGCTGGGCGTGCAAGTGGGCTTCGAGGAGCCACAGCTGCTTGTCGGTCTCGCGGGACACCTGTGTGAACAAGTCAGCCGTGTCGGCGTCCCCGAACTCCTCCGCCTCGTCAATACCCAGGCGCGCCTTGCGGGCGAAGTCGGCGACCGCTCCCGCCAGCGCCTCGACATGCGCCAGACCATCGGAAATGCTCTCCGGATAGGCCGGCAGGCTGGTGGTGCGCACCACCGCTCCCAAGGTGCCGCCCGCGGTTCCACCGAGAGCGGTGACGCGCTCCGCCATGGTATCGACGTGCTCGCCGATTTCTCCGGCGAGCTTGTCGAACAGCTCGTGCAATGCGATGAAGTGCGGCCCTTTGACGTTCCAATGCGCATGCTTGGCCTGCAGGCCAAGATCGATGGCATCAGCCAACCTCGCATTGAGTAACCGGATCACCTTGGTGCGGCTGTCGGCGGACAGATCGTTGCGTGTATCGAACATGGCGTTCTCCTCGATATGAATCCGGCGGCAGCGGCGCCGCGGGCGCACCGGCGAAAAGTATGCTTTTTCGCCGTCTGAGCGAGCCGCGCGTCCCCGCGACCGGTGGCGCTGTTGTAGCACCGGCCGCGCGTGACGGACCAATTGTTTGACCAAATCGGGGTGATAAAGGCCGTCTATCGGCGGTAGAATCTGCGGCCCTTTTCCCCGCAAGGACCCGAGCACCATGAAATCCGCCTTGAACGTCGCGATCACCGGCGCCGCCGGCCAGATCGGCTATGCACTCGCCTTTCGCGCGGCCTCCGGAGCGCTTCTGGGCCCGGATCAGCCGGTGAACCTGCACCTCCTGGAGGTCACACCGGCGCTGCAGGCGCTCAACGGCGTGGTCATGGAGCTCGCCGACTGCGCCTTCCCGGGACTCAACAGGGTGATCGCCACCGACGATGCCCGGGTCGCGTTCCGCGACTGCCACGTGGCGCTGCTGGTCGGCGCCCGTCCGCGCGGCCCCGGCATGGAACGCAAGGATCTGCTGCTCGCCAACGCGCAGATCTTCTCCGCGCAGGGCAAGGCGCTCAACGAGGCGGCCGACCGCAACGTCAAGGTGTTGGTCGTCGGCAATCCGGCCAACACCAACGCGCTGATCGCTCGCGCCAACGCGAAGGACCTCAATCCGCGCAACTTCACGGCCATGATGCGGCTCGACCACAACCGGGCGCTGTCGCAGCTCGCCGAGAAGACCGGCAGCCACGTTCGCGACATCCGCCGCATGACGGTGTGGGGCAACCACTCCTCCACCCAATATCCGGACATCAGCCACGCCCTGGTCGGCGGCAAGCCGGCCCGCTCCCTCGTCGATGCGGCGTGGGTGGAACAGACCTTCATTCCCGTCGTACAGCAACGGGGGGCCGCCATCATCAAGGCCCGGGGCGCCTCCTCGGCCGCCTCGGCCGCCTCGGCCGCCATCGATCACATCCACACCTGGGCGCATGGCACGCCGGAGGGCGACTGGGTCAGCATGGGGGTGCCCTCCGACGGCAGCTACGGCATCCCCGAAGGGGTGATCTATTCCTACCCGGTGACCACCCAGGGCGGCGACTATCAGATCGTGCAGGGCCTTTCCATCGACGAGGTCAGCCGCAAGCGCATGGACGCCTCTCTGGCGGAGCTGCGCGAGGAGCGCGAAGGGGTGAAAGCGCTCCTCGGCTGATCCTCCCCGGCTGATCGAGGGGCTGCAACCGATCCCGGCGGTCGCAGCCCCTCCGGATTCGCCCCTCCGTCGGGAAAACCGCTATAGTTCCCCCGCCGGATCCAGCCACTCTGACGGCGTGAAGGAGCTTTCATGCTGGGCGTCATCCTGTCGTTAGTCGCCCTTGCGGCCATCGCCTATGCCGTGACGCAGGCGGGCGGGATCATCACTCTGCTCTTCATCGCCGCGGTGCTGTATCTGGCCTACCGGCGGCTCTCCCTCCTCGCCTTCACCGCCACCTTCACGGTCCTCCTGGCGGCCTACGCGTACTACGGTGCCGTCGGCGTCGCGGCCGCGACCTGGAAGGGGTTTCTCTGGCTGATGCTCGCCGGGCTGTGGCTGCTCAACGTGCGGCCGCTGCGCAAGACACTGATCACGCGCCCCTTCATGAAGGCATACCGCAAGCTCCTGCCGTCCATGTCCCAGACCGAGCGCGAGGCGCTGGAAGCCGGCACGGTGTGGTGGGACGGGGAGCTGTTCACCGGGGCGCCCAGGTGGTCGAAGCTGCTGTCGGCCCGGGCACCGCAGCTGACCGCCGAGGAACAGGCGTTTCTCGACGGCCCGTGCGAGGAGCTCTGCCGCATGCTCGATGACTGGAACGTCACGCACGAGCGAGGCGACCTGCCGCCGCACGCGTGGGATTACCTGAAATCGCGCGGCTTCTTCGCCATGATCATTCCCAAGCGCTACGGGGGGCTGGAGTTCTCCGCCTATGCACACTCGTGCGTGCTGGCAAAGATCTCCAGCCGCTGCGTCACCGCTTCCTCCACCGTCGCGGTGCCGAACTCGCTCGGACCGGCGGAGCTGCTCAACCACTACGGCACCGAGGAGCAGAAGAGCCATTACCTGCCGCGGCTCGCACGCGGCGAGGAGGTGCCCTGCTTCGCCCTCACCGGCCCCCGGGCCGGATCGGACGCCGCCGCCATTCCTGACACCGGCGTGGTGTGCCGCGGGCAGTGGCAGGGCAGGCAGATCATCGGCATCCGTCTCAACTTCTCCAAGCGCTACATCACGCTTGCGCCCATTGCCACGGTCATCGGGCTCGCCTTCCGGCTGTTCGATCCCGACAGGCTCCTCGGCGAGCGCGCGGATATCGGCATCACCTGCGCGCTCATTCCGCGCAACACTCCGGGGGTCACCATCGGCCGGCGGCACTTCCCCGTCAACGTCCCGTTTCAGAACGGCCCCATACAGGGACGGGACGTGTTCGTACCGCTCGATTTCATCATCGGCGGCCCGAAGATGGCCGGCGCCGGCTGGCGCATGCTGGTCGAGCAGCTCTCGGTGGGCCGGTGCATCTCGCTGCCGTCCAACGCCACGGGCGGCGCCAAGGCCGGCGTTTGGGCGAGCGGCGCCTACAGCCGCATCCGGCGGCAGTTCAACACGCCGGTGGGACGGTTCGAAGGGGTTGAAGCCGTGCTTGCCCGCATGGTGGGCCTCACATACACCATGGACGCGGCGCGCTCGGTCACCGCCGGCGCCATCGACGGCGGGGAAAAGCCCTCGGTGCCCTCGGCGATGCTGAAGTACCACGTCACCGAAATGGGCCGTCAGGTCGCCAACGACGCCATGGACGTGCACGGCGGCAAGGGCATCTGCCTGGGTCCGAAGAACTACCTGGCGCGCGCGTACCAGGCGGTGCCGATCACCATCACGGTCGAAGGAGCCAACCTCCTGACCCGCAACCTGATCATCTTCGGCCAGGGCGCGGTGCGCTGCCATCCATTCGTGCTGCGCGAGATGAACGCCGCGCGCAACCCGGACCGCGCCCGCGGGGTGGACGAGTTCGACCGGGCGCTGTTCGGGCACATCGGCTTCACGATCTCCAACACCGTGCGCTCGCTGATCATGGCGCTGACGCATGCCCGCTTCACGCGCTC
>JAJZLX010000648.1 GCA_021850555.1 Pseudomonadota bacterium | reverse complement strand
CGGGCTGATCGTGGGCGAGAGCCTGCTCGGGGTGATGTTCTCGGCGCTGGTGGTCTTCTCCGGCAAGGCCGCGCCGATCGCGCTGGTCGGGCCGCAGTTCAGGACCGTCTCCATGTGGCTCGGCGGGACGGCCTTCGCGGCCGTGATCTATCTCCTTTACCGCTGGGTGCCGACGCTGGTCAGCGCCTAGCCGGCCGCGACGCGACCGCTCACCTCGGCGCCGGTGCTCTCCGGCAGGCGCGCATACGCGAGCACGGCGAATGCGCCGAGGCACCCCGCCAGCACCAGGGCGAGGCGGAAGTCAAAGGGAGAGAGCGTCGCGGAGTGACGCAGCAGCCGGCTGAAGTTGAGGATCAGCGCCGCGCCCGCCACGCCCACCGCCATGGCGAGCTGCTGCATCAGCGAGAACAGAACGCTCGCCGGCGAGCGCTCCTCGTCGGAGATCTCCGCGAACGTCGTGAACAGCATCGCGGTGAACTGCATCGAGCGGCTGGCGCCGGCGAGCAGCAGGATCAGGGCGGTGAGAGCCAGGGGCAGGCCGGGGGCGAGCAGCGCGCACGCGGCGATGCCCGCGCCCGCGATCGCTCCGTTCACCATCAGCACCCGGCGCAGGCCGAAGCGGCGGATGATGGGGTTGGTGACGGCCTTCATCAGCAGGTTGGCCAGCATGTACACGAGCAGCAGCATGCCCGCATCGAGCGGCGAGTATCCGAAGCTCACCTCGAGCATCAGCGGCAGCAGGAAGGGCGTGGCGCTGATCGCGGCGCGCGACAGGCCGCCTCCGGAGATCGTGGCGATGAAGAACTCGCGGCGGCGCAGCACGTTGAGGCGCACGAGCGGCTGACCCGCCGAATCGAGATGGCGCACCGCGGCGTACCCGGCGGCGGCGGCGGCCGCGAACAGGCCGAGGGCGAGCGGCACATCGAGCTGTTGCCCGGCGATCAGGTCCAGGCCGTAGCTCAGGCACCCGACCGCCGCGGCTAGCAGCAGGAATCCGCGGCTGTCGAAGGCGGTGTGCTCCTCGGCCTTGTGGTTGGGAATGAGGGACAGCACGAGCGCGACGGCAGCGATTCCAAACGGCAGGTTGACATAGAAGATCCAGCGCCAGGAGAGCGCATCGGTGATGAAGCCGCCGAGGACGGGCCCGATCACCGGGGCGAGCAGGCTCGGCCAGACGAGCGTCGAGAGCGTCTGCATCAGCTCGTGCTTTTCCGTGTTGCGCAGCACGATCAGGCGTCCGACCGGGGACATCATCGCCGCCGAGCCGCCCTGCACCAGGCGGGCGGCGATGAAGGCGGCAAAGCTGCCCGAGAGGCCGCAGGCCATGGAGGAGAGCGTGAACAGCGCGATCGCCCCGGAGAAGAGGTTGCGTGTGCCCAAGCGCTCGGCGAGCCAGGCGCTCGCCGGGATGCACACGGCCGCCGCGAGGGCGTAGGCGGTGATGCCCTCGCTCACGCGCGCGGCGTTCGTCGCGAAGCTGTGGGCCATCGCCGGCAGCGCGGTGACGATGATCGTCGAGTCGAGGTTCTGCATGAAATTCGCGCACGCGACGATGAGCGCGATTTGCATCGAAGGCCGGCGCAGAGCGGCGAGGATGTCGCGAAACTGTGGCATCCTCGCCAGTGTATCGTCCCCGGGGGCGAGGTTTGCCGGCTCTCCTCCTTCAGGAGGAGGAAACGGTAGCCGACAGGGGCGCGGCGCGCCTGCTTGCCGCCGCGAAGGGTCTTCTCCTGATCCGCTGCGGTTACTGCAGGCGCTCGATTGCGGCCGACAGCAGCTCCCGGACCCGCTGCGCCTCAGGGCCGAGGGCCGGGTTGCCGGTCCGCTCCATGGCAACGACCGGATCGACGGTCGCCACTTCGACCTGATGGTCCGCCGTCTCGCGCACGATCACGTTGCACGGCAGCATCACGCCGAGTCTCTCTTCCTTGATCAGCGCCTCGTGAGCGATGCGTGGATTGCAGGCGCCGAGGATGCGGTACCTTGGAATGTCCGCCCCGATCTTGGCCTTCAGAGTGGCCTGCACATCGATGTCCGTCAGCACCCCGAAGCCTTGTTCCTTGAGGCTGGCGGTGACGTCGGCGATGACGTCGTCGAAGGATTTGGAAACCGTTTTCGCGATGTAATAGCTCATGCGCCTCTCCCGGGGAATCAGGACAATCGGGGGTGCCGGTCCCGCCCGTATAGATTACAGGGTCCGGCGACGGCCGCGTATACGAGCTTATCGTAGTCCCCGTCGCTCGTGATTACAGCATCTGGCGCGTGGGCCGATACAGGATCTCGTTCACGTCCACGTCCTCAGGCTGGCTGATCGCGAAGATGACCGCCCGCGCGAAGGAGTCGGCGGGAATCGCCAGGTCCTCGTAGAACTTGTGCACGTCCGCGGCGATGTCCTGCTCGGTGATGCTGTCGGGCAGCTCCGAGGCGACGGCACCCGGGGAGATGACCGTGGTGCGGATGTTGTGAGGCTTCACCTCCTGGCGAAGCCCCTCGGAGATGACCCGCACGGCGGTCTTGGTGGCCGAATAGACCGCGCCGCCGGGTCGTACCACATGGCCGGCGACGGAGGCGACATTGACGATGTGCCCGGACTTGCGCGGGATCATGTGCGGCAGCGCCGCGGCGATGCCGTAGAGCACTCCCTTCACGTTCACGTCGATCATCCGATTCCAGTCATCGAGCTTGAGCCGCTCGAGGGGCGAATGGGGCATCAGCCCGGCGTTGTTGATCATGACATCGACGTGCCCGTATCGCTCGACGGCGGTATCGACCAGGCGCTTGACCTGGTCGCTGTGAGTGACGTCGGTCGTGACCGCGAGCGCCTTGCCGCCACCGGCGGTGAGCTCGGCGGCGAGCGCCTCGATGCGCCCGGCGCGGCGCGCCCCCAGGGCGAGGCTGGCGCCCTGGGCGCTCAGGTGCCGCGCGGCGGCCTCGCCGAGTCCGCTGCTGGCGCCGGTGATGACGATGACTTTTCCTTCGACGGGCTCGCTCATGATCGGGTCTCCAGGTTGCGGGAAATGCGCAGCGGACGTGTTCAGCGCCCGACCAGGCGATTGAGGTGCTCGGGGTAGCGCTCGCCCTGCACGGTGATGCGGGCGGCGGCCGCGCCGATGTCGCGAAGATCCTCCGCCGTGAGCTCGATGTCGGCCGCGGCGAGGTTCTCTCCCAGGCGATGGAGCTTGGTGGTGCCGGGAATGGGCACGATCCAGGGTTTTTGCGCGAGCAGCCAGGCGAGGGCGAGCTGTGCGGGCGTCACGTCTTTGCGCGCTGCGATGCGAACCAGCGCATCGACCAGCGCCTTGTTCGCTTTGCGGGCCTCGGGGGCGAAGCGCGGCACGCCGTTGCGGAAGTCCGACGCATCGAACGTGGTGGTCTCATCGATCTTGCCGGTGAGAAACCCCCGTCCGAGCGGGCTGAAGGGGACGAAGCCGATGCCGAGTGACTCGAGCGCGGGCAGCAGCTCCTTCTCCGGCTCCCGCCACCACAGCGAGTACTCGCTTTGCACGGCGGTGACCGGCTGGACGGCGTGTGCGCGTCGGATCGTGTTGACTCCGGCCTCGGAAAGGCCGAAATGCCTGACCTTGCCGGCGCGAATCAGGTCTTTCACGGCGCCCGCGACGTCTTCGATCGGCACCTCGGGGTCGACCCGGTGCTGGTAGAACAGATCGATCGTCTCGGTCCCGAGGCGCTTCAGCGAGGCGTGCGCGACGTCGCGGATGTGCTCGGGGCGGCTGTCGAGGCCGGGCTGGCGCTTTCCATCGACGATGCGGAAACCAAACTTGGTGGCGATGACGACCTGGTCGCGGAACGGAGCGAGCGCTTCGCCGACGAGCTTTTCGTTCGTGAAGGGACCGTAGATTTCCGCGGTGTCGAACAAGGTGACCCCGCGCTCGACGGCCCTGTGGATGACCTTGATCATCGCCTGCTTCTCCCCCGGCGGTCCGTAGCCGATGCTCATCCCCATGCAGCCGAGGCCGAGAGCCGATACTTCGAGGGTGCTGGTGCCGAGTCTGCGCTTCTGCATGAGGCCTCCTTAGACTGGAGCGTGCGCGGAGCCGCTTGCGGGTCGGGAATCGAGCAGCGAAAAGAATGGTGCGAGTATTCCGGCGAGCCGCCCGGAAAGTCATCTATCGCTTGGGGGGGGAGGAGGACGGCCTGGAGCTGTATATTATGCCAGGCTCGCGATGGCGCGCGACGTGGCGGCGGCCCAATCGGGCCTTGCGGTCTCGCACTTGCGCTGCCTGGATGGGGGCAAGGGGAATGAGAGACGCCCCTTGCCCGGGAGGGCGGGAAGGGGCGCTCTCAGGCCGGCCGTCGCGCACCAGGGGGCACGGTGGCCCCCCTGGTGCGCGGAGGGATCACCCGCTCGAGATGCTCGGGTCGCCGCAGACCGGACCGGCGTCGCTCGTGAAAGTGCCGTTGCTCGAGTACCAGCCGTTGACCCCGAGCGAGCGCCCGCCGAAGAACCAGGAGAAGAACGCGAGCTCCTGCAGGTTGTAGGTGAACCCGTTCGGCATGGTGACCGGTGGCACATTCGTTCCCGAGAGCGGGTCACCGACCTCGAGATTCTCCTGGCAGCCGACGGTCTGGCCGGTGTTGCCCCACGGCGGCACCTCGTTGTCGCCGAACGGATCGTTGACCAGCTCGCCCATCTCGTGCGCCATCACGTCGGAGTTCTCGGTGCCTGGGCCGAAAATCCCGCTGGCGTCGAAGTCGGACACGTCGTAGAGCCGGTTGGGTGCCGGCTCGCCGGCGCTCGAGTGATAGCCGAGGATACAGCAGGTGTTGAGATCGGAGACGGGGGAGGCGAGCACGGCGTTGTAGAGGAGGAATTCCGTCACGGTGCCGGGGCCCACACCCTGTGAGGCGAGCCGCGGCAGCAGCGTGCCGTTGATGTACGAGTCGAACCAGTTGATGTCGAGGATCTGGACCGTGCCGCAGCCGCCGAACATCGACCCGGAGAATGCCAGCCCTTCGTTCGCCGGAACCGTGACGCGGATCGGACTCAGCACGCTCACCGGGGCGAAGAGCACGTGATAAGCGCCCGGATTGTCACCGAGCGCCCGATAGAAGCTCCCGCGCTGGACCGCGTCGATGTACTGCGTGTCTCCCATGAATACACCGCCGAAATAAAACGGCGCGTCCTGGAAGATCGGCGACTGATAAGCGAGCGTCGATGGCACGTTGTTCGGCGCAGTGAGGCAGGTGCTCTGTGGCGCCGCGGAGTTCTGAGTCACCCTGCCGGACGTCGTGCTGAAGATGAAGGTGGCATTGTTGAGACCTGTGGCAACCGTTTGGGTCGTGATGATCATGGGTACGATGACCACCGGAACCCGGCTGGTTCCCGGATCCTTGAACGGGTTCGTGCCGACCATGGCGCCGACATGGTTCAGCCCGTCGCGGGGGGCACGTTGCACGTCGAAGGTCCACAGCGGGACTGTGTCCTGGTCGCCCTGGAAGCCCTGGAATCCGCCCTGCGGATTGTTGCCGAATCCCTGCGAGTCGACGTGGACTGCCGGCCCGTAGGACGTGAGGCTCCTCTGCTCGCTGCGCAGCGGCGCCTGTCTCAAACCGCCGGCGCGACCTGTGAGCAGGCTCGATCCGGGGAACATCATCACTGTCACGTTCTTGTCCGTCGTCGGTCCGCGCGGCGCTGCCGCAAGCGCCGTCGAGACCGCCCCGAGGGCCGCCACGGTGGACAGTAGCGAGATGGAAAGCTTTCCGAAGACTTTCATCGGCGTCTCCCCTGAGATGTTGTTGGTACAGGCGTGGTGGGCGTTGAGGCCTTCTTCCAGCAACTGCACGGTGCGTCTCGGCGCTCACCACGGAGTTGGTGACGCGGACTATACGCGCGAGTGACAAATATCACAATTTGCGCGCGCGCCGTGCGCAGTGCGCTGATTTATCAGGCCTGC
>JAJZLX010000437.1 GCA_021850555.1 Pseudomonadota bacterium | reverse complement strand
CGGCGCCTTCGCGCTTGCGGATGAGGGTGAGGATCTTCTGCTGCAGATCGAGCGAGAGGTAGGCATCGTCTTCGAATATGCGCATTTTGCGCTCCATCCTGAGGCTGACGCGGCTCGCGGTGGCATTCACCACGCAGCCGTTGGCGAAACGGATGCGGGCATTGGCGATGTCGATCGCGTCCGAGAATACCGGCGTGCCGACCGCATCGATGGTCAGCACCGGCGCCCCGACGATGGTCTGGACCAGATCGATGTCGTGGATCATGAGATCCAGCACCACGTTGACGTCGGTGCCGCGCTCCTTGTAGGGCGCCAGGCGGTGACATTCGACGAAGCGGGGCGCGCGCAGATGCGGCTCCGCAGCCAAGATCGCCGAGTTGAACCGCTCCAGGTGCCCCACCTGCAGGGTACGCCCGCCCGCCGCGGCAAGCTCGATCAGCTCGCGTGCCTCGCGGGGGGTCTCGGTGATCGGCTTTTCGACCAGGACATGAGCGCCGGCGGTGAGGAAATCCCGGGCGATGGAGAAATGCGCCGGCGTGGGCGTGACGATGCTCACGGCATCGACCTCACCGAGAAGCTGCCGGTAGTCCGCCACGGCGCGCGTGCCGACCTCCGCGGCTACCGTCTCTCGGGCCTCCTGGCGGGCGTCCGCTACGGCCACGAGCTGGCATCGAGCGGACTGGGCGTACTTCTGCGCATGGAACCGGCCCAGGTACCCGACGCCGATGACAGCTGCTCTGATCTTGTCCATGGGCCCCATTATGCCTGCCGCTTTATTCATGCGAATGTGGAACTTCTGCGGCCGGACGCCCGCCTTATTCTCTGCCGATGTGCCTCCGCCAAGCCTCTGGCTTGCCCCGCGGGCCCGCTATGCTCCCGGAATGGCCCGATTCAAGGGGCGGCACGCAGCCCATAGGCTGGACGGGCCTGCTACACTGGCGTTCATGAATTCACGTACCGATTCGCCCCCCCACTCTGCCGGCTCAGCCCGCGCCCGACGGGAGCTGCTGCTGGTCGGTGGCGCACTGGCGTTCGGCCTGGCGGTCATCCCCTTCCTCATCTGGATGGCGGGGCATTGGACGCTGGGGCCTTATACGCACGGTGACACCGGTCCCGGCTACGGTCCGTTGACGCTGTTCGCAGACTATTTCGCGGGGCTGTTCCGGGGCTCTCCGGGCTACTGGATCGTCGCCATCGGGCCGGTGCTGCTGCTCAGCGCCATCCGGCTGTGGCTGGCGCTGATCCGACACTTCCCCCGCGACTGAAGCCAGGCCAAGCCCTCACTCATCCCCTGATCCCGACCTTGATGCCCCACGGACTGCCGCAAGTTTACTCAAGATGACCAAGTCCCTGCGCCACCCTCTCGGCTGGCTCGTCATTGCCATGGTTCTGCTCGCGCTCGCCGCCGCGCTCATTCTGCAGCGCGCTCCCGCCCGCGCCTCGATCCTGCCGCCGGGGGCGATCGCCCCGACGGCCCAGCAGCGCGACATCGCGCGCAAGATCACACGGATCCTGAAGGAGACCGAGTATCGCCAGCTGCCGATCGACAGCCACTTCTCGCAGCTTGCATTCGGTCACTACCTGCACTTCCTCGACCCTGATCACGAGTATTTTCTGGCCAGCGATGTGCGCCAGCTCTCGCAGTACCGCAATTCCTTCGCGAACCTGATCGAAGCCGGCCGGCTCGATCCGGCCTTCCTCATCTTTCAGCGCTTCAAACAGCGCAACCGACAGCGCATGGATTACGCCATCCGGCTGCTCGCGAAAGAGCCCGACCTCACCACCAACGCCACTTATGACTTCAACCGCGCGCACGCGCCGTGGCCGGCCAACGAGGCGGCGATGAACGCGCTCTGGAAAAAGCGCGTCACGAACGATGTGTTGTCCCTGATGCTCGCCGGCAAGACCTGGCCGCAAGCGGCAAAGATCCTGCGGGCGCGCTACGAGACTGTGATCCGGCGTGTCGATCAGATCAGCCCGGAGGACGTGTTCGAAGACGTGATGAACGCCTACGCACGTACCTACGACCCGCACAGCACGTATTTCTCGCCCATGAACTCCGAGGAATACAGCATCGAGATGAGCCTCAACTACCAGGGCATCGGCGCCTCGCTGCAGCTCGTCGGCAACTACGTCACGGTGATGAACATCATCCCGGGAGGGCCCGCGGCCGTGGCCGGAACGCTCAAGCCCGAAGACCGCATCACGGGCGTGGGCCAGGGCAGGCACGGCCCGATCACCGACGTGGTCGGCTGGCGGCTGGATGACGTGGTACAGCTGATCCGCGGCAAGGCCGGCACCACGGTGCGCCTGCAGATCCTGCCCGCGGGGGCGCACCCCGGCGCGAAGGAGGAACTCCTGACATTCGTCCGCCACAAGATCACGCTCAAAGCGCAGGAGGCCCACAGCAAGCTCAAGGTCCTCCACCGTGACGGCCGCACCTATCGGATCGGTGTCATCAACGTTCCGAGCTTCTACGAGGATGTCGCGGCGGAGAACGCCGGCGATCCGAATTACCGCAGCACCACCCGCGATGTGCTGCGGCTGCTGCGCAAGCTCGAGCAGCAGCACATCAACGGCCTCATCCTCGATCTGCGCGACGACGGCGGCGGGTACCTGCCCGAGGCGCTCGCGCTGACGGGCCTGTTCATCAAGCACGGCCCCGTGGTGCAGCTGCGCGACCGCACCGGCAGGATCGAGGTGCTCGACGACCCGGAGAAAGTTCCGGCCTACACCGGCCCGCTCGCGGTGCTCGTCAACCGCTACAGCGCCTCGGCCTCCGAGATCTTCGCCGGCGCCATCCAGGACTATCACCGCGGTCTCATCATCGGCCAGAACACCTTCGGCAAGGGCACGGTGCAAAACCTCATCCCGCTCGACAGCTGGAGCCGCAAGCCGGTCGAGGGACAGTTGACGGTCACCATCGGCAAGTTCTACCGCATCACGGGTCAGAGCACGCAGCATCGCGGAGTGATCCCGAACGTAGTGCTGCCCTCGCCCATCAACCCGAAGCAGGTCGGCGAGGCGGACCTGTGGCGATCCCTGCCGTACGACCGCATCGGCGGGGTGCCCTTCCAGCTGTCCACGAGCTACTCGGCGCCGGTGCCCTCGATCGCGCAGCTCGATGCCGAAGAGGCGGCCCGGGCAAAACGCGATCCCAACTACGCGTGGCTCGTCGGGGACATCAAGGATATTGATGCGATGGAGGCGCAGCAGACGGTCTCCCTCAACCTCGCCAAGCGGCGCGCCGAGCGCACCCGTGACAACGCCGAGTTGCTCGCGCTCGACAACAGGCGGCGGGCGGCCCTGGGCTTGCCGCCGCTCAAAAGCGCGAAGGAGATCGGCGGCAAGCAGGACAAGATTCCCGACGTCGTCCTCGACCAGGCCGGAGACATCATGGTCGATATGATCCGCCTCGATCACGGGCGTCTGCCGCCCGAGCAGACCGCTCAGACCGCCGCTCTGACCGGACGGAGTTAGGGTCGCCGCAAGGGAACGCGGCCGCCGGAGCGGGCAATCTCATTCATCGCAGCAGGATGCTGTGGATGTCCCACGTGTTCTCGGCCAGCACGTTGGGAACACCCGCCATGGGCCCTGCCCCGGTGACGGCGGCATCGGTGTCCGAGGCGAGAAACTCGGTCATGGGAATGGCGTCTTCCCCGGCATCGCGGTACCGCGCCAGCGGGCGCAACCGCTCGGTGCGCAGCTTGATTTCCCGGCTCAGGCTCGCATGCGGCCTCAAGCGCGCCTCGGCCCGCTCGATCTGGCTCATCAGCGACTCGCACTCGCTCCGAGAGCCATATGCGTCGATCACCTCACGGTGCGAAGCCGCCTCGCGCGCCCGCATGACGAGCAGCGGCATCGGCGCGAGCTTCAGGCACAACACTTCCGCATAGGCGATGACCGCGAGGTTGATTGCCCGGCGCCCCTCGAGGGACAGTCCCGGGAACTCCGGTATCGGCTCAGCCGCTACGTCCGAGAGCGCCTGAGCGGCGGCTGCGAGCGCAACTTCAGCGGCGGCCGCCCCCGCGCGGGCATGTGCGATCGGCTGCTCCAGCGCGCGACGCTTGAAAAATTGCCAGATGCGGTGCAGCCGAGCGTGCTGCCGCTCGAGCTGCAGCAACCGCTCGCGCTCGTGGTCAGCCAGCTGCCGTGCCATGCGCAGCTGGTGCTCGGCGGCCCGCCTCTTGGCGAACTGGCGTCGGTTGTGCTCCGCCAGATGCTGGCGCTGCTCGCGCTCGTCCTGCTGGAGGGTGAGATCGGCGCAGAAGCGTCCGAGGTGCTCGTGACCGCACTGCCACAGGCGCCGAAGCTGATAGAACACCAGCGCAGGGTAGGCGGTCTCGCCCAGGCCCAGACGGCTCTCCAGGGCGCCTAGAACATCCTGCACCCGCCGCGTCACGCCTTCCTGCTGCTTGATCCGGTCCTTGAGCCGGTCGATTTCTTCGCGCAGGTCGCCGTAGGCCTTCTTGAGCTCCGCCCGATTGCGGAAAAGCGCAAGGACCCGATGGTCTTCGGGGGCGGACTCGTGTCCGAGAGAGAGCTTGAGAAAGCCGAGCTGTCGAAATGCCTTCATGAGGGGTGCGGCAGGCGCCGCCCCGCATCACATCAGGCGGTCGCCGAAAAGCGGTGCCCCCGCTCCGCGCAATACTCCAGCCATTTGTTTAACATCATATTGCGGGTCCAACGCTGATCCAGTTCACGCTCTGCGACACCCGCGCCCGTCCGGGAAACGCCCTGGCTCCCCGCCCAGTCCCCGGCCTCGACCAGGCGGGCGTCGTGATAAATCCGCAGGTGCATATCCGGACAGTGCACCGGACCGGCCTCGCCGGGGATGAGGTAAGTCAGCTCGACGAGGCTGGTGTAAGGTGAGCGCTCCGTGACGGCGAGCAGCAGGTCGCAATCACCCTCGACGCGCGAATGGTGCGTGCCGCTGAGGCGCTCGAGATCTCCCGCCAGCCGGGCCAGACGGATGAAATTGCTCTCGTACAGTCCCATGAGCGCGACGAAGCTGCGCGGCCGCGCGCGCCAGGAGACCCTCGTCAGTGTGTCATTGAGCATCACCTCGACTATAACCGAGGGCGGTGACAGTGCAAGTCGCCGTGGCGAGGAATTACGCTTGCAAATTTCGTGCAAGGCAGCGCCTGTATCACGGACGCAGCCGCCGCTCGATGCCCGTGGTGTTGAGAATGCGGCTGGCGATTTCCTCGATGGAGCACTCCGTGGTATCGAGCAAGGGGACGCCGTGCCGGGCGAACAAAGCCTCGGCGGCCCGCAGCTCGTAGCGCACCTGCTGCGGCGAGGCGTACCGGCTCTGCGGCCGGCGCTCGTTGCGGATCTGCTGCAGCCGCTCGGGCTTGATGGTGAGCGCATACAGCTTGCCTCGATACGGCTCGAGACGCTGCGGCAGACGGCCGGATTCGAGGTCCTCCTCGGTGAGCGGGTAGTTGGCCGCGAATACCCCGTACTGCAGCGCCATGTACAGACAGGTCGGCGTCTTGCCGGAGCGGGACACGCCGATCAGGATGACATCCGCGTGCGCGTAATCGCCACCCGTGCCGTCATCATTGGCGAGCGCGAAGTTGGTGGCGTTGATGCGGGCCGTGTAGACCGCCAGGTCGGCGATCCCGTGCGCCCGGCCGGTGCGGTGGGTCGAGCGGGTGTCGAGTTCCCGCTCCAGGGGGCCGACGAACGCGGCGAAGAAATCCAGGCACAGGCCGTTCGAGCGCTGCACCACCTTGCGCAGCTCATCCTGCACCATGGTGCTGAAGACGATCGGGCGCATCCCGTCCTCGACCGCGGCGCGGTCGATACGCCGCGCGGCCTCCTCGGCCTTGTCAAGGCTCGACACAAATGGCAAAGTGATCGAGCGATATGCGAGACCCTCGAACTGGGTCATGAGGCTGTGACCCAGCGTTTC
>JAJZLX010000762.1 GCA_021850555.1 Pseudomonadota bacterium | reverse complement strand
GGCTGAAATGGGTGATGTCGCCCGGATCCATGTGCGGGAAAGAGCACTGGATCAGCGGGACGTACTGAAACGAGATCCCATCGCTCACCGCCATGTTGGCGGATTCGGTTTGCGCCGCCGTGGTTGAGCGGGCCCGTATTGGAACGGAAGCAGAGGGCAACGGGGGTAACCCCGAGGACGCCGCGGCCGCCTGTCTCACCACGCGGCCGGCCAGGAGACCTGCCGACCGGATGGGAGGGGCGCCCTGCTCTACCGCGTCGGCCCCGAGCTTCGTGGCGGCGATCGCCGTCTCGGGCTTCGTGCTTCGCCGGCGCCGCAGCGCGGACGCGACCGGCATCTCGAACGCGGACTTGCCAACCCCCGGGAATCGAGGCCGGATCCACTCCACCGGAAAGCCCGCGATGAGCAGCTGCCTCACGGTCAGCTCGGGCGACATCCCGACTTCGGCGAGCAGGCGTACGTGCCGCTCAAACCGAGCCGCATCCGAGACCGCTAGCGTGTCATCGCCCATTCGTCCGCCACCGCCCTGCCCTTCTCGCGATTCTACGATGGTCCCGCGCACGGATTTCTGATAGTTTCCGCGGCAAATCCGCGCGAACCGGGCTTTTTCGAGGAGGACAGTGTGCCAGCGATCGCCGCCATAGACAAGCTCGAGGGCATTCTCGCCTCAAGCGAGAACTTCCTGCAGCGCATGCACGAGCTCGGCGCGGAGCCTCACCAGCGCAAAGTCATGCACCGGCTCTTCAGCCCCGGCGAGGCGGCGGAAATGGTCGGGCGCGACCGAACGACGCTCGCCCGCGCGGAGCCGGAGATCGGCATGGAGGCCCCACGACGCAACCCAGGCAACAATCGGCGCGTGGGCTACACGCTCGAGCAGGTGCAGTCATTCCGGCGTCACTTCGGGACCCTCCCCTGGCGCAACCCCGAGACCGACCCACCGCTCGTCATCGCCTGCCAGAACTTCAAGGGCGGCGTCGGCAAGTCGACCACCTGCGTCAACTTCGCGCACTACCTGGCCCTCAAAGGCTACCGGGTGCTCGTGATCGATACGGACTCACAGGCGACGACGACCTCGATGTTCGGCTACCTGCCGGATGCCGAGATCACCGAGGCCGACACCATGCTGCCATTTCTCGATGGTGAGCAGAAGAGCCTCGCCTATGCCGTGCGGCCGACCTACTTCCCAGGGATCGATCTCATCCCGGCGTGCCTGGTGCTCTATGAGGCGGAGCTCGGCATCGTCATGCGGATCGGGACGCAGACGACGCGCGAGCAGCGCGCCGCGTTCTTTCATGAGCTGAAATTCGGCATCCAGACCGTGGCGGACAAATACGACCTCATCCTGATCGACAGCCCGCCCGCGCTCGGAATGATCTCGATCAATGTACTGCTCGCCGCGGATGCGCTGCTCGTGCCCTCGGCGGCGCGGATGTTCGACTTCTCGAGCACCGTGCAGTTCTTCCGGATGATCCACGCCTACATCCAGCAGCTCGATCCCGAGAAGACCTATCGGTGGATCTCGGTGCTGACGACTCTCTTCGACCGGCGCTACGAGAGCCAGAAGCAGTTCTTCGAGGTCATGCGGGCGTGCTTCGGAGAGTCCGTCTTCCAGCGCGTATTCTTCCATTCGAGCGCGGTGATCAACTCGGCGGCGCAGTTCACGACCCCCTATGAGCAACCCAAACCCGATCGGGCCGTGCTCGAGATGATGGACAGCGTATTCGAGGAGATCGAGCTCTCCATCCTGCGCGAATGGCCCTCGAAAGCAGCGGCGCTGAGCCAGCGGGGGATCACGTGAGGGGAGGGCGGTTTCCTCTGGAAACCTCAGTAACTAATTGATCTGTAATATGAAAGTGGTCTATCAGGTACACCGGGGCGCGGGGAAACCGGAGGAATTCATCCATGGCCAGTAAGTTATTCGGCGGGGCGAACTTGAGCGAGATCGCGCGCTCGGTGAAGGAGCGGGGCGAGCCGTCCCCCTTCGACAAGCCAGGCAGCGCGCGTCCCGTAGTGCCCGCCGCGGAGCTCGCCCTGACCGGGCGCGTCGCACCAGAGCTCGAGCGGGAGAACATCTTCGCAGTCGATCCCAAGCGGGTGCGGCCCTGGAAGTACCACAACCGCACGGAGGCCTGGTACACGCGCGAGCGCTGCCAGGACTTGAGCGACTCGATCGCGAAGGATGGCCAGCAAGAGCCCGCCGTAGCCCGCCGCCTCAAGGGCGATCCGAACTTCGACTACGAGCTCATCTACGGGATGCGCCGCCGGTTCGCGTGCGAGCTGCTCGGCAAGAAACTCAAACTCCGGGTGATCGAGGCGGACGATGCGCATGCCGCGGTGCTCATGCACATCGAGAATGCCGACCGCCAGGACATCACCCCGATGGAGCGGGCGCTCTCGTTCCAGACCCAGATCGAGGCGAAGGTGTTTGCGACCCAGGACGCGCTCGCCGAGGCCATCGGCCTCTCGAAAGGGCAGGTCGCCAAGATGCTGAAGGCCGCAGGCGTGCTCAAGCACGCGACGCTCGCGGGCCTGTTCGCGGATAAGAGCGCCATCCCCGTAATCCAGGCCTACAACCTCGCGATGCTCCTCGAGCGGCCTGGGGCCAAGGAGGTGATCCTGCAGGCGGCGAAGAATCTGGCGCGGGACGGGGAGGGGAGGGCACCCGCGGAGATGATCCGGACCCTGATCGGCAGTCTCGATCGCTCGAAGAAGTTTCAGCCGGTTCAGAAGCAGTACAACGTGGGGACCGCGAGGAGGGTGACGGTCACCAGGAACGCGCGCGGAAAGGTGACGCTCGCGTTTCCCCAGGGCTTGCAGGGAGTGGAGAAGGTAGAGGTGATCAAGGCCGTGGAGGAGATCCTCAAGGACCTGGGATAGTCGCGCTAGGGGAGAATACCCGCCCATCATCCCGGGCGAGATCGGGGCGGCGGCGGAACGAGGCCCGAACTGCCTTGGTCGAAGTGTGGTGGAATCGTGGTTGTCGAATGGCCGAACGGGTATACTGAAAAACCCCTGAGAGGGTAAGGACTGGCACGATGGCTAACTCGAGCGCCCTGCTCTTCAGAACCATAGCGGATCGCGACTACCTCGAATTCGGGTCCGGCGAGTCTTTCAATCCACACCGGGTCGCCCGGTTTCTCGAGCTGAGCAAATCGGAAGTGGCCAGGGTCGCCGGCGTCGCACCGGCCTCCGTGCGCTTCGACCAGAAGATGCCGAAAGACGTGCGGGATCGGATGCTCGAGATCGGCAACATCTGTGGGCTTGTCGCGCAGTTCTTTGCCGGCGACGTCGCAAAGACGGCCCTGTGGTTCAAGACCAAGAATCCGCTGTTCGGCAACATCTCGCCGCGGGACATGATCCGCTACGGCCGCTACGAGAAGCTGCGCCGCTTCGTGATGAGCGCGCTCGAGGAGAATGCGGCAGTTGAGGGCATAGCGGGTCGGTATGCGGCGGGGGAGCCGACACGTGGCGCGGCGGAAGCCTCGGCGCAATAGCCCCTTCAAGCCGCGGCTGCCGGAGACGGACGAGCCGCCCTCGCTGACACAGCTCGAGGAATTCTCGCAGCGGATGAAGTCCAGACCAAGGCCATTGCCCTGCATGCAGCAGAAGAACCTCATCCGTCGGATGGGGCGCGGGTCGTACTCATCGAAGGGGTATCGATTGCTGAGCACCGGAGCGTTTTGCCGCGTTTCGGCACAGCGACTCTCCTTGAACCGCGTGGGAAGCGTTAGTATCCGCACCCGCGGGCTGGATACCGGGTAACCATGGCACGACATCGCCAGCTGAAGAACGCACCGATCACCGAGGCACTCATCGATCTTCGCGTGCAGTCGACGCGCAAGATTGATGCAACCGCAGCGGAGGTGCTTGCCGACCGCCTCCGGGATACGTACGTAAAAAAGGGGCAGATCATCTTGGGAGCGATCAACGTGCATG
Source organism: Pseudomonadota bacterium (assembly GCA_021850555.1). The sequence continues at coordinate 2,007 of JAJZLX010000762.1, read as the reverse complement.
CGGCCCAACCGCTGCAGGTTAACGTCGCTACAGAGGATCTGGGGGTCCGATTCCATTCGATGGATGAGAAGTTCGTCGCGCAATTCCAGCACCAGGGCTTTACGATCAGCCGCCTGGCCCCATATACGGACTGGGGCCACCTCAAGAGCGAGGCCGAGCGGCTTTGGCCGCTTTACATCGAGGCGATCAAGCCGGATCGGATAGTGCGAACCGCGTGCCGCTACATCAACAACCTGAATTTGCCGATGCGGTCCGATCAGCAATTCTCAGAGTTTCTGACGACGCCGCCCGGCATTCCCCCGGGGCTGCCTCAAACAGTCATGAGCTTCATGCAGCGCATGATGATCCCGTACCCGGAAATTCCGGCCATCACGATCCTGACTCAGCTTCTCGAGGCCAATGCCACCGCGGTGAGCGACAAGGTTCCCGTCATTCTGGACATTGACGTGCAGTGCCAGCAGCAGTTCGACCCGCACGGCCCTGAGCCATGGCGGTGCCTTGACCGATTGCGAGAGTTGAAGAACGACGCGTTTTTCGAGAGCATTACCGAAGCGACAGCCGGAGGATACGAATGACTGCGCCGCTTCTCAGCTGGACCACACCACCGGCGCTCTACGCGCCCACGTTCAGCACCGGCCGTTCCGACGAACCGCTGCGCCGGGTCCTCTGCGAAACCAAGCGGGAGCTGCATTCGGCGGCGAGCTCCGCCCAGTCTCTTGCACTGACCTCGCTTGCGCGCGTCATGGACGAGTGCTGCCGATCCGGATGGGACGGTTACGGCGCTCGAGCGATCTCCGGAGCCGTCGTGGCACGGACGATTGCGTTTCTCAACGCCTTGCCGGCGTCACTGACCTCCCCCGAGATTATTCCCGAGCCGGACGGTGAGATTGCTGTCGACTGGGACTTCGACTCGAAGCACCAGCTCTCGATCAGCATCGGCGAATCTGGTCCGCTCCATTTTGCCGGTGTCATCGGCGAGGACTACGGGCAGCCGCGGGTAAGGCATGGTACGGAACCTTTTGAAGGCGTGGTGGGGGGCGATCTGCTCCGCTATGTCCACGACCTCCACGAACGAGCAGGCATTACCACCCGCCGTCGAGCCGCCTGAACCGATCACTCGGTTCCTGCGGCACACGGGCCATTTTGTCCCCCTGACGGGACGAGTGCGGCACGAGGGTCTTCTGCCCCAGCCAGTTGATCTCGGAAACGGGCGGATTCGGCACGAGACCTCGATTTATCGGGCGTCGGGCGTAACCTCCGCTGATCTTTGGACCATTTGCACCGCGCACGTGGACAGCCATGAGACCCGGATGAAAGCGCGGGCTACCGCCAGTGCGGCGACGTTTCTCGAGAGAAACCTCTCTTTCGACCCCGACGGCAACCCGCACCCTCGCCATGCGAACGTCATCGGATGGCCCGAAGAGAAGCATGCGCGCAAGAACCTGGCCCGAGAAATCGCGGACCAAATGACGTTGGAGGTGCGGCCACACTCTCAGTGAGGTACCGGGCGGATCCTCGAGCGGCATCCGGCAAAGCACGTATCCCCGTTCGGCCTGCAAGGCGCAGTAGGTCCGTACCGGGTGCATGTTTGAATGGAGAGCCGCGTGCCAGACCGTCCACGCTGGATTATCAATTTCCCGACTAAAAACGCCATTGGCGCCAGCCATCGCGGCTCGAGTGGATCGGGGAGGGCGTGGTAGACCTGCGCCGGGTGATCCTCGACCGGCACATCCGTTCCATCGCCATTCCGCCGCTGGGCTGTGGACTCGGCGGTCCCGCCTGGGAGCAGGTCCGGCCGGTTATCGCCGGGGCGCTGGGTGACCTGGGGGTCGATATTCGGGTTTATGAGCCCCTTGCCCTGCGGGCAGTCACAGGGCTCTTAACCCGCATCATTCGTGAACCGCGCCGTGTTTCCTCCGATCAGCCCTCTCAGGAAGATGTCGACCAGACAGATGCACCAATTGCGTCGGTTGCGCGTCGCCGGTGAACTGGATTATGCGCATAGCA
>JAJZLX010000763.1 GCA_021850555.1 Pseudomonadota bacterium | reverse complement strand
CGCCGCGGTGGCAGAGCGGCCCCAGGTGGCGGCTGCAGCGCATCGCGAACATACGCCACAGCGTGAGACACGCACCGAGCCGCCCATGCGGGTGGTGCGCCGCGGCCCGCCCTCGAGCAGCGACTATGCGCGGCTCGATCGGCCGACGGTGCAGCGGCAGCGGGCGGTGGGTGACGGGCTGCGTCAGGATCTCGGGCCCGATGAGCTGCTCGATATCCCGGCCTTCCTGCGTCGCCAGGCCGATTGACCCGCCCCGGGGCTGAAGGTCCGGCGGGCTCCTCGAGGGCCCTGGGCGCGGGTCCGGGCCGGCCGGACCCGCGTGCGCCGAACGGCGGGAAGGTGCGGGAAATGGAGTAAAAAGGGCGCCTGTGGTACGGTAACGCGCCATTGGGCGTCCCGGTCAGGCTGCGGGTGCCGGTGCGTTTTATCAAGATCGCAGAAGAACGAGGCATGGTCGGACAAAGGACGCTCAAGAATTCAATCCGCGCCACCGGCGTCGGTCTGCATACGGGCAAGAAGGTGCTGATGACCCTGCGCCCGGCGGGCGCCGATGCAGGGATCGTCTTCCGCCGCACCGATCTGCCGCCGCCGGCCGAAGTGCCTGCCCGCGCGGAAAATGTTGGCGACACCATGCTCGGTACCACCCTGTGCAAGGGGTCGACCCGCGTCTCGACCGTAGAGCACCTGCTGTCGGCGTTCGCCGGCCTCGGGATCGACAACGCGGTGGTGGAGCTTTCCGCCCCCGAGGTGCCGATCATGGACGGCAGCGCGGGGCCGTTCGTGTTTCTGTTGCAGTCCGCCGGCATCGAAGAGCAGCGGGTGCCCAAGCGTTTCATCCGCATCAAGAAGCGTCTGCGCGTGACCGACGGGGACAAGTGGGCGGAGTTCACGCCATTCGACGGCTTCAAGGTCAACTTCGAGATCGAGTTCAATCATCCGCTGTTCAAACGCCGGGCACAGAAGGCCTCGATGGATTTCTCGACCACTTCGTTCCTGAAGGAGGTCAGCCGGGCGCGCACTTTCGGCTTTCTGCGCGACCTCGAGACGCTGCGTGAGCACAATCTGGCGCTCGGCGGCAACCTCGATAACGCCATCGTGCTCGATGACTTCCGGGTGCTGAACGAGGACGGTCTGCGTTACGAGGACGAATTCGTCAAACACAAGATCCTGGATGCGATCGGCGATCTGTACCTGCTCGGCCACGGACTGATCGGCGAGTTCAGCGGCTACAAGTCCGGGCATGCGCTCAACAACAAACTGCTGCGGGCGCTGCAGGCAGAGCCCGGCGCCTGGGACGAAGTGGCGTTCGAGTCGTATGCGGAGGCGCCGATCTCCTACATCGAGGCGCCGGCGCTGCCGGCCGGCTGAGGCACACTCAGGATTTGCGCGGCAGCACTTTCACGGCCAGCCGCCTGATGTCAGGATCGGCTTCGCGCACCGGGGCATCGAGCTCCTCGATCGCATAGCGCAGCCGCGCCGACCAGGCGGCCGACTCGGCAAACACGGTGAGCACGCCGTCGCGCGCGATGACGCCGCTGATCCGCGCGGCGAGCTCCGCCGGCAGACGGGTCTGCAACCAACCTCGCCAGAACGCCTGGCGCGCGCTCTGGTCGCCGATCCGCGACAGAACCGGCCCGTTGCGGCTCAACAGATCGCCGATGGAGCGCGCGCCGCCGTGAACCGCGGCCGAACTCTGTTTTCTGCGCTTGTGCCGATCGTGCATTTTGGGCATAGTCGCCCGCCGGGCCTGGGACGGAACCCGAGCGATACGCCAAGTCTACGCGAGAGATCGAACAGTGAGAGTGGGGTCGCCGGTGAAACATGCTGCGATGAGCGTCGGGCGCGCGCTGCGCTCCCGGGCGACTCAGGCGCTGCGCGGGCTGGGACGTCTGGCGCCGTTGCGCAACGTCACGCTCGAATCCTCGACCGGCGGCATGGGCGTCGTGGTGTTTTCGAAGGACGGCCGTTCGCGCCTGCTCAACCTCAATCTGCGCCACCCGCTGATGCTCACGTGCATGGCCGTGGTGATGCTGTCGATTCTCGGCGGCGCGTTCGCCATGGGCTTGTCGCTGGGTCGCGGCAGCGGCGGCGATCTCGCGCTCGCCGAGACCACTCACTGGATGGATGTTCTGTCCCGCCAGCGTGAGCAGATCGCGGACCTGAAGGCGCAGATGCAGGCCCGTGCCCAGGCGCTCGCCATCCAGGTCGGGGACGTGCAGGCGCACATGCTGCGGCTCGATGCCCTGGGCCGGCGTCTCTCGGCGATGGCGGGCCTGCCGAGCAGCGAGTTCAATTTCGGCGAGAATCCTCCGCAGGGCGGACCGGAGACCGACATCCCGGGCGCCACGCCCGGTATTCCCAGCCTCTCGGCTTTGCTCGGCCGGCTGGAGGGGCGGATCGATCTGCGCGCCTCGCAGCTCGCGGCGCTCGAGAACGTGATCCTCTCCCGCAAGCTGAGGCAGGAGATTCACCCCGAGGGCCGGCCGGTGCGGGTGGGCTGGATCTCCTCGCCGTTCGGGGAGCGCATCGACCCGTTCACCGGGGACGAGGAGTTCCACGAGGGCATCGATTTCGCCGCTCCCATGGGGACCCCGATCCATGCGGTCGCGGCCGGAGTGGTCACCTGGGCCGGACCGCGCGGCGGCTACGGCAACATGGTTCAGATCGATCACGGCGATGGCTATGCCACCCGCTACGGGCACGCCGAAAAGGTGCTGGTGCACGTCGGCGAGACGGTCAAGCGGGGAGACGTCATCGCGCTGGTCGGCTCCACGGGGTACTCGACCGGTCCGCACGTGCACTTCGAGGTGCTCAAGGACGGGATCGAGATCAATCCGGCCGCTTTCGTCCGCCTGCACGCGCTCTCCGTGGCGCAGGTGCTCAGCGGTGGCCGTCGATCCGGATCTTAAGGCGCCGCCCCGGTCTTCAGGTCGCCGCGGTCCGTCCCGGGCGCACTTTCCCGCCGTCCCGCCTGCAGCCGGATGCGCCAGGCTGATTCCGGCCGCCCCGGCCACCCATTAGGTCCGGGCCGCCCGAATGCGTAGAATATCGGGCTCCGCGCCGGCCTGTCGGGCGGTGCACACCACAGTAAAGCGGACCTCAAGTTGCTCAATACCCTGAAACGTATTTTCGGCAGCCGCAACGAGCGGCTCCTGCGCAGCTACGGGCGCGACGTGCGCGCCGCCCGGGAATTCGAGCCTGCGCTCAAGGCCCTCGGCGACGAGCAGCTGCGCGGCAAGACCGAGGAGTTCCGCCAGCGGCTGCGCGACGGCGCCAAACTCGATGACCTGCTGCCGGAGGCGTTCGCCGTGGTGCGGGAGGCCGCCTGGCGCACCCTCAAGATGCGCCACTTCGACGTGCAGCTGATCGGCGGCATCGCACTGCACCAGGGCAAGATCGCCGAGATGCGCACCGGCGAGGGCAAGACCCTGGTGGCCACCCTCCCAGCCTACCTGAACGCGCTGCCCGGCGAGGGCGTGCACGTCGTCACGGTGAACGAGTACCTGGCGCAGCGCGACGCCGACTGGATGGGGCCGGTGTACCGCTTCCTCGGCCTGACGGTCGGGGTGATCAAGAACTCGCAGACTCCGGAGGAGAAGCGCGCCGCCTACGCCTGCGACATCACCTACGGCACCAACAACGAACTCGGCTTCGACTATCTGCGCGACAACCTCGCCTTCAGTCTGGAAGAGCGCGTGCAGCGCACTCTCGCCTATGCGATCGTCGACGAGGTCGACTCCATCCTGATCGACGAGGCGCGCACGCCGCTCATCATTTCCGGGCCCGCCGAAGAGAGCACCGAGCTGTACCTGAGCATCAATCAGCTCGTGCCGCGTCTGACGCGCCAGGAGGTCGAGGAGGGTCCCGGGGATTACTCGGTGGAGGAAAAGAACAAGCAGGTCCACCTGACCGAGGAAGGCCACGAGCACGTCGAGGCGCTGATGGTGCAGGCGGGTCTGCTCAAGGAGGGCGAGAGCCTGTACGATGCGGGCAACATCCGTCTGATGCACCACCTCAACGCGGCGCTGCGCGCGCACGTGCTGTACAAGCGCGATGTCGAATACATCGTGCGCGGCGACGAGGTGATCATCGTGGATGAATTCACCGGCCGCACCATGCCCGGCCGGCGCTGGTCCGACGGCCTGCACCAGGCGGTCGAGGCCAAGGAAGGCGTGCAGGTGCGCGAGGAGAACCAGACGGTCGCCTCGATCACCTTCCAGAACTATTTCAGACTGTACAAGACGCTCTCGGGCATGACCGGCACCGCGGACACCGAGGCGCCGGAGTTCCTGCAGATCTACGGGCTGGAGGTGGTGGTCATCCCGACCCACAAGCCCATGATCCGCAAGGATGCCCCGGATTTCGTGTATTTGACGCAGCAGGACAAGTTCAAGGCGATCATCGAGGACATCCGCGACTGCGTGCAGCGCGGGCAGCCGTCGCTGGTGGGCACTACTTCGATCGAAACGTCCGAGTTCCTCTCGGGCCTGCTGCACAAGGAGAGCGTGCCGCACCAGGTATTGAACGCCAAGCAACATGAGCGCGAGGCCGCCGTCGTGGCCCAGGCGGGCCGCCCCGGCACGGTGACCATTGCCACGAACATGGCGGGCCGCGGCACGGACATCGTGCTCGGCGGCAACCTCGAGGCCGAACTCGCCGCGCTCGGCGCCGAGGCCGATCCGGGCGAGCGCGAGCGGGTGAAGGCCGAATGGCAGCAGCGGCACGACACGGTGCTCGCGGCCGGCGGTCTGCACATCGTCGGTACCGAGCGGCACGAGTCGCGCCGCATCGACAATCAGCTGCGCGGCCGCTCGGGCCGCCAGGGTGATCCGGGCTCGAGCCGCTTCTACCTGTCCATGGAGGACAACCTGATGCGCATCTTCGGCGACCCCACGCGCACCCAGCGCCTGCTGAAGATGGCGGGCATGAAGGAGGGCGAGGTCATCGAAAGCGGCATGCTGAGCAAGCAGATCGAAAAGGCGCAGCGCAAGGTCGAGGCTCACAACTTCGATATCCGCAAGCAGCTGCTGCTGTTCGACGATGTCGCCAACGACCAGCGTAAGGTGGTCTACCAGCAGCGCACCGAGATCATGGGCACGGCGGATGTGTCGGCGGCCATCCACGGGATCCTCGCCGAGGCGGTCGGTACCCTGGTCGATCAGTACCTGCCGCAGCACGCCATGGCGAGCGACTGGGACCTCGACGGTCTCGCCAGGGCCATTGCCGAGAACTTCAACGTTCACGTCAGTCCGAAGGGCTGGCTCGAGCAGGAGCCGGAGCTCGAGGAGGCGGCGTTGCGCGAGCGTCTGGTGCGCGCGGTCGATGAGGCATACAACGCCAAGGGTGCGGTGCTCGACGCAGCGCTCATGCGGCACATTGAAAAGGATGTGATGCTGCGCACGCTGGACTCGCATTGGCGCGAGCACCTCGCCGCGATGGACTACCTTCGCCAGGGCATCCATCTGGTCGGATACGCCCAGCAGGACTACCGTACGGAGTACAAGCGCAAAGCCTTTGACATGTTTACCTCGATGCTCGACCAGGTGAAGTTCGAGACGGTCGCGACGCTGATGCGCATCGAAGTGCGTACGCAGGAAGAGATCGATCGCGAGGAAGAGGAACGCCGCGCGCGGCTGATGCGCGCGCTGCAGGCGCAGCATGCCGAGGCGCAGCTGTTCCCGGGGGCGGCCGATGGACTGCCCTCACCGGGGACGGAGGGGATGGCGGCAGGCATGGGCTCCGAGATGGCAGGCCTGCCCGCGGAGCCGCACAGCCCCTTCGTCCGGGGCGAGCGCAAGGTCGGCCGCAACGAGCCGTGTCCGTGCGGCTCGGGCAAGAAATACAAACACTGTCACGGCGCGTTGTCGCACGTCGGTTGAGCCCGGCGAGCGAAACGATCCGGGTCGCCGCTGCCGCGCTGATCGACCGGCACGGCCGGGTGTTGA
>JAJZLX010000256.1 GCA_021850555.1 Pseudomonadota bacterium | reverse complement strand
CCTGGAGGATCGGGTGCGCGCCCACATATTCCTGTGCGTGCTCGCCTACTATGTCGAGTGGCACATGCGCGAAGCCTGGCGCGAGCTACTCTTCGCTGACGAGGACCTTGAAGCCATGCGCCAGACGGGAGCGGCGTCCCAATCGCTCCTGCGACATCGGCTGGCCCGCGAGCGCTACGCCCTTATACAGGCATATGCGCAGTAAACCACCCTGCGACGCGCGCCGCATAATCGACCGCCGCCGGGAAGCTGCGAACCCCATGCCCTTCCTCGGGGTATGTGATCAGCACGGACCTCACGCCGTTCTCCAGGAGCGCATTGTGAAACTGCACCGCCTCTGAAGGCGGAGTACAGCGGTCGAGTGCGCCGCAGATGTTCAGTGTCGGTGTCTTGACCTTGTGGGCATGGAAGATGGGCGAGCGCTCGAAGTACTTGCCGGCGGGGTTCGTGAATCGATCCCCGAGCGAGATCTCGCAGAAATGGGGAATGTTCGAGATCAGGTGCTCCGACACCCAGTGAGTGACGGGCGCCACCGGGACTGCCGCCGCAAAGCGGGTGTCCTGTCCGATGATCCACGAAGTCATGAATCCGCCGTGGCTGCCGCCGGTGACCCCGAGCCGCGCGGGATCAGCGATGCCTCTCGCGACGAGCTGATCCAGCCCGGAAAGGTGATCGCCAGTTTCCAAGCCGCCCATGTCCCCGAAAACCCGCCGCGCAAATTCCTGTCCGCGTCCGGCGCTGCCCCGGGGATTGGGCATCAGGACCGCGTAGCCGCGCTTCAGGAGCATCAGGAATGCGGCGCCGCCACGTCCGAGACAGGACGGGCGGAAGTGCCAGATCGGGCCGCCATGGACATGCAACACTAGCGGATGCGGGCCCTTGCCCTCCGGCAATAGCAGCCAGCCCTGGATCTCGAGTCCATCCGGAGCATGCCAGCGAATCGCCTCAACTCGATCGATCGCGGAGGCGAGCGCCGAGTACCCCAGATCGAAGGACCTGCTCGGGCGGTACTCCCCCTGGCGGATCACCGCAAGCTCCGGCGCCCGGGTGAAGCTCTCCCCTTCCAGAACACAATCGCCGCGGTCATTCAGGCCCGCGACTGCCGCATAACGCCCGCCGCATGAAACCTCCTGGCTCGCCCAGGTTTCGGTAAACGATTGCTTCTCCAGCTCATAGACGCCCACCGCCGTCTCAAAGCCCCGATGCCCCGCGATCAAGAGCACGCGTTCGGAGCGCCATTCGGTGTAGGTCACATCGATCCCGCGGGTGTCCACGCGAAAGACCTTGCCGGATGCCGTCTCGATAACCAGGAGTTCGCCTGCGACGATCCCGCGGTCGCTGCAGATCGCCTCGACGACAGCAAGGTGCCTGCCGGAAGGAGAACCCGCGGGCCAACCGAGCTGATCCCGGGGCTGATGGATGAGGCGGGACTCGCCACTGCCGACCTCGAGGAGCCGCAAGGTTGCGCTGTACCACAGTCCCTCGCCCGCGCCGGGCGACACGATCGCGGCGATGCTGTCATTACCGCACCACGACGCTTCCCAGATGTTATTTTCCGGTGCCGCGATCCGCCGCACGGTGTCAGCCTCGGCGTCATAGATCCACAGCCGTCGCCAGCGGAAGGCATCATCGCCCGTCTCGACCCGAGGTATCCAGGATGGCAACTCCATTGCGGCCTGCCTGCTCGTCACCGCGCCCTGACCTCCTGCGACATCAGCACCGTGCCCCGCCACACCCAGCAGAATGCGATCACCCTTGGGAGACCATTGCAGGTATTCGACCCAACCCTCGACGGCGGGAGTGGAGCGCGCCGCCCCACTCTGAGGATCCAACAGGCACAGCTGGTAATCGCCCCGTTTCGCGCGGTCCGAGAGAAATGCAATACGCCGGCCGTCGGGCGAGAATTTCGGCAGGCGATCCACGTTCGGGCCGAACGTCAGTACCTGCGTGTCACCGGTCGCGAGGTCCGTTCGGCATATGCGGGTCGGCGGCGTGCCCTCGAGCGTATCAACCAGTGTGCCACTGAACACGACTTGCCTGCCGTCCGGTGAGGCCTGCACCTCCGCCGCATCGCTGATCTGGCCCGTACCGGGCCGGCGGAATCGCCGGTAAATCTCTTCAGCCTCATCGTAGAGTGCAGTTGTTCGAATGTCGCGTTGCATGAGATTTCCCTGATTCGCTCAATGGCTTCGGGCAAGCGCTTTACCGGCGCGGGCCCCGTATTTCATCGTCCAGACGATCGTGAGCAGGCTCGCAACGCCCATGACGGTGGGGGAGACCACCAGCACCGTGGCAGGTGAGACGGTATAGATCAGCACCACTCGCAACGTGAATTCACCGACCAGGACCAGCCCCCAGACCAGAGTGATGATGCGCTGCATTCGCCGGAACCCGGCGTTCTCCCACAGCTGGTCATACCAAGCGCACAGGGCCGGATCGCTGCCTGCCGCACTGAAGCGTGCAAAGAAGAACATCAAGGGACGTCTGGACCGGAACAACAGTGACGCGAGACAAGCTAGCCCAAAGCCCCCCGTGAACAGGGATTCGCGCAGCAGGAGCAACTGCGTACCGCCGCCGATGAATAAGGCCCCCAACCCGACCATCAGGCCCAGAAGTATCGCCATGCTGATGGGATCGAGCCTGCGTCTTTGCAACAGTTCGTACAGACTCTTCAGCAATGGAAAGACGCTCGCCACGATGAGCGCCACCACTTCGGAGTGCGAGATGAAGGCCATCGAGAGCCAGTAGCATCCAATAGGAACTCCTGCATCTATGGCGATATCCCGCAGCATCCGACGGGTGTTCGGCCGATTCTGAGGCCCAGGCGCTACAGTTGCTGGCGATGCGGAAGCTTCATGAGACGCGCCTGCGGCGCCATCGGCCTTCAATCGAGTTCCATCGGACTCACTCACCAGTCACCTCCGGCTGCAAGTGCCGCAGCATCCAACTTACATATCTGGCGGTCGCATCGACCACCTCCGGGAACGTGCGGATTCCATGCCCGGCGGTGGGATACGTCGCCAGTACGCTGGTCACGCCTTGCATCAGCAATCCCCGATGAAACTCCAACGCCTGCGTCGGAGGAGTATTTTGGTCCTGTGCTCCCGTCAGTTGCAGCGTGGGTGTGCGCACTTGATGAGCGAACATCGTAGGACTTCGATCGAACATCCGCCCATGCGGTGTCGCCGGATCGGCTTGTAGAAACAATCGCACGAATTCGCCAATCTGGGACGTCAGATGCTCGCTGTACCAGTCGGACACGCAGGAGATGGGGGCGGCCGCCGCGAAACGGCTATCCTGCGTGATGAGCCACGCCGACATGAATCCGCCGTAGCTGATACCGGTCACTCCGAGGCGCTTTGGATCCGCTATTCCGGCTTCGACCAGAGCATCGATTCCGGTGAGGTAATCGTGGGTATCTTCGCCTCCCATGTCACCTTTGACCCGCCGGGCGAATTCCCGCCCTCGCCCGCTGCTGCCTCTGGGGTTCGGATAGATCGAGGCAATGCCATGATCGGCGAGCACCTTGGCACCGCGCAATCTGCCCTGCCAACGATTACGGCAGCACCAGACGGGCCCGCCGTGAATATCCATCACGAGCGGGAACGGTCCGGCGCCGGGAGGACGGATGACCCATCCCTGCATCTGAAGGCCATCGCGTGCTCGCCAATTGAAGGGCTCGACGTGCGCCGTACTGATGCCCTTCTCGCCCGTAGCAGGGGCTGCCAGCGACAGGAGCGCACGCTCGGTTCCAGGACCGAACAGGGTGATCGCCGGAGGAGTCTCGTACGCTTCGCTTATCGCGACAGCACCGCCGGCCGGCAACGGAGCACAGACCGGATTCCAGCCGCCGATCGTCTTCTGCCGGCTCGCCCAATACTCGCGACCGACAGAGGGCTCCCGCGCATCCATCTCACCGATGACGGTATCGAGGGAACGAATCCCGGCATAGGTGAGATGGTTGTCGTCACGCCACTCGGCGTGCGTGATATCGGCTTGCTGCGTGTCGACGGAGTCTATATTGCCCCGATCGAGCGACAGGACGTTGAGGGTGCCGGCGACGATCATCCGGTCGCTGCAGACCGCCTCCACGAATGCCAAGCGCTGCCCCGACGGCGATCCGGCGAGGACGCCGATCTGATCGCTCGGTGTGTAGAGCACCTCCAGCTCGTCGCTGCCGAGCTCGAGACATTGGAGACGCGCCTCGTACCATGAGCCTTCGCTATGCGAGGAGGAGGTGACCGCGGCCACCTTCCCGTTGCCGAGCCAGCACGCTTCCCAGAAATTGGTCCCGATCGGCGAGATGCATCGCGCCGTACCCTCGGCGATGTCGAACACGAAAAGTCTTCGCCAGAGATTCTCCTCGGCACCGGATTCAATGAGGGGCGTCCATGCTGGAAGCTCGCCGTCGCGGCCGACGGTCTTGTGGCCTCCTTGGCAACCCGCAAAATCCGCGCCGAAACCTGCCACTCCGAGCAGTAGCGAGCGCCCGTCCGGAGACCACTGCAGGTATTCGATGATTCCGTCCACCTCGGGCGCCGCGAGCGGCTTCATGGTCGCCGCGCCATCGGTAAGGTACAACTGGAAGTTTCCGGCTTCGCGCCGGTCCGAGAGAAATGCCAGCCGCTTCCCATCGGGCGACCAGCGCGGCAACCTGTCGCTGCCGGTGGTAGCGCCCTGAACGTGCAGCTCGCCCGATTGGAGATTCACCGTGCATATCCGGGTCACCGGCGGCCTGTCCAGATTCTGGTAGATAGAGCCAGTGAAGGCAGCGACCACGCCATCCGGTCGGACCGCGATATCCGCTGCATCGGTCACCCGATCCGTGCCCGGCGCATGGATCTGCTCATAGAATCGCACAACCTCCCGGTAGAGGACGGTTTCTCTGATATCGCGCCGACGCACATCAAGCCCCTGAATCATCGCTCTCCTCTCAGTAACCGACCGCGCGGCCGCCCATGGCGAGCTCCCGGATGGCCCCGCCATGCAGCTCACGCGTCACGGGATCGATCTGAATGCCAATCCAATAGCCGCGCAACGGATCGCTCTCGACCACCTCCTGGCCGAGATCGCGCACTGCCTTGAGAAATTCGGGCGGGAACTCCTTGGCTCCGACCGTGAGTCTGCCGATGCCCCCCATCTCGAAGCAGCCGATGCTCGGCTCATTGATCGCCTGCTGAGGCGTGAGGCCGAAGTCCAGCACGGCAATGAGGGATCCGACGGTCCGGATGTGAAGACCCGCGCCAATGGACCCGAAGGCCATCACGGGCTTTCCGTTCCTCAATACGAGGCCGGGATTGGTGGGATCGGGAAGCCGACGACCGGGTCCGGCCGCGGCCACGGCGTGCTGCTGGAATGCGGCGGAATCCGGAATCGAGATCCCCTCGACGAATATCCCCGTGGATCCCCAGCTCACCGTATTGATGGAGTGGACCACCGCCGCCATGTTTCCCCACTGATCGATGGCCACGACCGAGTCCGAATGGGCGGGCACTGCCGGAGGCGCACCAATACCTGGCAGCCGCCCGGACTTGATGGCAGCCCACAATGCCTTGGAGGTCCTCCTGTCGAGCCTCGAGGACAGCGATAGATCGATACCGAGTGAGCGGATCGCCGCCTGCAGTCCAGCCGCATCGGCAATCGGCGCCGATCCGAGAACGAAGGCCGGCTTGGCAATTTGCGCAAGCCAGAAGAGCGCTTCAGGAGCCTCGGAATACCGCCCCATGCTCGACAATTCGGCGAGTTCCGCGAGATTCATCGCCTCAGAAAGACAGACGCCCCCCGCAGCGGGCAATCCGTGCGAATAGATGTCATAGCCGTGATAGCTCGCATGCGTCGGCTCGCTCCAGATGACTTCGTAGTCGCGCAGATCGGCCATCGTCATCTTGCCGCCATCGGCTCTCACCGCCGCAACCAGCGCCTCGGCCCATTCGCCGCGGTACATGTATTCGCGA
>JAJZLX010000724.1 GCA_021850555.1 Pseudomonadota bacterium | reverse complement strand
CACCTCGACATCCCGCAGCAGCAGGCGCAGCTGCCAGCTCCACTCCTCGTTGGTATAGAGGCGCACGAGAGCGGCGAGCTCGGCGAGCCCGCGCGAGCCGGGAAGCAAGTCCCGGAAGCTCGCGAGATCGAGCGGCCCGATGACGATCTCGAACTTGTGCTGGCACTGCCAGCTCAGCGCTCCGAGGGCCGTCGTGCGCCCGAGCGAGGCGGATGCGCGATCCCGGCCCAGGCGGCTGAAGAGCTCTGCGGGCACGTCCATCCACTCCCCGACGAACTGGCGCACCTCGACGGCGAGTCGGAAATAATCCGCAAGAATGCTCTCCAGGCCCTCGGCGCAGCGTGGCTGGGGCGCGAAATGCGCCACCCGGGAGAGTTTCGCCCGATCGGGCGCGGCGTCGCGGGAAAGCGCCGAGGGCGTGCCGAGACCGCTCAGGGCACCGAGGTAGGAGGCGAAGCGATCGCTCTCGGGACGGTCGAAGCTCGTCGCCGGATCGGACTCGGCCCAGGCGCGATAGAAGAGCGAGATCAGCCGGTGCTGGAAGAGATTGACGAAATCGGTGAGGGTCGGGTCCTCGCGCTGCCGGTAGCGCTCGTAGGCGTGCTCGGTGAGATGCAGGGGCAGCGCCCCGTTTGGACCGAAGATGCCGAACGAGAGCTGCTCGAGCCGCGCGGGTCTCTCTTGCGAGGCGCCCTGAAAGCCGGCGACATCCGAGGGCGCGAACGACAGGCTGGGCTTCTGCCCGAGACGAACGGCATCGTCCGCCGCCCTGCGCGCCTCCCCGAGACGCGGACGGTCAGGGAAGCACTGCTCGAGCAGCCGCAACGCGGCAAACAGCGTGAATCGATGCGGCTCGGTGCCCAGCCGCTCGAGCGCTGCGCACCGCTCGGGCGCGGCCGTGCGCGCAGACGCTTCGGCGCTCAAACGATCTGACGTCTGCCCGCTCGTACCGGCCATGTCTTGATCGTCCCGCGCGCCGCGGAGTCGAGGCGCGTCTGGGTGAACGAGTTGATGGAAACGTAGCGCGAGAAGAACCGCTCCAGAACGGTGGCCAGCACCACGATGCCGGCGCCCTCGAACGGCGCATCATCCAGCGTCAGGGTGATCTCGAGGCCGCGGCCGTAGCTGATGGGACCGGGGATGGGCATGCGCCGCACCAGCGGCCGATAGCCCACGCCGACAACGCCCTCGATCTGACGCGCCGCCGCCGAGTCATTCGGATCGCGGTAGAGCGCGAGCATGTCGCGCAGCATCTGCGCCGCGGCCGGGCCGCCCTCCTCGATGAGCGAGAGATAGTTGAGGGAGAGATGTCCGATCAGCCTCCATGCCGTGTCGCCGAAGGCCGGCGATGGGCGAGGCGCGCTCGGACCGGCGATGCAACGGACGGACTCGACGGGGACGCCGCCCTCGATGAGAAAGCTCGTGCGTCCCTGTCCGACGGCGAGCTGCACCGGCAGATCCCGGTTGGTGCACAGCACCTGCGCATCGATCTGCCGGATCCGGCCCTCGAGCTGGCGCTGGGCGCTGTCGACGACCGACACGAAGCACTCGCTGCCGACGTAAGCGGCCCGCGTACCGAACTGCTGCTGGCGTGCGGACGGCAATCGCGCTCGCCGCTGCATCGTGTAGTAGAGCGCGGGCGAGCCCGGGTCGGTCTGATGATCGGTCGCGTAGAAGGGGCGGATCTCGCCGATCGGCTCACCATCGGTGTCGACGGCGCTCAGGCGCTCGATGCCGAAGATCTCGAAATCCATCGGCCGGTTGCGGTCGGCGAGCAGATGCTGCTCGGTGTCGAACGGCTCGACGTGAATGCGGTCGGCGGCGCGCGGGAAAAGGTTGATCGCGGGGGCGCAGAAGAGGCGGAAGTGGCTCGCATCGAGCGCGTTCTCGAGCGCCGCGTTGGCGCGGCAGAGCATCAGATGGATCTCGAGCTCCTCGCCCGCGCACTGCGCGATGCCCTCGCGCAGATGCTCGAGCGCGAAGAAATGGAAGCGCTCGGGAAAGGCGAAGTATTCCTGCAGCAGCCGGTAGCCCTGGAAGCCGCGCCGCGTGACCGGCAGCAGCGCCTCCTCGTCCTCGAATCCGACCTGGCGCACGCTCGCGGCCGAGCGCACGAGGACCGTGGCGCCCTGCTGCGTCGAGCGCACGCAAAAGCCGAGGCAATCGGCGGTGATCTGCTCGTAGAGCGCCTGTGTGAGTCCGGGTGTTGCCTTGAGGAAAAAGGTGAGGGAATCGAGATCCAGCGTGTCGATGCTCACACCCGTGGCCGCTTTCAGGCGCAGGCGAATGCCCGCGCGGGCCCGGGAGTCGACCGGGATGCCCTGCATGGCGAGTGCGCCGGTGCCCGAGAGATACTTCGCCTCGATCACCGTCAGCGGCCAGAGGCTCACCGCGTGCCCGGTGCGAAACTCGCAGGCCGTCCGATCCCCCTTGCCGAGCGGCGTCCTCAGAACGGCGCCGCGGGGAATGGTGACGCCGGCGAGCTGGGCGCCTTCTTTGGGATCGGGGGCGAACTCTACGACCGTGCAGGACGGCACGGGCGCGAGGAAATGCGGGTAGATCATCTCGAGCAGATGCTGCGTGAAATCCGGGTGGCGCGCATCGAGCTTCAGCTGAATGCGCGCGGCAAGGAACGCGAAGCCCTCGAGAAGCCGCTCGACGTACGGGTCCGCGCACTCGAGTCCCTCGAGCCCGAGGCGCGCGGCGATCCTCGGATAGGATTCGGCGAACTCCGCGCCCATCTCCTGGATGAACTGCAGCTCCCGGTTGTAGTACTCGAGGATGCGCGGGTCCATCGGCTCAACCCGCGCCGGAATCGCTGACGGTGACGTCGCCGGAGTCGGTCTCGATACGCGTTCTCAGGATGAGCTGCTGCGGCGCCGGCTGGCCCCAGAGCTCCGCGTCGATCCGGAAAGACAGCTGATGGCCTTCCCGCCGCTCACCGCGCGTTTCGGGCGCGACATGCACCTTGCGCAGCCGCGGCTCGAAGCGGCGGATGGCCTCCTCGATGCCCGCGGCCGCCGCGGCCGGATCGACTGCGGCCGCCGAGAGCCCCGCCAGCGAGCGCATGCCGTAGTTCAGCACCGAGCGCTGCACGCGCGGATAGCGCTCGAGTGCGACGCTCGTCTCGAGGTTGAGCGCATTGAGGAGCGAGGCGACATCGCGCAATACGCACTCGCGCAGCCGCCGCATCGACACGTTGCGCCGCTCGCTCGATTCGAGCATGGCATTCGGCACGTTGTGCGTCTCGATCCGGCAGAACTCCTGCACCGCGATGCCCTGCGGCGCGCCCGGGGGCTTCAACACCAGCGCCTTGAGATGTGCGGGACTCACCCGCCCGCTCGGCGCGAACAGCCGGACGTGGAGCGTGTCCTCACCCGCGCGCCCCGCCGCCCCGTCCCTCTCATCCTCGACGATCCGCAGCCCCTGGGCAAAGAGGATGTCGAGCCATTCGCGCTCGGTGAGCTTCAGCCGTGCGAGGTGCGCGCGCGCGACCTCGACATGAAAGATCGTGAGGAACCGCTCGTCGTCCTCGAGCCGATCGAGCAACGCCGGTTGCAGGCGCTCGCGCAGACTGAGTTCGGCCATGGCTCGTGCTCAGTCGCTCGCAAGCACGAGCTCTCGCACCTCGAGCAGCCCCAACTCATCGCCGCTGGTCGCGAGCATCCGTTGGCCGAAGCCGGCAAATGCGCCCTCCCCGATGTCCTGCCACTGCGTCCTGCGGCCCATGCGCACCCCGTCATCCTCACTGTGCTCGGAGCCCGGGTAGCGCGCGGGGATGAATCCCATCGCCTGACCCTCGTTGCTCCAGGTGAACTGAGCCGGCACCCACACGAGGTCCCTCGCGTCCGCCGGAGGCTCGATTGCGATGCGCCGGATCCTCGAGAACGGCGCCCAGTAGTACGCCCCGTTGAGGAACACCTCGAGCACCGGGCCCAGGCGCGAATCGGCATCCGCGATCCAGTCGAACTCGGTGCCGTTCATGCGCCCTGCCGTCGCGTCAGCCTCCTCGAGCGCTTGCGCACGCAGCCGCGCGGACTCCTGCACCCTGCCCTGCGCGAGTGCCGTCAGGGACTGAAGCAGCACGGCGATCCACGTCGGCGGGTCACCGAGGATGAGCGGGCGCTTCTCGCCGGCGAACACCGCCGCCCGCAGCCGCTCGCAGCCGATGGCAGCCGAGTAGGCATGCTTCATCGGCAGCGCCGACGCATCGAGCTCTGCGGCCACCTGCAGCTGATTGACGGCCCGGTCCCACTCGCCCGTCAGCATCAGCAGCTGGGCGAGAAAGGTGCGCAGCTTCGCATCGGCCGGCGAAGCGCGCACCTCGCTCTGCAGCGCCGCGAGAGACTCGCGGAGCTTGCCGTCCCGGAACAGCTGCTGCGAGTCGCTCAAGACTTGGCGTTCTCGGCGATGTTCCAGTCGAAGCTCTGCGTTCCTTTCTTGCCGCCCTTGTCCGCCTGCTGCGCGTAATCGACCTTCACCTGGGCGAAGTTGAGCGATACGCTCTCCGTCAGGCGATCCTCCCCGCCGCTGCCGCCCGTCGCGTACGAGGTCACGAGAATCTTCTGCATCGTGATCTTGAGGTACTCGAGCGGGTTCTCTCCGGCCTTGCGCACGGTGATCACGCCCTTCTCGATGTGCTTGCCGTTCGCGCAGCACAGCATGAGGTTCGGAGAAGCGAGGTCGACGAACTTCGTGACGCTGATGTCCTGGAAATTCGCCTTGCCCGCCCCGCCGCCGGTGCCGGAGTGGAACGTGCCCGCGTTGGACAAGCCCCAGCTCCAGGCGAGGATATCGATCGCCTTCTTGTCCTTGAAGACCTTATCCACGGTCTCCCCATCGATGCCGTCCAGCTCGAGAAACATGTCAACTGCCATTGGCCCATCTCCTCTTGTGGTTCGTTCGTTGATTCGTTCGTTTGGCGACTATCGGCCGTCAGTCGCGCCGGGGCGCCGCATCGCGCCAATGCGCGCTGCCGGCATCCGGCCGCCTCAGCCCTGGCGCTGCGAGGGCAGCCGCGAGACCAGCCGCATGGAAATGTTCACCCCTTCCAGCTGGTAGTGCGGCCGCAGGTGAAACGTCGCCGAGTAGTATCCGGGGTTGCCTTCGACTTCCTCCACCTTGACCTCCGCGCCCGCGAGCGGCTTCTGCGCCCGGGCGGTTTCCCCCGCGTTCTCCGGATTGAGGATCACGTAGCTCGCGATCCAGTCGGAGAGGAAGCGCTCCATGTCGGCGCGCTCCTTGAACGAGCCCACCTTGTCGCGCACCATGCATTTCAGGTAATGCGCGAAGCGGCAGCTCGCAAAGAGGTACGGCAGGCGCGCCGAGAGGCGGGCATTGGCCGTCGCATCGGGGTCCATGTATTCCTGCGGCTTCTGCAGCGATTGGGCGCCGATGAACGCGGCAGTGTCGGTATTCTTGCGGTGGATGAGCGGCATCAGCCCGCAGTTGGCGAGCTCGGCCTCGCGCCGGTCGCTGATCGCGATCTCGGTCGGGCACTTCATGTCCACGCCCCCGTCGTCGCTCGGGAACGTGTGCACCGGCAGCCCCTCGACCGCCCCTCCGGACTCCACTCCGCGGATCGAGGTGCACCAGCCGTACTGCTTGAAGGCGCGATTGATGTTGACGGCCATCGCATAGGCCGAGTTGGCCCAGGAGTAGCGCGTGTGCTGCCCGCCGGTCGTCTCCTCCTCGAACTCGAACTCCTCGACGGGGTTGGTCTTCGCCCCGTAGGGCAGGCGCGCGAGGAAGCGCGGCATGGCAAGCCCGATGTACTTCGCATCGTCCGATTCGCGCAGCGAGCGCCACGCGGCATAATCCGGCGCCCCGAAGATCTTGGCGAGGTCGCGCGGGTTGGCGAGCTCCTGCCAGGAGTCCATGCCCATGAGGGTGGGACCGGCGCCGGCGATGAAGGGCGCGTGCGCGGCGGCCGCAACCTGCGCCATCTGCCCGAG
>JAJZLX010000172.1 GCA_021850555.1 Pseudomonadota bacterium | reverse complement strand
TCGCCCTCACCTCGTTTCTCACCGGAGTGACCGAACCGGTGGAATTCACCTTCATGTTCCTCGCTCCGGGCCTGTATCTGGTGCACGCCCTGCTGACGGGACTGGCGTTCATCATCATGAATGCCCTCGATGTGAAGCTGGGTTTCACCTTCTCGGCGGGCCTCTTCGATTACGTGCTCAACTTCAACCACGACACCCATCCGCTGCTGCTCTTGCCGGTCGGGGCGGTGTATTTCGGTCTGTATTACGGAATTTTCCGTTTCACCATCATCAAGTTCGATCTGAAGACCCCCGGTAGAGAGGCGGCCGAGTCCTCGGCGGCCGAGCAACCGGCCGGGATCGGCCGGCTCGAGGGGGTGTCAGCCGCCGCCACGGCTGGCGCGCGCGCCCGAGCCTTCATCGCCGCGCTGGGCGGATCTGAGAATCTCGACGTCGTGAACGCCTGCACGACACGCCTGCGCCTGACCGTGAGGTCTCAGGAGACGGTGGATGCGCCAGCCCTGAAGCGCCTGGGAGCGATCGGCATCGTACGTACTTCGGCCGATACTCTGCAGGTGATCGTGGGTCCCACCGCGGAGCTGCTTGCGGGGGAGATGCGTGAGGCGCTGGCAAGCCTGCCCGGCGGCCAGGGGATACCCGCCTCGAGCGCCAGGGTCACAGTGCCCGAGCCCGATGTGGCCCAGGCGCCGCGGCCGCGGGGTGTCGCATTGAGCCGGCCGATCGTCGAGAAGCTGTTGGCCGCGCTCGGCGGCGCGGCCAACGTGCGCACGGTGGAACCGGCCGATTCCCGGCTGCGGATCGCGGTGGCGAACGCCGGTGGTGTGGACCATGAGGCATTGGGGCGGCTCGGGTTGCGGGGCAGCGCCCTCGTAACGCCGAACTGCGTTCACGTCATCGTGGGTCCGGCCGCGCGATCGGCTGCCCATACGCTCGAAGACCTTCTCGGCGCGGCCGGCGCCCACTGAGCAGTTCGGAGCGCTCAGGTTCAAAGAACCCACCTCCGTCGTGCCGCAGCGGTGATCCCCGACGTCAGTCGCTGACGTCAATGCGAACGGCACACTAACAGTATCTCCGCGAACGGTCTTCCGCACGTGGGGCACTCTTTGCTTCCGAGTAGGTTCCCGTCGACAGACGGTCGACCTCGAGTCATGAAGCGGGTGGACAGGGTAGTCGGTCCAGGGATGTACCCGCCGCCGCAGGCGGCCGGGTTTTGGGAAAAACGCTTTTTGTCCAAAACCGCGCTGGGCGGGGCAGGAGTTCCGATCCAGCGTTTCTTGAATAGCGATTCAGGACGCGCGCCAATCCGTTGGTTTGCGCGTTTTCCGTAGCGTTTGTCTACGATGCTCCAATCGGCGTCGCAAATCCTCTGTAAGGGGTTACCAACAGATGTTGGAACCGCCCTCGCGCCGTTGACCGAAGTCGATAGCTGTATATAATAACAGCTTACGGACACAGGTTCCTCGAGCGCGGCGGCGGCTTGACCGGCTTTTTGCGGCCTATCGGGATCAGGCCGATGGGGTCTGGAGGCTTGCCACCCCCGAGGCCCATCCGTGAGGCGTGAAAGACGGTGCGAAGTCTGCCGGGGGCAGGAGTCTAGTGAGTAACGTATCCAGAAACGATTGCGTGGACCGCGTGCAGGCCGATCCGTCCGGGTTGCCGGATCGGCCCGACCGGCACATCCGGTCGCTGGCGGTGAATCGGGCAAAAGGGGGGAACGTGTTGCCGATCAAGGTGCTTTATCGTGTGGGAACGATTGCATATCCACGGCCCGCTGCCTGGGCGTTCGTGCTTCGTGCGGTGAGTCCGTGAGTGCTCGGGCAGTTGATGTTTCGAGGAAGCAGCCGGGAGCAGCGGAGTTTCCGGCCGATACCGCCGGTGCGCTCGAGCGTGCACTGCGTGCGCAGGCACTGGCGGACATCGCGCGCAAGCATCATGGCTCGCTTCTTCGCGTTCTGACGCAACGAACCGGTTCGGTCGAGGAGGCCAAGGAAATTGCCCAGGAGGCGTACGTCAAGGTACTGGCCGTCGAGCGCCGCGATGGGATCGCATCGCTCGACGGCTATCTATGGCGCAGTGCGCTTAACCTGGTGACGGACCGGGCGCGCCGACGCGCGGTGCGTGAGCGTTTCAGCCGCGCGGTCCGCTCGGAAGCCGAGCCGCTCGCGCCGTCGGCCGAGACCGTGGTGGACGCTCGACAGCGCCTCGAGGTGATCGAGCTTGCGGTCGGGCAGCTGCCGCCGCGTTGCCTGGATGCCTTCATACTACGCGTCGTTCAAGGCCGGCCGTTCGACGACGTGGGGCGCGAGATGGGAATCAGTGCGCGCATGGCGAAGGTCTATGTGGCTCGTGCGTTGAGGTCTCTGCGGACGCGGCTGGAAGAGAGCGACTCCGCGGGAAAGGTTTAGCACCCAGGCTTGGTCTTGTGCTCGGCTGTTCATGACAGCACGCATCGGGTCTCGGTCCCGTGGGACCTTCCATCCGGTTCTTGCTGCTCAGCGTTCGGACGTGCCGCGCTCGGATGGGGCGGCGCAGTGCTGCGTCGGCGCCCGCATGAGAGCGCATCTCCGAATGGGGACCGGTGTGGTACAGATATGGGGGGCCGCGCGCCATGCCGGCCTGCGGGGCGGGGAGGGACAATGGAAACGGGCAGTGACCCGGGCAACGACGGACCCTATTGGCTTGCGGCACACGTCTATCTCGGGCTGTGTGATCACCATGCCGTCTCGATGGATTTGCGGCACGACCGCTATCACGCCGTGCAGCGCGCCGAGGCGTTGGCTTGATGGGTGCATGGATGGCCGCTGCCGGGGGGTGCGCAGGTCTGCTGTGCCCGCGAATCCAGGGGCCGGAGCGAGACCCGCCAGCTCGCCGACGGCCGCGGCGTGCCTTCTACGATGCGCTGCCGCCGCAGATCTGCAACCGGCGCAACAAGGGCGGAATCGAGACACACATGCGCCTGACGGTGGAGGGCAACCGCGAGCGGCTGCGCGAGCTGCCGCTCGATGAGATGCTGGTCGCGAACGGCCTGCTCGATCGGTCGGGACTGGAGCGGGCGCTCGCGGGCCGCGCGGAAATCGAGACCCAATCTGGAGAGTTGATCGAGTATGCCTGCATCGAGTCCTGGCTCGAGCGTTGGCATCGTCGGGACTCGTCACGGCGCTGCGGTGTATGGCAGACTGTGACTTGAGCGACAGGGAACATGGATCACAACAACCGAGAGGGCGGGGCCGGGAGGCTCGGGCGTGGCGGCGTGCGGCGGGCAGTGGGGGTGCTTTGGGTGGCGTTGACGCTGCTGTGCGCCGGGTCGTACGCGCAGGCAGAGGACCCGGTGACTCTGTTCAATTTACCGGCGCAACCGCTGCCGCAGGCGGTGCTCGAGTTCTATCGCCAGTCCGGTGTGCGGGCCATCTACGCCGCGACACCTCAGGTGCTGAAGCTGCGTACGCACGCGGTTCACGGAATGCTGAGCAGTTCTGTGGCGCTCGCGCGCATGCTGCGCGGCACGGGCCTGACGTTCAGGTTCGAGTCGCAGCATTCGGTCATCATCCGCCCGGAGCCGCCGCCCGTTTCGACGCCTCGGCCAGTCGCACAAGCGGTGCACGCCGTGTCACGCCAGGCCAATCCGGCAGCAGATCAGACGGATGCGATGCTTCAGCCGGTCGATGTCACCGGCAGCTTGATTCGCGGGGTGCGATCGGCCATCGCGCCCATCACCACCGTGGGCCGCGCGCAGCTGCAGCAGGCCGATTACCCGAGCGTCGCGGATGCGCTGTACGCGCTGCCATTGATCTCGTTGAACGGGCCGCGCGAGGACCTGAACGTCGACAATAACGTCGAAGACGGCGCAGGCATCAATTTGCGCGGTCTGGGCGTGGGGGCCACGCTGGTGCTGGTGGACGGTCACCGCCAGCCTCTCGGCGGACTGACCGGCGGGTTCGTGGATGTATCGACCATTCCATGGATTGCCGTGAAGCGCATCGAGGTGCTGCCCGATGGCGCCTCGGCCCTGTACGGCGCGGACGCGGTGGCGGGGGTCGTCAACATCATGATGCGCAACCGATTCGACGGCGCGGAAACGCAGGTGCGCTACGGGAGCGCGATCGGCGGTCGCAGCGAATGGATGTTCGGGCAGCTGTTCGGCACGCACTGGCGGGGCGGGCACGGCATGATCGCCTACGAGTATACCGACGCCACGCCGCTTGCCGCGAGCGCCCGGGCCTATGCGGCCAACGCCGACAAGACGCCCTTCGGCGGGGCGAATTACGACAGCTATTACACCGATCCCGGCAACATCCTCGATCCGATGACGCTCGAGCCGGCGTACGGCATCCCGAGCGGGCAGACCGGCGCGGCGCTCACCCCGGCCGCGCTGAGCACGCACATCAACCTGCAGAACCCGTTCGCCGACTACCAGATCTTTCCCGAGCGGGTCGCCAACGAGGTGTACGGCGCGGCGAGCCAGCGCGTGGGCGCCAGAGTGGAGCTGTTTGTTCAGGGCCGCTACGCTCAGCGCGACATCGACCAGAGCGTGATGCCCAACGATGCGGTACTGCAGGTACCCGCGAGCAACCCCTATTTCGTCAATCCCTTCCCGTCCGTGCCCTTTACGCTGGTCGCCTACAGCTTCCTGAATGACCTCGGGCCGACACGCTTTGCCGCTCTTTCGCGCGTATACGACGGAACGATCGGGGGCACGGTGCAGCTCGGCCGGGGCTGGCAAATGACCGCGAGCGAGTCGGGCGGCAAGCAGTACCTGCTCGCTGACGAGTACGGGGTCGCCAATCCGGCGCGCCTCGCCGCGGCACTTGCCGATTCCAACCCGACCACCGCCTTCAACGCCTTCGGTTACGGCTCGGACAACAACCCGGCGACGGTGGCGGCCATCGGCCAGAATTACCGTCGGCGCTCGAGCTCGACCCTGGAATCGAGCGACCTGGTCGCCAACGGCCCGCTGCTGCGCTTGCCCGCCGGGGAGGCCAAGCTTGCCGTCGGCGTGGAATGGCGCACCGAGACGCTGGCGCTCGCAGTGCCGCAGCCCGGCAGTCCACGCGGTGCGATCGTTTCGGAGCGCTACGGCCGGCGGATCTTATCGGTGTATTCACAGCTGCACGTGCCGCTGCTCGGCAGCGGGCGCGACAGTCGGGCCCGGCCGCGCCTCGCGCTCGATCTTGCCGGCCGCTACGATCATTACAGCGACTTCGGCGGCACATTCAATCCGATGGCCCGGCTGGAGTGGATCGTCTCCGATTGGCTGAACCTGCGCGCCAGCTGGGGTCGCTCGTACCGTGCGCCGACGCTCGACGATCTGTATGACACGTCGCAGAATGTGTCGGGGCTGACGGTTGTGCCGGACCCGTTGTCTTCATCCGGCAGTTCGTTGGTGCTGGCCGAACAGGGCTCCAATCCCAATCTGACCAATGAGACCGCGCGCACCTGGACCGCGGGTTTCGACCTGACGCCCTGGCACGGGGCCCAGGTGTCGCTCACGTTCTACGACATCGACTACTGGAACCGCATCGAGCAGCCCGCCGCCCACGATCCGCTCGCGGTTCTTCAGGACGGCAACGAGTGGGCGGCGGTGATCAATCGTGCCCCCACGGCGGCGCAAATCGACGCCATCTGCGAGAGCCGACAGTTCGTCGGTCCCGTCGCGACCTGTATGGCGAGTCACCCGGCCGCAATCGTGGATCTGCGCCTGGCGAATCTCTCGGCCACCCGGACCCGGGGCCTCGACATCAGGGCTCGCGAGCGGCTCGTGAGCCGGTGGGGATATTTTCACTTCGGACTGCGCGGCACCGATGTGTTGCAGTTCGAGCAGGCGCTGACACCCACTTCTCCTTCCGTGAGCATCCTCGATACCGTCGGCAATCCACTTTCAGTGCGTTTGCGGGGCACCGCCGGCTGGCGCGCGCATGGCCGCAACGCGCCCGGCCCGGCCATCACTCTGGCGGTCAATTACA
>JAJZLX010000504.1 GCA_021850555.1 Pseudomonadota bacterium | reverse complement strand
GCCCCTCAATATCTATATTCCCTCATGGGAAGGCCGGCGTACGGCGGCGCTTTATGCGCGTTACCCGCTGCAATTGATTTCTCCCCACCCGCGCTTCAGCTTCCACACCCAGAGCGACGGCAAGGACGGTGCCACCAACGATATCGCCGATCATCGCGTATTGATCGGCGGGCATTATTACTGGATCGCGCGCTTGAATTGTGCCGATGCCCGCGCACGCGGCATCGCCCAGCACGATCTGGTCAAGCTCTACAACGACCGCGGCGCGGTGATCTGCGCCGCGGTGCTCACCGAGCGGCTGCTGCCGGGGGTAGTGCACGCGTACGGCTCATCCGCGGAATACGAGCCCACAGGGCCATCGGGCGCTTCGCCCGACATCGGCGGCTGCATCAACATCCTGACGCCCAAGCGTCACATGACGGAGAAAACCTCGGCCTCTGCCCCAAATTCCTGCCTGATCGAGGTGGAAAAGTGGCCTCGAGGAGCAACCAGCCCATGAAGAAGTGGAATCTCGTGATCGATGTTGCGGAATGCCACAACTGCAACAACTGCTTTCTCGCGGTGAAAGACGAATATACCGGCAACGACTTTCCGGGCTATTGCGCGCCGCAGCCGCCGCATGGACACAAATGGATCAACATACTCGCCAAGGAGCGTGGGCGCACGCCCATGGTCGATGCCGCATACGTGCCGACCACCTGCAACCATTGCGACGACGCCCCCTGCGTCGCGGCCGGCAACGGCGCGGTCAAGAAGCGTCCGGACGGGATCGTCCTGATCGATCCGGAAGCGGCGAAGGGCCGCAGGGACCTCGTCGCCGCCTGTCCCTATGGCGCGATCTGGTGGAACGAGGAGCGCTCACTCCCCCAGGCCTGGCCGTTCGATGCCCATCTGCTCGACCGCGGTTGGAGCGCGCCACGGCCCGTGCAATCCTGCCCAACGGGAGCGATGAAGGCGCTGAAGGTGACCGATGCCGAAATGGCGCAGAAGGCACGCATGGAAGGACTGCAAACCCTGCGGCCAGAGTTGGGCACGAAGCCGCGGGTCTATTACCGCAACCTTCATCGTTATACCAAGCTGTTTGCCGGCGGCACGGTGCTTGCCGAAAGCGGCGGCATACTCGATTGCCTCGCCGGGGCACGGGTCGCGCTCCTCAAGGACGGGCGTGCCGTCGCCGCACTCGATACGGACGCCTTCGGGGATTTCAAGTTTGATCGGCTGGAACCGGAAAGCGGCGCGTACGAGATCCGCGTCACTCATGCGGGCCATCGCCCCGCTTCGGTCCTGTTCGAACTCCACCGCGAAAGCCATGTGGTGAAGGATATCGTGCTCCAATTGACGTAGCCTCGAGGATCCGAAACGAGCGCACAGCCATGCCCGACGCCAGGCCCCATTCCCCCCGCGTGAAGATTCCCGTGCCGCAGCGGGGCGGCTATCGCACCGCCGCCGAGCGCGAGATCGATTCCCGCCTTCTGCGCCATTTCCTCGCGGTGGCCGAATGCAAGAGCTTCACTGCCGCGGCCGAGGCGCTCCACCTTACTCAGCCCGGCCTGACCAAGAGCATCCGCAAGCTTGAACGGATCCTGAGCGTGAAACTGCTGGAGCGCCACCGCACCGGTGTCGAGCTCACGCCGTTCGGCGAGGCGCTGGCCTCGCGCGCCCGGCTGATCGAGCTCGAGCTGGCCCATGCGCTGTCCGAGATCGATTCGATGAAAGGCGGCCTCGCGGGAACCGTCAATGTCGGCGTCGGCCCGAGCTTCATCAGTTGCGTGTCGCAAGTGGTCCTGGCGATGCAGGCCGACCGTCCGAATGTTCTGGTCAACATTTCCGTGGCGGTGATGGACAGCCTGCTGGCGGGCCTGATCAGCGGCGGCTTCGACATCATATGCACCTCGCTGGAATTTCCCTCCTACCCCGAGATCAACAAAGAGCCGCTGAGCGTGGGCGAGCATCTCGTGATCTCGGCGGCGGATCACGCGCTGCAGAACCGTGGACCGGTGAGCCCCAAGGAGCTGCTCGCCTACCCCTGGGTGGCGTTTTCGAAGGACAACATGGGCATTGCGCGGATGGGCGCCGTCTTCGCGGCCAACCGGCTGCGCCCCCCCAAAATCACCAGCACCACCAATTCGATCGAGGTGATGTTCGATCTCCTCGGGAAGAGCAATTACCTCGCGAGCATCCCGGCGTCTCTGCGGCCCAATGCGCTTGACAGGGGCCTCGCCGAGCTTTCCGTCAGGGCCGCGCTGTGGCAGGCGACTCTCGGCATCGCCTACCGTAACAGCGCCGCCCCCTCCGCGCCGCTGCAAGCCTTCATCGGCGCCTGCCGCGAGGTCTGTCGGTCTCCGCGCTGAGGCGGCTCATTCACCAACCGTCCGCAAATTCTTCGGCCGAAGCACGCATGACCACCGACGACCTCACCCCCCGAATTCTGCTCGCCCGCCTCGACCGGATCCCGATCTGGGCGCTGCCGCGCCTCTTTGCGCTGATCATCGGCATCGGGTTCCTCTTCACTTTCTACGACATTTTCGACATCAATGTCTCCTTCATCCAGACCTGCCACGCCCTGGTCCCCCGCTGTACGCCGGTGCGCTCGAGCGACTATATCGGTCTGCCGGTACTTCTGAACCTTGCCGGTTATGTAGCCGGCACGCTGCTCCTGAGCCCGCTGTCAGACCGAATGGGCCGGCGGAAGCTGTTGCTGACAACGATGACTCTCTGCGGCATCGGGTCGGCATTGACTGCGGTGGCGCATTCCTATGCCACCTTCGTCGCTGCCCGCACCTTCACCGGCATCGGCATCGGCGCCGACCTGGCGGTCGTCAACACCTACATTGGAGAGCTCGCGCCCCGTAACGCCCGCGCCCGCTACACTTCGATGATTTTCGTCTTCTCCGCGCTCGGTGCCGTGCTCGGTATCTGGATTGGCCTGTGGCTGACCATGCCGGCCACGCCTTTGCCGCTCGGTCTCCCGTTTGCCCTCGCCGGCAAGGACTTCGATTACGGCTGGCGCGTCATGTACCTGATTGGCGCAACCCTCGCTGTGATCGGCGTGCTGCTGCGCTTACGGCTTCCCGAATCGCCCCGCTGGCTTCTCGCCCGAGGCCGGTTGGGCGAGGCTGAACGGATGATCGCCGACATGGAGGCCCGCTCCCACGCGATCAGCCCTCTCCCGCCCCTGCGGCAGCAGACGCCGCCTGCGCCGTCGGCGGACGGCGCGCTGTCCTTTGCGGCCATCTTCCGCAATCGGCTTTATCGCAACCGAACTCTCATGCTGACCACCATGTGGTTTCTTGCCTACATCACCGTGTATTCCTTCGCGGCCGGCTTCACCACGCTGCTCGCGGCGTTGAAGTTCCCTCCCCCCGAAGCCGGGCTGATCACCGCCGTGGGCACATTTGGATTCGTGTTGTGCGCCGTTGTGTCCTACGCTCATGGTGAGCGGATGGAGCGTAAACACTGGATGCTGCTCGCCGCTCTGATCACACTGGCCGGGAGCTTGCTGATTGCGCTCGGCGGCAAGGAGCTCTTGCTCGCTATCGTGGGCGCGATCGTCGTCTTCTTCGGCTTCAATCTCTGGGTGCCGATCGTCTACGCCTGGTCGATCGAGCACTACCCGACCCGCGCGCGCACCACCGGCTTTGCGTTGGTCGACGGCATCGGCCATCTCGGCGGCGGCATCGGCATTTTCGTCATCGCCCCGATGATCCCGAGGATGGGCGTATTGGGCTCCTTTGTGCTGATTGGCGGCTTCCTGTTTCTCGCGGCGCTGGTGGCGCAGCTCGGCATTGCTACCCGCTCGCGCCTGCTGGACGAAATCTCGCCCTGAGGGGGCTGCGGGATCCCCCCGCGCCCGCAGGTCGCCCTGTCTACGGAAGATCCCGTGCCAGTCAGCAGCGAGGCCTTTCCGGATGACTTCGATGCGCTTCGCCCCGGTCGCTTCGCCAGGCGGGGACCCGGCCGGAGATGGGACCAAAGCGCGAGCGATCCGAGCCACGCTCCGCCCGGTTCGGGCAGGGTGTGCCTCATCCTGGGAACGCATGCTTTCAGGCTGCGCGCGATATCGGGCTGTTATCTGTCGTCAGGCAACGCCCCACCCACGAGCAGCTCCGCCAGCCGCCGTCCGGTGCGACCGAGCGGTGCGCTGGTTCGATGAACGAGCAGCGGAGTAAAGCTGTATCGGGATCCCCTGGTATAGCCGACCTCCCGGAGCGTCCCCGCGCGCAGCTCGCGATTGACGAGGTAGCGCGGCATCCATCCGAACCCCAAGCCCATCCGCAATGCCTTCTTTTTGGCCATGAACCCGTCGAGGTAGAACACGCGATCACCCCCGAACATGTGCTCGTCATCGCCCCGATCGCTGGAATCCTGGACGGAAAGCTCGACGTGCTCATGAAGCTCTCGCAGCGTCACGCTGGAGCGATCGGCAAGAGGGTGTCGAGCAGAAACGCATAGAACGCATTCGACATCCTCGAGCGGATGCGCCTCGAGGTCCGGCCGTCCCACGTAGTCCTTCACGACCATGATGTCCGCGTTGTCCTTTTCAAACCGGAACTGCACGCCGCCGAGATACTCCACCTTCAATTGAATTCGTGTCGGGACCTTTTCCTCGGCCAAAGTCTTCAACGCCCGCAAAGTTGTCTCGACGGGAAGAATTCCATCGAGAATCACCGTGAGCCGCGGCTCCCAGCCGCCTGCAAACTGCCGGGCCATCGACGCCATGCGGTCTGCGTGACCGAGCAGACGGCGTCCCTCCGCGAGCAAGGCGTCCCCCGCAGGAGTCAATTGGACGCGGTAACCCGTCCGGTCCAGCAGCGGCACGCCGAGCTGCGCCTCGAGCTTTTCAACCTGATAGCTCACGGCCGACTGGACTCTGTTCAGCGCCGCAGCCGCCCGGGCAAACCCGCCATACCGCACGACGGCATCCAAGGCGCTTATCGCATCGAGATTCGGACGCATATTGATCGATAATTTCGATTTAGATTACCAGAATTATACGATTTTATCGGTATTTCGCATCTCGTACGCTCGAGCGGCCCTGACAGAGCGACAGCGTCCTCGCCGTTGCGGTGAAACTGCCCCTGACGTCTTCACCGAGAAGCGAGGTTTGCGGCGCGGAGAGAACCAATGAGCGAAAGAACCACCGGGGAAGCGATCGTCGACACCCTGATCGCGAACGGAGTCGACACGGTATTCGGCCTGCCGGGTGCACAGACCTATCCGCTTTTCGATGCGCTGTATCGGCGTCGGCATGCCATCCGCACGATCGGAGCACGGCATGAGCAGACGCTGGCTTACATGGCCTTCGGCTACGCCCGCTCGACCGGCAGACTCGGTGTCTATGCCCCCGTCCCCGGTCCCGGAGTACTGAACACGACGGCAGCGATGTGCACCGCATATGGCGCTTGCGCGCCGACGCTGTGCATCACAGGCGAAGTGCCATCGGACTTCAGAGGCAAGGGCCGCGGGCATCTTCATGAGCTGCCGGATCAGCTGGACATTCTGCAACGGCTGACACGCCACGCTCGGCACATCGGGCGCCCCCAGGATGCGCCGGCCGCCATCAACCAGGCCATTGCGGCGGCGATGGGTGGCCGACCGGGCCCTGCGGCGGTGTCGGTCTGTTGGGACACTTTGGGCGAGTCCGCTGCCATCGGGCAATGCGCCGCCGCCGAAATTCCTGTCGCGCCGCCGCCCGATGCCGGACAGGTTTCACGGTGTGTGCGGCTGATCCGTGAGGCCAAACGCCCGATGATTTTCACCGGCAGCGGTGCGCTGCACGCCGCTGCCGCCGTCGACGCCCTCACCGAGCGTTTGCAGGCGCCTGCCGTGGGCTTTCGCAATGGCCGTGGTGTCGTCGGCCAGGACCGGCCCCTCGGTCTCGACATCGCCGCGGCGTGGCATCTGTGGAGCGAAGTCGATCTGATGATCGGCATCGGCACGCGCCTGGAGATCCCTTTCATGTTCT
>JAJZLX010000018.1 GCA_021850555.1 Pseudomonadota bacterium | reverse complement strand
ATTCGCGCGTGCCAACGGCGTGCGGCCGCAATCGGTTACTGATATCATCAGTCCGCTGGAACGCAAAGGCCTAATTCAGCGCCGCAAGAGCCCTGAAAACCAGCGCATTCTGTTGATAACGCTGACACCCAAAGGGCAGCAACTCATGGTTCATGCACAGAAGGTGACTTTTCAGCTCGATCGCGAATTATTCGCCAGTCTGAACGCAGAGGAAATTTCGGTGCTACGCAACGCATTGGAAAAGACCCGTGCGGCAGCCGAATGTCACGAGTGCCATCCTGCAGTGAGACGGCAGGAGGCAAAAGAAGTGGCACGCGCCCGCTTTACCCGCCCGTGGCGCGGGAAAGCCAGCCGAAAGGAATAGCATGAGCGAACCCGACGCTGGCCGCACACAGCCGCGCTCGGGCAATCCATCTTAGCGGGGCCGGCCTGACGCGCGGTCACGCACCGTCGAGTTGACAGCCCCGCAGACCAAACCGGCGGCGTGTCTTGAATTTGCTTGACAAGCTCGTCGCGCAGACAGTATCCCGGCCACCTCATCGCCTCCATGTCAACGCAAGCTCAGCGGACATCCGTTTTGCTGTTGACAGAACCTTGGTAATTATATGATTGGCCCCACTACTGTCCCAACGTTGCACGGTGACGGCCTCGTAAGACATTGAGCACGAAGGAAATTTGCGTCATTTTATCTGGTCTCGATTTGAACAGCGAATGCGGCAAAGTGGCACGGATTTCTCATCCGCGCCGAGGTCGCCTTGAACACCGGGAAGCTGGTCTTCGCGCAATTGACCGCGCATCTTCCGCTGACAACATTCCGTCGCTGCGTGACCCGCTACAAAGGGGATCACAAGGTCAAGAGCTACACCTGCCTCGAGCAGTTGCTGGTCATGATCTTTGTGCAGCTGACATTTCGGGAGAGTTTGCGCGACATCGAGGCGTGTCTTCGCGCCCAGCCCGACAAGCTCTATCAACTGGGACTGCGTTCGCAGGTTGCGCGCAACACGCTGGCAAACGCCAATGCCGTGCGCGATTGGCGAATCTATGCCGAATTTGCGCAACGGCTCATCGCGATGGCGCGCAAGCTCTACGCGAACGGGCCGCTCGGGGTCGAACTGTCCAATACGATCTACGCGCTCGACTCGACGACCATCGATCTGTGCCTGTCGTTGTTTCCATGGGCACCTTTTCGGTCGACCAAAGCGGCGGTAAAGCTCCATACTCTGTGCGACTTGCGCAGGAATATCCCGACTTTCCTGCACATCAGCGACGGCAAGCTTCACGACGTCAACATCCTCGATCAGCTCATTCCAGAGGCTGGCGCCTTCTATATCGTCGATCGCGGCTACGTCGACTTCGAGCGCTTGGCGCGATTCGATCAGTCTGGAGCGTTCTTTGTGACCCGAGCCAAACGAGGCATGCGTTTCAAGAGACTCGCGTGGCGCAAGACCGACCGCAGCACCGGGGTGATCTGCGACCACACGATCGCTCTGACCGTGTTCTATTCCAAGCAGGGCTACCCGAAACCGCTGCGCCGCGTCCGCTTCAAAGACCCCGAGACCGGCAAGAAGCTGGTGTTCGTAACCAACCATCTGGATCTCGAGCCGCTCACGATCTGTCAGCTCTACAAGATGCGCTGGCAAGTGGAGCTGTTCTTCAAATGGATCAAGCAGCACCTGCGGATCAAGGCGTTCTTCGGCACCTCGGAGAATGCCGTCAAGAGCCAAATCTGGATCGCCGTATGCACGTATGTGCTCGTGGCCATCGTACGAAAGCGGCTGAAGCTGGAGACGTCGATGCATGGGATACTACAGATTCTGAGCTTGACCTTGTTCGAGAAAACTCCGCTCGATCAGCTGCTTACGCTCGCCGTGGAGGGGCCAAGCCAACTTGGCAGCGCCAACCAGCTGATTTTGTTCGAATAACGTTGGGGCAGTAGTGGATTGGCCCATGTGTGATGCAGGGCCTCATGGTCAGCACTCGGCGGCTTGAACTGACGATGACCTATATCCCTCTTGGGCAGATTCCCGGCTCGTGCCGTCAGAGCCTGAAGAGCCGCTCGGCGTTGGTCTGGAAGAAAAGCTTCTTGTGCGCCGGCGGCATCCGCATCTCATCGAGTGCCGCCACCTCCTCCGCCGGGCATTGGTACGGATAGTCCATCGCGTACAGCACACGCTCGACGCCGATCACATCCTGCGTGAAACGGATGGCCGGCTCCCAGGCGACCCCTGAATTCGTAATGTGGAAGTTCTCCCGCAGGTACGTGGATGGCTTGCCCCGCTTGAGCGGCTTCATCTGTTCGTAACGTCGCGACCCCACCGTCGCCTGGTGCATGTAGTCGAGGCGATACAGCCAGAACGGCAGCGCCTCCCCCATATGACCGATGATCACCTGCAGTCTGGGGAAGCGGTCGAGGGTGCCGCTCGTGATCAGGCGCAACGCATGCATGCCGGTCTCGACCCCGAAGCCGAAGATCGCGCCATCGAGCCCCGCCTCGAGCATCGGACCGATCATGTTCGGCGGCGGCGTGTTCGGATGCAGATAGATCGGCGCCTGCAGCGCCTCGGCGGCCTCCAGGAGCGGGGAGAATTTTGGATGGTCGAGGTACTCGCCATGCGTATGCGAGTTGATGATCACCGCCCGCATGCCGAGCCGGGTGACGGCGCGCTCGATCTCCCGGACGGCGGCCTCGGGGTCCTGCGGCGCGCACGCCGCCATTGCCGTGAAGCGCCCCGGGTGCTTGCGGCAGGCTTCCGCAAGCCGGTCGTTGGCCAGCTCCGCCATCACGACCGCCTCGTCCCGCGGCAGGATCTGGGTGCCGGGCGAGGTCAGGGCGATGATCTGCCGGTCGATCCCTCGGGCATCCATGTCCGCCAAGCGCAGCGCATCGAGATCCTGCAGCCGCTCGAAGACGAAACGCGGCCGCTCCGCACCGCTCGTCATGTAGAAACCCATCAGGCTGCGAAAGCCCGGATCGATCCCGGGCTCCGTCAGCAGCTCACGATACCGCCGCACCAGCTCTGGAGGAGCAAACGCCTCCTCGGTTGCAATGCGCAGGTATCCCCGTGCACCGCCGGTTTCGAGTATCGCCATATGGGACTCCTCAGGCTTGATGAATGGTCTTGGTCACGAGACACGCCTGGACGCCTTCCGGTCCGTCTTCCGACCCCTGACCGCTCTCCTTGACGCCCTGAAACGGCGCGTCCGCGGCGGCGATGAGCGTCGAGTTGACAGCCACCATCCCAGATTCGATGGCATCGGCGATGAGATTGGCACGACGCGCCTCGCGCGTGAAGGCGTAAGCCGCGAGTCCGTAAGGCAGGCGATTCGCCTGCTCGACGGCCTCATCGAAGGATCCGAAGCGCGCGGTCACCGCCACGGGGCCAAACGGTTCCTCGTTCATGATGCGCGCGCTGCTCGGCACGTCCGTGAGCAAGGTCGGCTGAAAATAGAAGCCACGCTCGCCCAGACGCTCCCCGCCAACGCGCAACCGCGCACCCCGCGCCACTGCATCCGCCACCAGCGCGGCCACCGCTTCCGGCCGGCGAGCATTGGCCATTGGCCCCATCTGCGTATCTTCCGAAAGGCCCGGACCCACCCGGATCTCGCGCAGGCGCCGGGCGAAAGCTTCCACGAAGCGATCGTGGATGGCCTCCTGCAGATAGAATCGAGTCGGAGAGACACAAACCTGGCCGGCATTGCGCACCTTGGCCGGCACCAGCGCCTCGACCGCCTCTTCTATGTCAGCGTCCTCGAAGACCACCACTGGCGCATGCCCCCCCAGCTCCAGCGTCGTCCGCTTCACGGTCTGCGCCGCGAGCTGCATCAGGTGCTTGCCGACCGGCACAGAGCCCGTGAAGCTCAACTTCCGGATTACCGGACTGGCGAGCAACAGCCGCGAGACCTCGTCCGGAATGCCGTATACTAACTGCACCACACCGGGCGGCAGCCCCGCATCGAGCAACGCCTGCACCACCGCCATCGCCGAGGCGGGCGCTTCCTCCGCCGGTTTGAGGATCACCGTGCAACCGGCGGCAATCGGCGCGCCCAATTTCCGCCCCGGATTGCCAACGGGGAAATTCCACGGTGCGAACGCGGCGACCGGCCCAACCGGCTCCTGCACGACCAGCGACCGTGTACCGACGGGACGGACCAACACCCGTCCGTAGAGTCGCGCAGTCTCGCCCGCATAGAATTCGAACAGCCGTACAGTAGCAAGTGTTTCCGTCCTGGCCTCTGCAATAGTCTTTCCCTCTTCCAATGTCGCGTTGCGCGCGATGGAATCGACGCGCTCACGCAGCAGCGCGGCCGCGCGCCCGAGAATGGCGCCGCGCTCCGCCGCCGCCGTGCGGCGCCACGTGCGCCATGCCTGCTCGGTAACGTGCAGCGCGCGCTGCAGATCCGCTTCATCCGCCAGCGGCAGCTCACCGAGCGGCTCACCGTTTGCGGGGTTGATGACCTCCCGGGTGCGGCGATTGCTTCTGCCGACCCATTCGCCATCGATGTGCATCATGAGCACCGGATAGCCCGGATCCGCCGCAGCGCCCGTTTTCATTCCAACCCTCTCTTCAATCAATAAGGATGATGCCTATGGCGCGAGCCGATCGTGCGCAACCCAGTTGCCGTGCAACCCCGGGCGCAGCCGAAACGGCAGGCTCACCGCGGCAACAGGCCCCTCTGCCACATGCTGCGCGCGAAAGAGGAGCAGCCGGGAGCCCAACTCCGCCAAGCGGTTCTCGATGAGGACCAGGTACCCATCGGCCTCTGCGGTGGATCCCGGCCGCGGGATGAAAGCCGGCTCCTGAAGCGAGGAAACCGGGCCGATCCAGTGACTGTCGATGTGCCCACCCGCCAGATCCAGATGCACCAGGGTATTCATCATCATACCGGTGGCGCCGCGCCCCTCGGGCAGATCGATCGGCTTCCCGAGATCCTGGCCGAGCAGGAAGCCGTGCGCGTACGGCTTACCGGTGAAGCGATCGTCGATGCGTGGAAACTCGCCGACGATCTCGCTCAAGCGCGTCATGCCAATCGTCTCGCCGTCGCCATCCATGTCCACGCTCCAGCGGGTCATGCGCGATTGCGCAGCCTGCGGATCGAAGGGCGCTCCAGCGACATCCGGAAAGAACGGGAACATGTTGCCGGCCGCCGTCGGCGCATCGAAGCAGATCCGACCGCCGTCGCTGAACGCGTTCATCACGTGGCTTGCGAACAGGTTGGGCGCCTTAAACCAGCGCAGGTCCCGCGTCGTTCCGTTGCGCGGCAGCACCCCGAGATAAACGGGCAGACTTCGATCGAATCCGAAATGCGGCTTTCCCTTCCTCAGCCGCTCCCAATCCCCGACAATGGGCACGACATGAAAGAGCGCATAGTCGGCGGTCACACCGAAGTCGTGCATCATGCAGTAGTAAGGCAGCTCGAACCATGTCTCGCGCGTGATGTGCCCTTGCGCATCGATCACGTAGAAAGCCACGTCGCGCGTGAGCAGTCCCTTGGCGGCATAACCGAAGGCCAGCATTTCGCCACTCACCGGATCGATTTTCGGATGCGCCGTGAAGGTCTCGCTGCCCAAGCCACCGTTGAAATTCCACTCCCCGAGCGTCGCGAGCGTCACCGGATCCATGGCCACCGGTCGGCTGTCTTCCTTCAGGGCGAGAAGCTTCCCGGCATGGAACACCACGTTGGTATTGGCCGTGCCGCGCACTTTGCCCCGTACACACGGCAGATCGCTCAGCGGATTGCGATACGCGCCGAAGAGCGCACGCCCGGCCGCCCGCTCGAGCACGAACTTCTCCGTGCGTACCCAGCGCTGCAGCAGGCTGACCTCGCCCTTGTGGAAGCGGAAGGCCGTGACCATGCCATCGCCGTTGAACCAGATGTCATCCTCGGCCAGCGGCGGTAGCTGTGGATCGGGTGCAACACGGTAGAAGACCCCGTCGAGATCCTCGGGGATGACGCCCGCATCCACC
>JAJZLX010000441.1 GCA_021850555.1 Pseudomonadota bacterium | reverse complement strand
GACACAGCGACGGTGTCCTCCACATGAAAAGCCGGGCAAAAGCGGAAGCCATCATCCGTTATCACAGCGATTCGCGAGCCGCCGGTCCCGTCGCCACCAGAACTTCATCTCGGCACACACATCTAATCGCAATTGGAAACGCACACCAGCGCATCCGCGCAGTGGGCGTTGACCATGTATTCGACCGAATCGGCGATCAGGTCTCGCGAGGGCAGGCTGTAAAGCACTGTCTTGCCCCATAGTAATTCCATCGTGCACTGCTATGGTGTTGAACTCCCACGCCACACCGTCCGCCTCAGTGATTTCCTGTGCGATGAACCGTCCGCCGACGTCTCGCGAATGCACGTGATCGGCCACGAATTGATTGCATGAATTCGAAATCCCAATGACCGGCTTGCCGAAATCCTCATCGTTCATACCCGTGGCGTACGACAACCAATGGGCGCCCGCCATATTGCGGCTGCAAATCGTCGTGCGGGACCGGTAAGGGGTCATGCGCTTCGCTCCCGCGGAAGGCGGGACGCCTTCATCCGAGCAGTACGAAGCCTCGCAGCCTTTGCGTCAATCCCATCGCCCGGGAGGACGACACAAGGGTGACATCGGATTTGAGACAGTTCCGGCATCGGCATACCTCCAAAGTGTCTCCCACGTAACTCTATGGGAGACGACATCTGATAGGCATCATCAGCCGGTTGCCGGCGGTTTTTTTGGCGGGAGGAATGCCATCTCCCTCGTGTGAAATATACGGATATGCCGCACGAACGGCAAGCGCCTGCGTGTGAATTCCGTTCGGCATCAATGAGACGGGGGCGCATCGGCGCGGTTCGGCTCGCCGTTCACTGCGGAGATGCGGCCCCTGCGCGCGGCGGAGATCGCGCTCACTCGCTCTTCGCGGTGACGCAGAGACGCTATTTCATGGGGCAGTTCGGCTCTGCGTGCAGCTGCGCACCCCGGCGCTTGACGTAGCTCGGCTGGGCACTTGAAGGCACGCTGCAACCCTCTGGTCGTCGCGGCGACCCACCCCGTCGCGTCGACGCACACGTCTTCGACTCTCTGAGCGGTGCATCACTCGAAACGCCGACGGATTCTGCACGCGTGCACTTGGACCTGATCGAGCGTGCCTTCTCCGGCTTAGCTCTCGTTCCGAGCGCCGCCTATTACTTGCACGAACGAGTGATCGCGCAGCTTCAATCGCAAACGAGGAGTCGCGGGATGAGGCAAAAGGCGGTACACGTGTCGCGCCGCGCGAAGGGACGAGCGGCTACGATCGCCGACCGCGCGAGCGTTCTGCAGCGAGTATTGGCCGATGACAAGGTCAATCTCTTCGCCGGTCAGAGCGGGAGCTTGCTCGTTCGATGCGCATCGTCATTGGCGCGTGGCGTCGCCCTCGCGAGGGCGAGGAATATTGCAAGGTCACGCGGGTCGCCTTCACCAATGTTGCCGCGGATCCCGCTCACAAGTCGCGCCCGCTGCCAATGGAGGATTGATCCGATGCACCGCCGCCGAGGCTGCCGGTTGCCGTCACGGGAACTCATAAATCCCCTGCGGCACAGATATCGCCGGCCGGCCTCGAGATGTAACTGCAATCCAGGTGCTCTTGACTTCGCAGCCAGGGTACAATTCGAGGGCCAGGCAGAGCGACTGGCAACAGCAGATACCTTCTGCGGCGTGACTCACGCTGAAGAAGCCGCGATGCCCAACGACCGAGAGGCCGCCCCGCAATGCAAGGGTCATTCTTTCGCTTCTACGTTCACGAAAATCATCGCCATCACGGCCGGCTCGTGTGGGAATGGCTGCTCGAACACGGCAACAAGCTCGGTATGCGCGGCGGCTCTGCGTTCACGGCGATGGCGGGCTTCGGCCGGCACCACGTATTACGCGAAGCGCGATTCTTCGAGCTCGCCGGCAACCTCACGGTGGAAGTGGAGTTCATTGCGACACAGGAGGAAGCTCAGAAACTTCTCGACCTGCTGAATCAGGAGAAGATCCGCCTGTTTTATGCCTACACACCGGCGTCCTTCGGAGTGATCAACCCCGATGCGTCGGATCCACCGACCGCGGGCGACTGCTGATGCCGCTGAACCGGCGTGCCCGGTCCGACGGTGCGGGCGCCCCTGCAACATTGCCGCGCTGGAACTCTTCCACGTGGGCCGCCGAAATCGGGCGAAGCATGCCGAGCGCCTCGTAGCGCACGGCGGCTTCGGCATCAACGCACATCACGCTCACCAAGGGCCCGTGCTTGCACCAATAGCGGGAATCCCGCGCAAGGTCAGTGCACATCACGATCCAACCTGGCCGGCCGCGTGCCGCTTCGACCAGCTTGTGCGCGGCCTGCGCCTCGAATGGCGGCAACCGGAGACACCTGCACCGCTCGTCCAGCAGACGACGAAGCTGCATCGCCGTTGCCAGTGGCATGCGCACGGACATCGCGCCATAGCGCCACGGTCGCATCCGGTTGCGCTCTCTCTCATCGTCGACGTCAACTGCCGTCAACACTCCCGCGATCTTGCCGTGAAGTCTCCGCAGGAAGGACACCATTGCGCTGCCGTTGCAGTGGAAGTGATCGAGCAGCAGTACACCCGCCCGGCGATCCGCGGCATTCCACAGCCGAAAGCGGGCGGTGCGACGGCCGACCTCACGCGTATCCACCCCTGGGTAGGCACGCTCCAAGGTCTGAGTGATGTCATCGAGAGTCGCCGTGGAAATCGAGTATGCGCAGGGGATAGCGGCGGCTCCTAACCGCGATTGCACCTGCAAGAGCACCGTGGACTTGCCGCTGCCACGCGGACCGCACAGCGTCAAGTGCTCGCCCTGCAACAGCCGCCGCGTCAGTTGCGTGGTCCATTCCGATAAATGGGGGTGCATGAGTCCACCTGCTCGCTTTCGCCCGGGAACACTCCCGCTGCAGGCATCATCAGCCGCTGTCGCGACATTTAGGGGAGGCATGCCATCTCCCATCCAAGATAGAGAGTCTAGGACTGCCGAGGCTCTCTCGGCAAGCGCTGGACGAAGAGGCCGAGCTTGCTGGCCTATCCGCCCCTGTGTATATTGAATCGCAGGGAGATGGCATGCCTCCCGTAACAAGAACTGCCGCCTACGGCTGATGATGCCTACCCGAACCGTTGTAGGAGCGGTGGAGTGGTAGCGCATGAGACCTGAGCGAGTCCCGAGTCCGGCGCCTAGACTGCGCACGCAGTTCCTGCTGTGTCTTAGGTCGCGAACCCGCTTCCAGGCAAGCCACCTGCGGCACATGCCTGAAAAGGCAGCCAGGTGACCCGTCCGATCTTCCTGCAGATCGCTCAAGTTTGCGCCGTGCTGGCGATCGCCCCACTTCTGCAGGGCATCATCCTGCAATGGGAAGAGCGCGTGCAGCGAGCGCAGGGACCGGGCATCTTCCAGCCCTACCGCGACCTGTGGAAGCTGTTCCACAAGCAGCTCGTGGTGCCCGAGACCGCGAGTTTCATCTACTGGGCTGCACCCATCGTCGCCTTCACCTGCATGCTGACGGTGCCGATCCTGATCCCAGTCCTGACGAACTTCCCGCTCCCGCTTTCGGACATGGGCGACATCCTCGGTGGCGGTCTCATTTTGACCCTGGGCTCGTTCTTCATCACGCTCGGGGGACTCGACTCCGGCAGCGCCTACGGCGGCATCGGCGCGGCGCGCTCCGTGATGCTCGGCATTCTCGCCGAGCCGACACTGATCCTCGTGTTCGTCGGCATCACGCTGCTCGCCAAATCGATGTTGCCCTTCGTGGTCAATCACCTGCTCGCCGGCCAGTCCGCCGTGTATTGGGGTCCGGCACACCTTTTCCTGGTCGGGGCCTTTTTCATCCTGCTGCTCGTCGAGACCGATCGGTTGCCCATCCACTCGAGCACCCACATCGAGGTGTACATGATCGAGGAGGGACGCATCCTCGAGTACTCGGGGCCCTTGCTGGCGCTTCTGCGCTGGGCGTCGGCGATGAAACAGTTCATTCTCTACACCATTTTCTGCAATGTGCTGCTGTTGCCTTGGGGACTGTCGCTGCAGGGAACGGCCCTCGGGGCGCTCGGCGCGGCCGGCGGGCTGTTTCTGAAGTTTTCGGTCGTCGGCGCGGTAGTGGTGGCGGTCGAGACGGCCCAATCGCGCCTGCGCTACTACCGGTATCAGGAACCGCTCGCCGCCTCGTTCGTACTCGCAATCCTCGCGATCGTGGCCAATCAACTGAGATGATGATGTTCGCCGCCCATCTGCCACCCCTTGCGCGATCGCTCTTCAGCCTGCTCACCATCACGAGCCTGCTGCTCGCCTTCGTGATGCTCGGCTCGCGTTGGCTCAACGCCTACCTAGGCGCGTTCGCACTGCAATCCTGGCTGATCGCGGTCCTCTCGGCCGCCGTCGCCTATTACGGTGGTTATCCCGAGCTGTACGGGATCGCGGTGCTGACCGCGCTGTTTCGGGGTCTGCTGCTGCCCTACCTGCTCCTTCGCATCACGCGACGTCTCAAGGTCGACCGCGAACTGCACGAGCGGCTCGCACCGAGCTCGAGCCTGGTGGTGGGCGGGCTGCTGGTCGTGTTCGCATTCGTCGTCTCGGCCCACCTCGGTGCCACGCTCGGGCTCACCGGTACCATCGCGGTGCTCGCCCTCACCACCA
Organism: Pseudomonadota bacterium; assembly: GCA_021850555.1. The sequence goes on along the minus strand of JAJZLX010000441.1, from coordinate 1,349 downwards.
TGCTTTCAATGAAGCTCATCGGTTTTCTCATGCTGATGGTGCGCAGCGAAGTGGTGAGTCAGATCTTAGGACTCCTAGTGATCGAGAACGGTATCTTCCTCGGCTCTCAGATCCTGGTACCGGGCATGCCACTGCTGATCGAGCTGGTGATCCTCTTTGACCTGCTGGTGGTGGTGGCCTGCCTCGGTGTGCTCGTGCGCTACCTCACCGTGCATGCCGGCACCACGAGCACCCGGGATCTGACGAGGCTGGTCGGATGAGTCCAGCGATTGTGGTGGCCGTCGCTCTGCTCTCGCCGCTCGCAGGGGCCGTGGGCTGCCAGCTTATCCGCTCGCCGCGCGTCGCCGAATACCTGAACCTCGCCGCCTCCGTTATCGTCTTCGTAGCGATACTGCGGCTTCTGCCGATCGCTCTCCACGGACCCTACACGCTGCTGCATGGCTACCTCATCGTCGATCCGCTGGGAGCGTGGGTGCTCCTGTCGGTCGCAGCCGTGTATCTTCTCGCCTCGCTGTATTCGATCGGATACATGCGCACGCTCCATACGCCGGCGCGCCTGCACCGTTTCTACGCCCTGTTCGCCGGATTCGCGCTGACGATGCTGCTTGGACCGCTGATGAACAACATTGGGGTCTACTGGATCGCGATCGAGCTCACCACGCTGGTGAGCACCTTCCTCGTAGGGTTCGAGAAAACGCGCGAGAGCATCGAGGCGGCCTGGAAATATATCGTGGTGGTTTCGGCGGGCATCAGCCTCGCGCTACTCGGGATCATCCTGTACTACTGGGGCGGCAGCCTCATCCTGGGGCCCACTTACGCGCTGACGTGGGGCACGCTGCGCTCGGTCGCGCCGCATCTGAACCCGACGATCGCGCTGACGGCCTTTTTGCTCGTCTTCATCGGCTTTGGCACCAAGGTGGGACTTGCCCCGATGCACACCTGGCTGCCGGATGCGCACAGCGAAGGTCCGGCGCCGGTCTCGGCGATGCTCTCCGGTGCGCTGCTCAACACCGCAATGATCGGCATCGTGCGCTTCATCCAGGTGATCGACGCGGTACGCCTCGGCGCGCTGCCGCAAACGGTGGTGGTGACGATCGGGGCGCTCTCGCTCGCAATCGCTGCACTCTTCATCACGCGACAGACGGACATCAAGCGACTGATGGCCTACTCCAGCGTCGAGCATATGGGCGTCATGACGCTCGGATTCGGTTTCGGCGGACCGTTAGGGGTCGCGGGCGCGCTCTATCACATGCTCAATCACTCGTTGAACAAGTCGCTGATGTTCTTTGGCTCCGGTAATGCCATGCACGCCTTCCGTAGCAAGCGCCTCGGGCGCATCCATCACGTGC
>JAJZLX010000716.1 GCA_021850555.1 Pseudomonadota bacterium | reverse complement strand
GCCTGCAGCTTGTCGAGCGCCATGAGCGAGGTGTCCCGCGTGGCATTGGAGTCGTGGCGGCGGACTTCCGCGAGAACCTCCCGTGTAAAGGCCACCCGGCCGTGCATGAATACGTGCAAGACGAACTCCAGGTCCTGACATCTTCTCAGGAACTCGTTCAGCCGGAACTCGCCGATCAGGGCCCTGCGGAACAGCATGCACTGCATGTAGGCCGGGATTTCCTGAAACTGAACGAAATGGACGAACGCGTCGCCCTCGACGATGAGCGCATCGCCACGGTCACAGGCCGTGAGCGGAAGCGTAGCCAGCTCAGGATAGTAATCGAACTGCTCGGGAAGAACCTCCCCCGTGCTGTCCACGAACCGGACGAAATTCGTGAACGAGCAGACGAGGCGCTCGTCGTGCTCGAGCACCACGAGCTGCCTCTCGAGCATGGCAGGACGCCACCGGTCATCGGCGTCGAGAAACGCGAGGTAGTCTCCGCAGGCGAGGTCGATGCCTCTGTTGCGCGTCGCCGCGGTGCCCCGGTGCGGCCCCTCGAGGTAGCGGATCCGGGGATCTGCGAATGCCGAGACGACAGCCCGGGTATCGTCCGTGGAGCCGTCGTCGACGATCAGGACCTCTTCGGGCTGGTGGGTCTGCGCCAGCACCGAATCGATGCTCTGGGCGATGTATTTCGCGCAGTTGTAGGTCGGGATGATGACCGAAACGCGAGGATCGTTCATGGCATTGCTATTGCCCCTGACGGGGATTCTTGATCCTATCCGGGGCAATGCCGGCGCGCAGTGCGCCACCTCTCAGCAACCGGAATTGGCCACGGGAGAGTCGCCTCGGTGCGGCCCGAAGTCTATCGATTACGCGCTGCCGACCATATTGTAAATTGTACGTAGTAGGCCATTTACCTTGCGTGTCCCCGACCCCGGTACCTTGAGCGCCTTCAGGTAGTGCGCCCACCCGGCGCCGCGCTGTCCTTTCAGGATCCGTGCCGTCGCGCAGTCGATATGGGCCTTGACGATGCGCTCGTTCAAGGCCTTCCGTCGAGTCTCGCCCTTGATGGCCGGGCGCAGCGCCAGAAGTGCCCTCAGCTTGTCCTCAGCCATTAGCGAGATATCCCGGGTGGTGTTCGTGTCGTGGCGCCTCACTTCCGCCAGCACCTCCGGGACGAAGCCGACGCCGCCCCGTGCGGCGACGCGCAGGAAGAATTCGAGGTCCTCGCATCGGGTGAGGGACTCGTTGAGGCGCATCTCGCCGATCACGGAGCGGCGAAACAGGGTGCACTGCATGTAGGAGGGGATCTCCCCGAAGCCGACCAGCTGGGCGAACGCATCCCCCTCGATGGTGAAACCCACCTCCCGGGTGCGCCGGGTGCGCAGCGTCGCGAGCTCCGGATAGAACGAGAACTGCTCCGGCAGCACCTCGCCGGTCTCATCGAGGAAGCGGACGAAGTTCGTGAAGGAGCAGGCGAGGCGCTCGTGGCGGGTGAGCAGGGCGAGCTGTTTGGCGAGCATGGTTCTGCGCCAACGGTCGTCCGAGTCGAGAAAGGCGATGTATTCGCAGGTGGCGAGGGAGAGCCCGTGGTTGCGGGCCGCTGCGATGCCGCTGTGGGGTATGGGAACGTAGCGCACCCTGGGGTCCCGGTAGCGCGATACGACGCCGGGGGTGTCATCGGTCGAGCCGTCATCGATGATGAGGATCTCATCGGGCGGGTGGGTCTGCGCGAGCGCCGAGTCGATGCTCTCGGTGATGTATGCGCCGTTGTTGTAAGTCGGGATGATGACCGACACGTCGGCGTCGATCGGCGCCGCGGCCTGGCCCGCGGCAGGTCCGGCGCAATACTCCGCCAACACACCCTTCACTGATCCTCCCTCGGCGCCACCCGTGGCGCACCGCTGTTGCGATCGCGGTTGGAGGATAGTCCGCGCAGGTGGCCGATGCACGCTTCGCGGATCGGCGACACGGGCTCACTCGCGCCACCTGTTGTCTCGATCGGGCGACAGCTTCCCGGATCGGGCCGGGCGTCGATCCCGGCCGGCCGCTCAGGGCAGCCGCATTGTTACAGTTGGATTACAGCCGGCCATCCACGTCCGCGGACGGGAACACGTGCTTGATGTCGTAGATGATGTGGCTCTTGCGGCAGAGCTTGTGGACCTGCGCCGCGCCGAGCTCGCGGAATTCCTGGTGGGCCACCGCCACGACCGCGGCGTCGTAGCCGTTTTTCTGCAGCGAGCGGGTGAGGCGCAGCCCGTACTCGTGCCGACATTCCGCCGGATCTGCCCAGGGGTCGTACACATCGATACGGGCGCCGTATTTCTCGAGCTCCTTCACGACGTCGACGACCTTGGAGTTGCGGATGTCGGGGCAGTTCTCCTTGAACGTGATGCCGAGCATCAGGACGCGCGCGCCGTTCACCTGGATGCGCTTCAAGGTCATGAGCTTCACGATTTCCCCGGCGACGTAGATCGGCATGTTGTCGTTCAAACGGCGGCCGGCGAGGATCATCTCCGGGTGGTAGCCGATCTCCTGCGCCTTGTGCGTCAGGTAGTACGGGTCGACCCCGATGCAGTGGCCGCCGACGAGTCCGGGCCTGAACGGCAGGAAGTTCCACTTCGAGCCGGCGGCCTGCAGCACCTCCTCGGTGTCGATGCCGAGCCGGGCGAAGATGAGGGCGAGCTCGTTGATCAGGGCGATGTTGACGTCGCGCTGGGTGTTCTCGATGACCTTGGCGGCCTCGGCCACCTTCACGCTCGAGGCCTTGTGCGTGCCGGCGGTGATGATCGAGCGGTAGAGGGAGTCGACGAACTCGGCCGCCTCGGGCGTGGAGCCCGAAGTGACCTTCCTGATGGTCGGCAGCCGATGCTCCTTGTCCCCGGGGTTGATGCGCTCGGGACTGTAGCCGACGAAGAAGTGGCGGTTGAAGGCGAGGCCGGACTCGCGCTCGAGGATCGGTACGCAGACCTCCTCGGTGCAGCCGGGGTAGACGGTGGATTCATAGACCACCACGTCGCCTTTCTTCAGGACCTTGCCGACGCTCGCGCTGGCGGCGATGAGCGGGGTGAGGTCCGGCCGCTTGTACGTGTCGATGGGGGTCGGCACCGTGACGATGTATACCCGGCAGGGCTTGAGGTCCTTCAGGTCCGAGGTGTACGTGAGTCGCGTGGCGGCGGCGAGCTCCTTGCGGCCGACTTCGAGGGTGCTGTCGCGGCCGGCCTTGAGCTCCTCGATCCGGGCGGTCTTCAGGTCAAAGCCGGTGGTCTCGAAATGCTTGCCGAACTCCACCGCGAGCGGCAGGCCGACGTATCCGAGGCCGACCACGCCGATGCGGCACTTCCGCAATTTGAGCACGCGAATGTCTCCGTGGATTCTGGATGGGGACCCTGGGGGCGCGGACGCTGTATACCATAAAACCACGGCGGCGGGACGTGCGGCCCGTCAACACCGGCGCGCCTGCGCCCGCCGTGCGGGGCTTGCCGCCGGCGCGGGCTTGCCGCCGGCGCAGGCCCGTCACCGGCGGCACCCGAGTCAGCTGAAGAACCGCTCGTAGTCGCGGGCGTAGAGCCTTTCGATCCTTGCCCGCAGCCGCCGATCCAGGCCCGGCAGCTGCGGCGTTGCCGGGATCAGCAGGTCCTTCAGCAGTCTCTTCAGGGGATGGGCGCGGGTGGGGGAGCGATTCCAGTCGCGCCTGTTGTGATGCTTGAACGTGAGATGCAGGTCATCGTCCGCGGTGACCTCACGAAGCCAGCGCCCGAGCTCATCGAGGCCGGATTCCAGGTGAAAGACCGTGCAGCCGTCGGGGACGATGTCGGAGGCGGGCACGAAGTGGTTGTCGAATCGGTAGCTGAAGAAGTCCTGACGTCGCTCCATCCTGGAGAGGAAGCTCGCGAGGCTGACAAATCGCGGAATGAGCCCGAACTCCCTGTTGTGATGGTAGGCGCTGAGGAATCTCGCCACCGGATCTCGCACGCAGGTGAAGTGGAAATCGAACATCCGCAGGTCGAGGAGGCGCGCGATGTCCTTGCGCAGGATGTGCTGCGGAGAGGAGTTGTTCCATCTGTCCGTCCCGAGGTGATACCAGCCGCGGTCCATGAAAGACAGGGCGATGCCGGACTGGGACAGTCCGTCCTCGATCGAGGTCCCACCGCATTTGGGAACGTGAGAGAAATAGATCAGCCGGCTGTTATGCCGGAAAAATGGCACTGTACCGCTCTCCGCACCTGCCGCCCCGCGGGCGGCTCATGTCGCGCCCGCCCCGGGAAGGGTCGCGCCTTCGACGCTCCTCTGCGGCGCACCTGCGCTCGAGTGCGCCGCCCGATGTTTGTGCGCATTATCTCACAGGTGGCCGATGAGCCGATGGGCCGCGGCGGTGGGTGTCCGGTTCCGGCGACGCCTGCGCGCGGGGCGGTTCAGGGCCAAGACGGTGGACGCGCCGAATCCGCCGCAGCCGATCTGGTCCGCGCTCTGGGAGCGCGCCGGCCTCTCGGACAGGATCGATCGCGTGGCGTTGGAGATGTATCCGAAGGAGAGAACGTTCCGCACCAACTTCAACGGCGGCCTTTACGTCATTCCCGGCGCGGCCGCCGAGGCGTTGGGGCAGCTCTGGGAGAGATGGGCGCGCTTTTGCCTGCAGCAGGCGGATCTGCTCGGGGAGTATCTGCACCATTCCGACCAGCTGGGCATGGGGTTGGCTCTGGCCGAGAGCGGCATCGCCATCGACCCGCTTCCCGCGGGAGCGAATCTGCCCATCCACCTCGAGAAGCGGCTGCTCACCCGGATCCGCCGCCAGCAGGTCAGCGCCATTCACTACCATCGGCACGTTGAGCGCCACGGCCTGCCTCGCGATGTGGGTATCCCTTGGATCGACACGGCCATCCGGCGGGTGTGGCGATCTGGAGGTCTTTGCGCCGCTGCCGGTGGTGAGCTGCACGGGCATCGACGTTTCCGAGCAAGCGCTCGCCATTGCGTGGGCGAAGAGGCCGGACTGGACTTTCGAGGCGCGCGGTATCAGTGACTTCGGGGCGGAGAGTTTTGATTATACGTGCTGCATCGACGTCCTCATCGATGACCCTGACGCCAAAAGAGTACACGTCGAATTACCCGCAGTTGGCGGCGAGGGTGCTCCGGAAGGACTCGATGCAATTCTCCTCGAGCACATCGTCATCGCCGGGAAGAAGGACCCATCGGGCGCGGGAGAGCGCCACCGAGCGGTTCCAATGCCCGGCGAGGTCGACGGCGCCCAGATTGCGCTCGAATCGAACGTAGCGGATCGGCAGGCGCTCGCCGAACTGCTCGCAGATGGGCTTCAGAGGCTCGGGACTCGCATCGTCGCGGACGATGACCGTGAAGTCCTTCGAGCTCTGATTCGCCAGCGACTGCAGCAGGGCCGGCAGGAATCTCGCCTTGTAGGCCGGGATCACGATATCCAGGGAGTTGGAAGTGCGCATGGGGTGCCGCTGCGTGTTCCGATGCGGGGCGCGGGTGCGCCTGCCCGGTCGATCGTCTCATGTCCGGGCGGCGGGCGCAGCGCCCGATGTCTTTCTCACCCGGATGTGTCGGTGTCTGCATACAGGCCGTGCCGCGCGGTGAGCAGGCTGCGGTGGATCGGGCGCTCGCATTGAGCGGGTGCAAGGGGAAATGGCTGCTGTCCACCCGGCTCGCCCTGGGAGTGGCCATCCTCCGGACCCTGGCGGCGGGCTTGCACGGGCTGTGACCGGCGCCCGAGCCGCGCTCGTGCCGGGATAGCCGCTGCGGCTCGCCGCAGCCGTCCAAAGCCCCTCGCAGCCGGCCCCGGGGGGTGGGGGCGGGATGGTGGGGGAGCCATTTGCGCGCAATTGCCCGAATCGTGATGCCCCGCACGGCATCCCTCGCGGTTCATTTTACATTTATCGTCCTCCCGGTAGACTTCGCGCCCTGAACCGGGGGCGCCTCGCCGGGTCTATACCCCGGCACCGCTTGCAGGCGCCTTGCGGGGCCGATCACGAGGACCCAGGACTGG
>JAJZLX010000729.1 GCA_021850555.1 Pseudomonadota bacterium | reverse complement strand
GCCAATAGCGGCGATCCCACGATTCCCGGCGGTGGCGCCGAATCCTCCGTTCCGGAGCCGGGGGCGCTTGCGCTGATGCTGATGGGCCTGGCCCTGTTCGCAGGGGCGGCGACTCGGCGGCGCGCGCACAGCACGTAAGGTCAGATTCCGGTGACGGCCCTGCCAGGCGTGACATCGGTTGCCGAAGGACTGTAAGCACGCCGGTATCCCCGTCCTTGCAGGGGACGGCGTGACGGTACAGGGGTCCCGGCCAGGCTGGAATGGGCTGGCGAGGCGCTCGTCGAGCAGGCTCGGATGGCCGGTCTTCTGAGCGATGAGCATTTCAGCGTCGACGGCACGATGATCGCGGCATGGGCGCCGCACAAGAGCTCCGTCCCAAGGACGGCTCTGGCGGAGACGGTGGCCGCAGTAGCGCGCGCGATTTTCGCGGCGAGCAGCGCACGAACGAAACGCATGCGTCCACGACTGACCCTGAGGCCAAATTGTACAGGAAGAGTGCCGGCGCGACCGCGACGCTGGCGTACCTCGGGCATGCGGTGAGCGAGAACCGCCATGACCTGATCGTTGCCGCGCAGGTCACCCAGGCCAGCGTTACCGCCGAGCGCAGCGCCGCGATTGACATGCTCAGCGCGCTGTCCGCCCCAAGGCGCTGCACGCTCGCAGCGGATAAGCGCTATGACACGCGCGAGTTCGTCCGGCAAACCCGTGAGCTGAACGTCAGCCCTCATGTGGCGCAGAACACCGAGCGACGCCGCGGCTCGGCCACCGATGAGTGCACGACCCGCCACGCCGGATACGCCCTGAGCATCAGGGCACGCAAGCGCATCGAGGAGTCCTTTGGCTGGGCGAAGGACATCGGACTTCTGCGGCGCCCGAAGGTGCGCGGTCGAAGGAAGATCGAGTTCGTGGCGCTGCTGACCTTCACCGGCTACAACCTGGTGCGCATGCGCAATCTTCTGGCACCAGGGTTCACATAGTTCGGATGCCAGCTTGAGCGCCACGGTGATCGAAATGTCCACTCCACCGGCCCACGGAGCCTGTCACAGCAGCGATAGTGAGTCTGGAACGACCGAAATCGGACTCGATAGAGTTGCTCGAAGAGCGCTCACAGGGAATCAGACGCCTCGGTCACCGGGTTTTTCATCAGCATGTTAGAGCGCGGCAAGTACAAGTGGCCGAGCCCAGATGCCGCAGCGATCGAGCTGACCGAGCACGAGCTCGTGCTCTTGCTCGACGGCGCGGGCTGCACGCGTATCCGGCGATTGCCGCCGTTTGTGTTGTACGCGCCGCCCCCGTGATCAAACAAATAGTCGCGTCGCGCACTTTCCCTCCTCAGTGTGTTTGATACAATGCCGCCGTGGATCAGACCTCCACCTATCCGACCGACATCGCGACGCTGCACCTGATGCTGCGTGAGCAGCAGCAGCAGTTGATCGAGTCCTTGAAGGCGAACCTGCATCGGCTCTTGAAGTGGCGGTTTGGGCCGAAGAGCGAGAGTGTCGACATCAATCAGTTCGGCCTCTTTGCCGACGGCAGCCTCGTGATCGAGGTCCCGGGCCCCCCTGAGCGCGAGGCTGAGGTAAGCCGATCGGCCTCGGCCGACGACCCTGCCAAACGCCGGCGCGCGGTGCGGGTGCTGAAGAACCTGCCGCGCGTGCTCGAGCAGATCGACGTGCCGGAAGAGCAGAAGACCTGCCCCTGCTGCGGAGAACGGATGAGCCCGTTCGGGCACGAGTCCTCGGAGCAGCTGCATTACGTCCCCGCCCGGCTCGAGGTGCACGAGACGCGGCACCAGAAGTATTCCTGTGGCCATTGCCATGGGGCGGTGGTGCGAGCGCAGCTGCCCGTACTGGCGCCGGTCGCCAAGAGCATGGCTTCCGCGAGTCTTCTCGCTTACCTGATCGTGAGCAAGTTCTCCGCGGCTTGCCGCTCTACCGCATCGCCGGGCGGCTGGCTCGCCTCGGAATAGAGCTCTTCCACACCCTGATGTCCGAGTCGTTGGTTCAGTGCGCGGAGCTCCTCGAGGACCTCCACCGGCGGATAACAGCCAGGGCGCTCGATTCGGGTCATGTTTATACCGACTCGGGTCGTGACGATCTCGAGACGATGACGACCTTGCTCGTGCTCGAGGTGCCGCCGCCCATGCCGTCGGTGTGCTTGTCGTAGGGATCGGGGCTCCCGATGGTGCGCAGCAGGATCCCCCCGCGCAGCGCCTGGTCGGCGGGCAGGTCGCCGGCCAGGCAGAAGACGCCCTTGCTGGTGCCACCGCGCATGTAGACGGCGGGAATGCGCAGCGCGGCCATCAGGGCTGCGCCGCCCGGGGGCGATCGCTCCCGGCCGGAGCATGGGGCGCGGCGGCCAGTGTGTTGAGCGCGGAGCCTGCCCGAAACCACGCGAGCTGCCGCTCGTTGTAGGAGTGCGTCAAGTCGAGGAACTCCTCGGTGCCGTCCGAGTGTACCAGTCGGCAGCGCACCGGCTTGCCGGCGGCAAGCTCCCGCAGCCCGTGGAGGCTCAGCCGGTCGCCAGCGCGGATCCGTTCGTAGTCGACAGGGTCGGTGAATGTCAGCGCGAGGAGGCCTTGCTTCTTGAGGTTCGACTCATGAATGCGCGCAAAGCTGCGCGCGATCACCGCTGCGCCGCCGAGGAGGCGGGGGGAGAGGGCGGCGTGCTCGCGGCTGCTGCCTTCGCCGTAGTTGGCGTCGCCGACGATCACCCAGCGAAGCCCGCGCGCCCGATAGTCGCGGGCGACGGCGGCGATCGGCTGGCCGGAGGCGCCGGTGATGACGTTGCCGGTCCTGCCGACCTCGCCGGTGGCAGCGTTGGTGGCTCCCATGAGTAGGTTCTCGCTGAAGCGCTCGAGGTGACCGCGGTAGCGCAGCCACTTGCCGGTGGGGGAGATGTGGTCGGTCGTCGTCTTGCCGCGGGTCTTGATCAGGACCGGCATGTCGAGGAAATCCTGTCCGTCCCAGCCAGCCCAGGGCTTGATGAGCTGCAGGCGCTCGCTGGCAGGATCGACCGCGAGGTCGATGCACCGGCCATCGGGCGGGGGCGGGAGGTAGTGCTCCCGCCGGCTCTCGAAGTCGCGGGCTGGCACTTCGGCAGCGGGCTTCGGCGGCTGCAGCCGGAACGCGGCGCCGTCGCGGCCGGTAAGCGAATCCCGCGCCGGATCAAAATCCAGTCGGCCCGCGATTGCGAGCGCGGTGACGATTTCCGGACTGGCGAGGAAGTTCATCGTGGAGCGCCAGCCGTCGTTGCGGCCGGCGAAGTTGCGGTTATACGAGGTGACGATGACGTTGGGGGTGTCTTCGGACATGTCGGTCCTGCGCCACTGGCCCACGCAGGGCCCGCAGGCGTTGGCGAGCACTTGGGCGCCGGCATCGCGCAGGGATCGCAACTGACCGTCCCGCTCGATCGTCGAGCGGACCTGCTCGGAGCCCGGCGTGACCAGGTAGGGAACGGCGGCTTTCACGCCGTGGGCGCGCGCCTGCTCCGCCACGTCGGCCGCGCGGCTCATGTCTTCGTAGGAGGAGTTGGTGCAGCTGCCGATCAGGGCCACGGAGATGTCGCGTGGGAGTCCCGAGGCGGGATCGGCGACCTCGGCGGCGAGCTGCGAGAGGGGACGCACGCGATCGGGCGAGGAGGGGCCGGCGATGTGCGGCTCCAGCGTCGAAAGATTCACCCGCAGCACGCGATCATAGTGCGCGTCGGGTTCGGCCTCGACTTCGGCGTCGGGCTCAAGGAGGTGTCGGAATTGCTCGATGAAGGGCGCCAGGTCGCCGCGATGGGTCGCTCGCAGGTACGTGGCCATGTGCTCGTCGGCGGGGAACATTGAGGTCGTTGCGCCGATTTCGGCGCCCATGTTGGCGATCGTGGCCTTGCCGGTCGCACTGAGAGTTCGCGCGCCTGGACCGATGTATTCGACGATCGCGTTCGTGGCACCGGAGACCGTCAACATGCCGGCGACTGTCAGGATGATATCCTTGGGAGCCGTCCAGCCGTTGAGTTGTCCGGTTAGGTGGACGGCGATGCGCCTGGGGTAGAGCAGCTCCCAAGGCAGGCCCGCTGCGACCTCCACGGCGTCCGCGCCGCCTACGCCTACGGCACAGGCGCCGAGTCCGCCCGCATTCGGGGTGTGGGAGTCGGTGCCGATGATCAGCTCTCCGGGAAACGCGTAGTTCTCCAGCACCACCTGATGCATGATCCCGGCGCCGGGGCCCCAGAAGCCGGCGTGGTATTTGGCCGCGGCGCGGCGCAGGAACTCGTAGACCTCCGCGTTCTCGCCGAGCGACTCCGCGAGGTCCTCGCGCGCGGCGCGGTGCGCCTGGATGAGGTGGTCGCAATGGATGCTCGTCGGGACGGCAACACGCTCGCGCCGGCTCTGCATGAACTGCAGGATCCCGGTCTGCCCGAGGAGGTCCTGGAAGACGATCCGGTCCGGGCGCAGCAAGAGGTAGCTCTTGCCCGGGACGAGGTCCTGCCGCTCGGGTTCGTCGAGATGCCCGAGCAGCACCTTCTCCGCGAGGGTGAGCGGGCGGCGCAGGCGGCGGCGCACGATCTGGAGCCGCTGCTCCATCGCGCGGTAGATTCCGGCTGCCATCTCCGGGGTCGATTCGATGCTCGTCATGCGTGCCCACCTCAGTTGAATTGCGGGCGAAGTTTGCGCCTGGACAGAGTGCGACACGTAATGCATTTATTCAGCCGATTGATGTATCCTATACATCAATGAAGATCGATACCCTGGGGGTTCAGGCATTTATCGCCATCGCGACGCAGCGCAACTTCCGCCGCGCCGCCGACGGTCTGCACATCACGCAGACGGCGCTGTCCCGGCGCTTGCAGACCCTGGAGGCGTACCTCGGCATGAAGCTCATCGAGCGCACGACTCGCTCCGTCGAGCTCACGCGCACGGGTGCCGATTTCCTGCCGCGCGCGCAGCGGCTGCTCACGGAGCTCGAGACCGCGCTCACCGACATCCGCGAGACGGGCAAGGCGATGCGCGGCTCCGTCACGATCGCGTGCGTTCCATCCATCGGCGCACGCTATCTGCCGCATGTCATCCGGGAGTACTCCGTGGCGTATCCCGAGAACAGAATCACGATCCACGACCACTCCTCCTTCGGCGTGGCGGAGGCGGTCCTGCGGCGGGAAGCGGAGTTCGGCATCAACGTGACCGGCTCGCACGATGCCGGTCTCGCGAGCGTCACGCTCGTGCGCGACCGCTTCGTCCTCATCTGCCGCGACGATCATCCCCTTGCCGGGCGCAGGAATGTGTCCTGGGCGCAGCTCGAGCCGCACCTCCTGATCTTTCCCGGAAGCCTGAGCGCCAACCGGCCGGTGTTGGAGCCAGCCCTCACCGCCGGGCGCCTGCGACTGCGCACCTATTACGAGGTGCAGCACAGCTCTACGGCCCTGGGCCTGGTGGCGGAGGGGGTGGGTGTCGCCATCGTTCCGGGGCTGGCCGTTCAGAGGGAGGCGTATCCCAGGATCCGTGTGCTGCCGCTTGTCGACCCCGCTGCCGCGAGGTCGCTCGTACTCATCGCGCCGAGGAACGCGCAGCTCTCCCCCGCCGCGGGAGCGCTTTACGACATGCTGATCCAGCACGCCCGCGCCAGGGGGCGCGGGGTTGGGGTTGCGGCGGTGGAAAGCCGGGCGAGCGCTACGGGTGGCCCGGCGGAATGATGCAGCCCGGCGCCTTGATCGGGGCGCCGGTATCCAAGGTCGTCACGAGGGTCTCGATCCGGCGCACGCTCGCGTAGGCGTCCACCAGGATGAGGGCATGGGGCAGGGCAGGGCGACGAGATGCCCCGCGGTGCGTGTCAAGGTAGTTGTCGGTGCGCCGGTCTCCCAGCGCACCGACAACTACTCTGACACAGGGGGGCGGCAGCGGCACTGATCGCCTGTGTGTCGCGCCGCTTGATCACCGGGCGGACGTACTTCAAGATCACGTAGCTGCCCGGGCGCTGCGCCACGCGATAGCTGACCTTCTCGCCGATGATCTCGTATTGG
>JAJZLX010000743.1 GCA_021850555.1 Pseudomonadota bacterium | reverse complement strand
AGGTCACCGTTCTGATCGACGGCAAGCGCGTTCCAGCTTGAACCGTTCCACGCGAAGGCCCGGTCCGTATCGAGCGTCAGTCTCACATCGCCGTTCTGATTGCCAGTTGGCGGCAGCGCGGCATACGTCGCCACGGGAGCCCGCCAGTGCCCGCCGCCGACCGATTGCCAGGTGCCACCCTGGCAAGACACCAGCGCCCCAGTGCCGTCCTGGGCGATCGCCCCTGTATTGGCGCAGGACGCCCCCGGCGTCTCGACGGCCCCAAGGATCAACGGCGTGGACATGGTATTGCCCGCCGCAGTGGGCGCTGGCACGCGCCAAAGGAAGCGCGAGTCATCCGCCTGCTGCGCTGCATTGCTCTCGACCTTCACGTCGATCGAGCCTGGGTTGATCCCGGCCGGCGCCGGGGACTGCCAGGTATTGCCGGTGCCGTAGATCGTACCGGCGACTTGCCCGGAGATCGGTACCTTCGGCACATACCCGCCGCGGTCGCCGAGGTCGAGCAGGATCTCGCCCGCGTCGGGGTCTGGATAGCGGTAATTGCCCTGCGCGACCACGTAGCCAGTGACATTGCCACTTGAGTCCGCCTGGTACTCGACGGAGATCGGATCCCCCATCGCATCCGTGGCCTTCGTGCCGGGTGGCAGGAATCCCTGCGCAATGAGGGTCTGCACACTGACCATATGCGTGCTGCCGGGCGTGGACAGGCTCGCCATCCACGAATACTCGTACTGCAGCGCGGCGTCGTCGACGCGGGCCAACTGACCCGCCTCGACCTTTGCGACCTGGTCCGTGAATGCCTGGTGCTGCATCCCGACCACGGAGGGCAACATGATGGCTAGCGAGAGGAGGACGGAGATGTATAGGATAGCCTCACCTGCACCCATGTTATTTCTCCTTACTCACCCTGCAGTGATGGCGGCACACGAAGAACGATGACATGCGGCACAGCGACCGCCGCGCGCGTCTCGACAGTCAGCACATGCGCGAGACGCTGCTCGCCCGCGAGGGCGATGTGCAGCATGATCAGCAGTATCCCGCAGAGAGCCAGCGAGACGAAGTAGAGCGCCCGCAGGCGCGGGACAGCGCAAGCCGGGCTGGCCCAGTGACGAAGGCGAGAGATGATGGTCATAGAGGCTCCTCGGGGCTCGTGGCCCCACTGTCTGGTGATGGATGATTGGCGTCCGCCGCGCGGCGTATCTCCCGCGCGCCGCGCCAAAACATTGCGGCGATCGCACCGATGATCGCGACCGTCGGCCACAGAGGATGGCCGGCGGCGAAATCAACGGCGAGACAGACCCCGAGGATGAGCCGCAGCACTCGGGCACCGAGTTCCGGCGTGGCCTTCGATTGTTGCCGATATCCTCGAATAAACGAGCGACGAATGGTGCGCATCGACATCGCTCAATCCTCCGAGTGTCCGAAGCGGATCCCCGGGGCGCTGACCGCGCCCTCGTGTGGCAGGCCGCGGTGCGCCTGATTCGCATGCTGCTGCGCCTGTTGCCAGAGCTTGCCCGCTGCGGACGGTTCTTTCTTCTCGCCTTCGCCCGCCCCAGCGGTGCCGCCCGCAGGGCCGCCCCCAGTGGAGCTCGGGGCCGAGAGCTGATCCGGCCCTCCGGTGGACGGGGCACCACGGGTACCTGTGGCACCGCCGCTGAAGGAAGTGCGCCCCGCAGGGGCGCCTCCACCCGCAGCCGTGCCGGCAGCGCCAGCCGCCTTTCCGGCCGCGCTCGTCGCCTGCTCGGCGGCCTTACCCGCGGCCTCGGCCCCCTTGCCCGCCGCTTGTCCTGCGGCGGATACCGCAGCACCGACGGGCTGAAGCCCAGGCACCGCTCCGAGGGCCGCACCCGCGGCCTTCCCGGCGGCACTGACGCCGGCCCCCGCGGCTTTCCCGCCCATGCCCATACCAGACCCCGCCGCGCCGCTTGCACCGCCGGGCGGCGGCGGAGTGGCCGCGATCGCGCCCGCCCCACCCTTGAACCCGCCGATAGACGATCCGGCTCCTCCGACGCCGGCAGAGGACCCGGACACGGAGGTGAGGCCGGCAAGTCGGGCGAGCGCAGCCCCCGTGGCCTTGCCGCCGGCGACTCCCGCCGCCGCTCCGAGACCCGCTGCGGCGCCCGCGCTGGCGATCCCGCCGCCGGCGGCGGTGAGGTGCGAGAGCCCGAGGCTCGCCGCACCGCCCATGATGCTGCCGGCGACGGATGGAATCGTGAGCGCCATGATCCCGCCGAGCAGCCCACTCGTGCCGAGGGCCATCATGGCGGGCATGCTGAGCACCTGGCCGGCGGTCAGCTGCTGCAGCCACGAGGCATCCTGCTGCGCCATATGCACCATGACGGCACTCACGCCATAGGTCGTGAGGAGCTTCACGCCGACTGAGGCGGCATAACTCGCATAGCGCTCGCCGAGTTGCACGGTCCAGCGCGAGCCCAAAAATCCCAACATGACGCTGCCGATTCCCAGCACCATGTACATTTCCATCAGGGTCATCATCAATTGCAACGCAACCAAGCCGAAGCCCAGGTACAAGAGCAGGGAGGTTAGGACCGTTGCCAGCGATGCGACCATGCCCTCCATCGCGTTTTCGGCGGCCTGTTTGAGTTTGCACCCGATCGCGACTGGACCGCAGGTACTGGTCGGATTGCCGCCGCCTGCCACCCGAGTGGGGTTGCCGCCGTTCCACAACATTTTTTCGACGTTTCCCGCCTCGGTCATGATGCCGGACGGCGTGAGCGGCACGACTGCGGCACCGGCGGGCGCCCCAAACTGCGAGGCCGCGAGGAACTTCTGTCCGACCATCTCAAACTGCTGCGGGATGTAGGGCATCCAGGTCGGCGCGGTGGCGACGATGAACCCGAAGAAAGAAATCTCGAGCATTTTCAGGAAGAGGCTCGAAAACCACTCTCCGAGATCGTTTTTTCGAAGCGCGTTCGTGATGCCCCACCAAATCAACTCGAGCGTCGCGAGGAAGGTGAAAATCATCCACCCGATGCCGGTCTTGCCCGCCCCGATCGACACCCAATTCGCCGTCGCGTTCTCCACCATGCTGAGAATGGTGTCGAAGAACCCGTTCGTGAGACAGGTCGAGGGCGCGCCTGCGACGCCGGGCGCACATGTGGTCACCGCAGCCTGCGCGAGTGCGGGCAAGAGCGCCGCGGCGAGCGCGGCAAGGAGGATGAGTCGATGTCGGTGTCTATGACGCATGATGAGCTCCTAATACGGGGGCAACTTGACCGGCGCGGTCAGCCAGCGTCCGAGAGTCTTCTGCTTAGCGACCCTGGCGTTCGCGCGATTGCCCATGTCGGTGAGAATCGCGGTATTTGCCGTGCGGGTGTCGGTGTCGAGTTGCGAGAGTTCGGTCGCGAGCACCCCGGACATCGCATTGCTTGCCTGCAGCATCTGATTGCGGCCCTGCGCGGTGCGCGATGCAGCCTGTAGCGTCTGTTCGGTCGCGGCGGAGGTCGCGAACTGCTGCCTGGAGAGGTGGTACTCATGCAGCACGCCCGAGATCTGCTGATTGAACCCTTGAGTCCACTGAGCCAGCGTACCGCCGGCATAGCCGACCGAGCCGGTCGGATCGCCGTACTCATAGGCGGTTTGGGCGGCGGTGTCCTGCACGCTGGCGGAGATGCCCTGCGCCTGCCCGATGATTTCCTGCATCTGCATGATGGGGGCGGTCAACTGCCCCCAGAACTGAAGCGGCATCGTGCCCAAATTGATGGTCTGGCTCGTGAGCATGCCGATTTGCTGCTCGGTCTGCATGACCGCCTGCTCGTCTTGCTCGACCGCCGTGACTTCCTGCACGATCTGCTCGGGGAAGGTCGCGCCGGCCACTTCCGACACCGCATGGGCGGGCGGCGCGGCCGACGCTAGAACGAGGGTAGCCGCGAACGCGGCACCGAGAACGGGTAATCTGACTCGCATGAGAAGTCCTCCACTTCCGCGACCGCCCCCGGGCGGGAGAGTCCATGGGACCCACCGCCCGGGTTTGGCCCTCTCGTGATGGGGCTGCGCCCTGGCGGCGTGCCGGGTGTCCGCTCCGCGCGAGAGACGGGTCCGCTACCGGGACGGGTGATGCCGCCAGACATCCCCGCCGCATACGACTCGACGACCGTCCCGCCGGACGCGCGACCATGACTCGCCCGCCCTTCGGTGCGTTGGCGACAATCCCCCGTCATCCGTTGCAGCGGATGGCGGGGGCGCGCCTCGGCGAACGGCTTCAGCCCCTTGCGTGTATCGGCTACTGATAGTTCTCCCATGCCTGGGCCCATGCCCATTCGCCGCGCTCGCGCAGCCATTGGGCGGGCCATCCATCCGGATTTTCCGCGCGCAGGTCGCGGATGCGCGTGATCTCCTCGCGGCCCGAAGCCCCCACGAAGGCGAGCTCGGGACCGGACAGTCCGAGCTCAAAGAGCCGCCGGCCATCCGGGTGCAGCATGTAGTACTGGCGCTTCGGGGTAGCCGCGGCGAGCATCGCGAGCTGCCGGTCATTGAGGCCCAAGAGCTCGCGGTAGATCCCGCGGGCGACCTCGTCCTGCGCCGCCGCGTTCGGCAGGAGAACCTTCGTCGGACAGGACTCGACGATGACATCCGCGATGCCCGACTTCGCGAGGTCCGAGAGCGACTGCGTCGCGAAGACCACAGCCACGTTGGCCTTGCGCAGCACCTTCAACCACTCGCGGATCTTCGCCCGGAACACCGGGTGCCCCAGCATCACCCATGCCTCATCGAGCACGAGCAGCGTCGGCCGGCCGTCGAAGCGCTGCTCGAGCCGGTGAAAGAGATACGTGAGCACGGGCAGGACCACCCGATCCCCGCGCGTCAGTAGGTGCTCCATCTCGAACACCTGGAAGCGATCCTGGCCCAAGCCGTCCTCGGTGGCATCGAGAAGATCGCCTGCGGCGCCGCGGACGGTGTACGGCTCGATGGCCGTACGCAGGTCCGCGTCCTGGATCGTCGCGCGAAGCTGGCCCAGGGTGCGCAGCTTCGGATCGTCGAAGTCGCCCAATTGCTTCACCGCGCGGTAGATTTCTTGGCGCTGATCCGGCGTCACACGCACGCCCTGGAGCTCGACGCACGCCTCGAGCCATTCGGCGGCCCATCGCTGCTCACCCTCCTCGTGGCAGCGGGCGAGCGGCGCAAACGCCACGATCGGACCGCCCACGCCGTCAGCGCCGCTCGAGATGTCGTAGTGCTCGCCGCCTGCGGCCCAGACGAGCGGCAGCATCGAATAGCCTTTGTCGAACACGAATACCTGCGCTCTGGCGTATCGAAACTGCTGCGCGACGATCGTTGCGAGAAACGTCGATTTGCCGCTCCCGGTGGGTCCCAGCACCGCCGCATGACCGAGATCGCCAGAATGCAGACACAAGCGAAAAGGCGTCGCACCCGCAGTGCGGGTCCACAGTAAGGGCGGCACCCTCGATATCTCCGTGACACCCGGGCTGCGCATTTGGTAGAACGGACAGGGGTTCTCATCGGGACCCGCCCACACGCTCGTGAACGGCATCAGATGCGCGAGATTGAGCGTGTGCAGCACGGGGCGGCGCACATTTGCCGTCGTGTTCCCCGGCATGGTGCCGAGAAAGGCATCCACCGCGTTCACGGTCTCGACGCGCGCCTGAAACCCGAGGTTGAGAATCACCTTGCGGATATCCTGCGCCGCCTCCTCGAGCGCCGGGAGATTGCGATCCGCGAGCAGCAACACGCTCGTGTAGTAGCCAAAGATCACTTTTCCCTGGCTCGCCTCGGAGACCGCGACGATCGCATCGTTCATCGCGCGGTCGGCATCGAGGTTGATGTGCGTCGCCTGGCCGCCGCCCGCCTCGCGCAGGAAGTTCATCATGGACTTCCTCTTCTGCGCCCACTTGCTGCGATAGCTGTTGGCGAGCTGCTCCGCCTCCTGCGGATCGAGCTCGATGAAGCGCGTGCTCCAGCGATACTCCACCGGGAGGCGCGCCAGCCGGTCGAACATGCCCGGCATCGAGTACGGCGGAAAGCCCGTGATGCAGAGGGCCGT
>JAJZLX010000495.1 GCA_021850555.1 Pseudomonadota bacterium | reverse complement strand
GGAAGAGAACGAGTCGGTGACGATGACGCATACCTACCTCCGGAGGTGAATGCGTGATCGCTTGCAGCGATCGAGGCGCATGGATTCGCGCCGCGCGGCATCGCAGCGCTCGATGGTGATGGGATCGACGGTATCGAGCGCGAACCGTCTCGCACAAGGTGGCAGTGCCATGAGCGCGCGATACGCCTCGGGTCCGTCGATCCGTCCGTGCTCTGTGAGCACTGAGTACAGCGCGTCCATAACCGTCACTCATTGATGGCCGAGAGCACTTCGCGGCAGTCGGTCTGCGCGGACTGCGCCGCGTCGCGGCCCGCCAGCAACGACGGCATATCAGCCAGCGGGGCTGAACGGATCTCGGCGTCCGGAATGGACGCCACCGCCTCCAATGACCCGCGCTCGCGGACGAGCGGGTGCGCGGGATCGAACAGTGGCGACTCATGGAGCGCGGGAGCGCAAAGCCGTCCGCTGCTCTGCCGGATCACTGCGCAGGCTGCGCGGACGATATCTCCATCCCGCAGAGACGATTTCTCCCCTGGTCGCACCCGATTCCAGATCGCGCGCACGGCGGGTCGCAGCCGCTCAGGCATCTGTGCGAGCAGCCATCGTAGTCCGGCGACGGATTTGCCGTCGGTGAGCAGCGGCACGACGATCTTCAGCCGCTGCGGCAGACTCGGGTCCTGGCGGGCGACGAGCGTGAGTGCGACGAGCGCGTCGACGGTGTCGCCGACGCCGACATCCAGCACGAGACCGCCTTCGGGGGGTGCGAAGAGCCGAGCGGCGAGGCCGTCACGGTCAACGACGTCGTGCTCGTTGCCGCTCGCAGAGTGGGTCTCGAGTGTGCAAATAGAGCCGCCAGTTGCAGGGGCCAGGACGTGGTGGGCCACGGTGGTCTTACCGACATTGCCGACGGCACTCAGGGTCATGTAGATCGAATGAGTCATTCGGGGATCCTCGGGGTAGGTGGAACGAAGCCGGAGGCGTCGAGAGCGAGCAGGGCAGCGGCGTCGCGGACCTCACCGGCCCGCTTGAGCCATCTCCAGAGACACGGCCGGCTGACGCCGAGGTCGAGACGGTCGATCACCTGGCGGAGCGAGTACCCCTGCCCGATGAGTCGGCGGATCTCGCGCTCGCGATCCCATAGCGGAGACCGTCGATGCCAGGGCCGGTCGGCGCTTGGCACGGGCGTTGCTGGGGTGTTGCTCATGCAGCTACTCCCCGTGCCGGGACCTCGGTTGCCCTATTGTTGCCCTCGACTCAGCTCTCGCCGATGAACTTGCCGCGTGTGGCGCGCTGCGATTCCGGCGACCCCTGGATGCGTTTGCGGCGCGCGTAATTCTCCAGAGTTTCGCCGTTCCGCATGTTCGAGCCGTCTGCCCACTGCGGGATCTGGTATTGGGCGCGCTGCTCGGCGGTGAACGCTCTTGCCGAATGCAGTCCCGCTGGCACCCCTTCCGTGGGCGTATTGGGGCTGCTCGTGATGGGCGGCACTGGAGTGTTCGTGGATGCCGGGGTGGACGCCACCTCAGTGTCAGCGCTGGTCCGCTGTTGGACCCGCCGCGTTGCGCGAGGCTTGAGGCGGGCGGCAAGCATGTCGGGATCGGCGTGGTACCCATGTCTCTCCAGCACTTCCATGATTTGCGGTATCGAACGTCCCCGCCGCCTAAATCCTCGTATGACTGACCACACTTGCGGCGGGATGGATTGCGGCTGGGGCTCGGCTGGTTGGAGGCGCTCGAGATCGGCGGCGATTGCGGCGGCAATGGGATGCGGCGCTGCGCGCTTGGACTTCTTTCGAGGCATGGTGTGGACTCCTGGTGGACTCTGCGCCGCAATGAGCTGCTGGTACCCGTACTCGCCGACGTGGGACCAGGAGAGCGATCCGGGTACGACTGTCCGGCTGTGTGGCTCAGGCTTGCCTGCGACTGCGAAACCGAGGGCTTGCCCGAGGCGTCAGAGAGCGGAGGGCCCGCGGGGCGGAGCATTGCTGAGCACTACATCCCCCGGATGTAAGTGCGCACTTACATCCTGGTGGATGTTCGGACCGGCAAGCCGGTCCTTGTGCGGCAGGGGCAAGCCCCCTGCACCCTCGAGAGCGAAGACAGCAGGACAAGACCTATGGCGCGTGGTTCTTCTATCCACTTCAAGCCCGTCCCGGCGGGCGGCATCCTGGCCATCGCCCATAACACCAGGGAGGTGCCGCCTCGCGACTTATTGCCCCGAGAGCATCACCTGGGCAACATCAGCATTGTCTACGGGGACGTCGAGGCTACGTACCGAGAGAAAATGGCGCTCGCCTCGCCCAAGGCCCGAGCGACCAAGGGGTACAGCCCGCTCCAGGAGGGCGTGCTGAATTTGCCCGACCCACCAGCCGATCATCCGTGCGCGGAGGTCGATGAGTGGAAGCGCGACATGGAACGTCGTGTGCGGGAGTTCTGTACGCAATACCAGCAGGTGTCTGGGCATCGCGTGCTGCGTGCCGATGTCCATTTGGACGAGGGACACATCAGGGAGGATGGCAGCGTCGGGTACAACGTGCACTGCCATATCTGCGTGGACAAGACCGACGAACGTGGACGAGTGGTCCGGATGGAGCGCAGCGAGCGCGGGGCGGATGGCAAGGTGCAGGTGGTCGGGGATCGCCGTGCCCGAGGGCAGAAACTACAGGACCTCGCTGCTGAGATCACCGGCCTTGAGCGCGGCGAGAAGGATAGCCGCCGTAAGCATATCGACAGCCATGCGTACCGTGCCCTGGCTCGGCAGGGACGGATTTTGAGCCGGGATGAGCGTGAGCGCCAAGCCGCAACACTACGGCAATATCACGGCAACGCGGAGAAGGCGGAGCAGCGCGCTGAACATGCGGCGCGCGAACGGGATGAGGCACGAGAGGAACTGTCCGCCGCAAAGGTCCTGATCGCGGAAGCCGCGCAGCGGTTCGGGGTGACCATGACCTGCGACCGCGACGCAGACTATAAGGCGATCCGTGCCGCGATGCGGGGACAGGTCAGCCAAGCCGATTACATGGCGCTGCGCGCCGCCAATGAGGCCCTGAGAGCCGAGCGTGACTTCGCCCGGGTAGAGAAGGATCAAGCCAAGCGTGAGAGAGATGACTGGCGCAGGAGAGCCGAGACCGGCGCAAAAGGCGAAGAGAAATCGAAGCGCGAGCCGACCGATGCGGACATCGCGCGAGCCCGGGCTGAGCTGATTCAGCATGCACGGCGGCATCGCATGCCAATGGGCACGCACGACCAGATCAGGGCGGCAGCCTCCGCGCTACACCGTGAGTGGCGCGACGCGGGCGGCCGCGAGCAGTATCACTACATGGCGTTGCGGATCGCGCGCGAGCAGATCCAGGCCGACCTGCGCGCGCAGCGCGTGAAGGAGCGTATCCGCTCGGCGAATCAGGCGCGGCGGCGCCGGGATCGATCCGCGGAGGCGGCCGCGCGGGGCGGGCATAACGAGTTGAGAATCGGCGGGGCGCCGCTCAAGTCCACCTATCACAGCGCCGAGCTCGCGGCGGCGCGGGCCTGCGGCCTGCGGTACGAATGGGATCCGCAGGAACGTGGAAAGCGGTACCGAGACCAGCTGGGCGCCGTGTTTCTGGCAAAACGGGAAACCATCAAGCTGCTGCGGCACGACGAGGCTGCCGAGGTCGCAGCGCTGCAAGTCGCTGCAGCCAAGTGGAGTGACAAGGTCTCGATCCAGGGATCAGCCGAGTTCAGGGAGCGGATGGCCAGGATGGCTGCTCGTGAGGGGATCGAGGTGGAGGATAAGGACCTTCAGGCGATCGTGCGGCATGAGCGTGACAAGATGGCACTGGGCGAGCCTGGACCGCATGAGCTTATCGAGCAGGAGGAGGCCGACGACGAGCAGGACCAAGGGCGGTAAAGAAAGCCCTGCACCGGGTGGATCTGCCCCCGGTAACGTGTTGATCAGCATTTACTTCAGCGGCTCGTGTAGGGGTGGCGTATACCGGCCGGTTCGCGAGAAAGCGACATTTCAGGCATAATTAGTCTTGGGAACACTAGCACTGCAAGATACTGGAAAAGAACATGTACACTTGGCTTGCGTTGCGATCCAGTGCCGACTTGGCTCAG
Source organism: Pseudomonadota bacterium (assembly GCA_021850555.1). Next base: position 1,932 of record JAJZLX010000495.1, on the reverse strand, counting down.
CTAGATTCGTACATTTCCGCGGAATATGCCCCCAAGACCGTCGCTGCTAAGCTGGTCAACGGTATCACGAGTGCTGTGAAGGCAGTGTTGATCGAGCACGACTACGTCGACAAGGACTATCGCAGTACCTATTACCACTTCTATTCCAAGAAGGGACAGTGTTACCGACCTGACTGTGTGCGTCTGCATTTCTTCGACGCGACGGTGTCCTTCGAGAAGAATGGGCTCGTTCTGAATTGCGCGGACGGGCGTCTCGGTGATCATTACTTCGGTTACATCGTCCTGCGTCCCACCGGAATCGGAACGATCGGCCGGAGCGTCTTGTCACCGGACATCCGTAGTGGAGTCAAGGGTGGCACACGCATCATTGCGGCGAAACACAAAGTGCATGTGCTAGGGTACAAGATCGAGGTCGAAGGCTTCCCTTCCATGGACCAGCACCAGGATATTTCCGTATGTGCCCACGCGACCTGCTGGTCCATCCTGCGGCACTACAGCGAACGTTACAGCGTCCATCGGGAGTATCTCACGCACGACATCACCATGATGGCTCAGCAGTTTGATCCGGGTGGACTCGTGCCGTCGAAGGGCCTAGAGATATCGAATGCGGAACGGGTATTTCAGGCTGCAGAGACCTACCCGTATGTCGTGACGAAGATCGACACAAACAGACCCGATCCTTCTTTCTACCGCCAGCTGATTGCATATGTAGAATCAGGCTTTCCGCTCTTTGCGGCCATGCACCGTCGCGAGCACGCAATGGCCGTTGTCGGATGCGAGTGGAAGGCGCCAGGCGCCGCAGTTCCGGGTGGATTGCGTTACGCGTGGGACGAGCTCACGGCGCTAATTGCGGTCGACGACAATCATCTGCCCTATTTACCAGTGCCTACAGTTCATGGGACTAGCGCTCCCTATTCGACCCAGGACATCGACTCGTTCATCGTTGCACTGCCCGAGAAGATTTTCTACCCTGCGGATGCCGTGGAGCGGCTGTCGGAAACACTCTTTAAACTCGGTGGTGCGCTGGGGTTGCCCCCGCGGGACGAGTGCATTATCCGTTACCTGATCACGACGGGATCGGCTCTTCGGAATTTCGTTCGCGGTCGCTCCTCCGAATTCGATTCGAAGCTCGTCGAAGTGATCATGTCGCTGCCATTTGCTCAGTTCGTCTGGGTCGTCGAGATTGCGCGCCATACCGAATGGTCTGCCGGCCAGATTGCGGCGCGCGCCGTGCTGGATGCCACCGCGAGCTTGCGGGAGCCGATGCCGTTATGGTTCATTCACAGTCGTACAGAGGCGCTCGTTTTCAATCGGCGTGTCGTCGGTGTCACGGCGAGCGGGATGCGGGGGCTGAAGCTGAACGGCATGACCACGACGGCATTGACTCGCATGGAACAGAACTTGCGCCCCACGCAGCCGAAATAGGGGAAGATCATGAACCAGTTCGAAAAGCCGTCAAAAAGCGTGTTCGAGGTCGTGGAAGGGCTCACGCCGGTCGGCGAGCAGATCATCGACGAGTTTCGGCGAGCAATGACCGATGAGGTTGTTCCCGAGATCGAAAAGGTGATTGAGGAGCGACGCCTGCTTGCCGCTCAAACGCGGCAGAAGCAGCTGAAACCTTGAGCTAAGGACGCCGCTCCTTTTTCAGGCGATCGTACGCGGCACGTACGATCGCCTCGACCGCTTCCGCAGCCTCCGTATCGAGGTTCGGGTCGGTGCGTAGAAGCGTGGAGATCTGCGCCAGCGGTTCGGCGCCTGGTTTTTTGTACGGTGCGCGAACGAAGTCCGAAGGATTCAGTCCGGCCCAGGCTGACAGGGCGGCGAGGCTCGCAGCGTCGGGTTTGCGTCCTTGAGCCATCCGCGTCAACGTGGAAGCGCTGACACCCGTCTCTGCCGATACCTCTTTCCAAGTCATTGATCTGGAACGGACTG
>JAJZLX010000276.1 GCA_021850555.1 Pseudomonadota bacterium | reverse complement strand
GTGGATACGGGGAATGATGGGAATCAAACTCAGCAAAGAAATCAGCACCCCCACGATCGAGCGGAACACGAGGGCCCAGCCGACCACGGAGACGAGCATGCCCAGATAGCTCGGGTTGCGGACGAGTCCGTAGATGCCGCGCGTTTCGAGCTTGTGCCCAGCCTGGATGGCCACCAAGCCGCTGAAGCGATTCTTCAACACGAAGACGGGAATGAGCCTCAATGCGCAGCCGGCGGCGCAGACGAACAGTCCGGCCCAGCGCATAGCGTCCCCGCCGACGGTCCAGAAGCCGATCCTGTCCGTATATGCCGAGAAATAGGCCCCCGCGAGCGCGATGAGCAGGAATGCCACAAGCACCCAGCGGTTGCTCTTGTCTTCCGTCCGCCCGGAACTGAGGCCGCTGCTGCCCGAGAACGTCGCGACGATGATGAAGAAAAGAACCATCCAGGCGAGCGCTTGAAACGCCGGATGCGCAAAGAATGCGCTCCATCCGCCCCAACCCCAAATGCCGAGGCCGAATTGGATCGCGGCCGTCACGAGACCGGTTATGAGGATCGTGATCGGGGTCGCCAGAGGGCCAGTCTTGCGTTTGTCCGTCTTATCGCTCATGGCCGTCACCCCCTGCTCTCTCGCGAGAGAGGCCCGCCGGCGCGTCCCGGGCAGAGCGTCCGTCATTGGTCATCACTCACCGAACCCCGGCGCCTGCGGGATTACCGGCGCTCGGAGCCCGATTCTACGGGATTGCGCGGGCGTCCATCCGCAGCCACGTGCCAGCCGAGACTCGCGCTCGCCTGGCAATGCCCGCGAGCTTGCGAGCCGGTCTTGCGGATTGGACGGATGAGCCTGTCACCTGCGACGTCGTCGAACCGGAGGCTGACGAGGTCGACGCGCCTGAGGGCCGGATCGAAGGCCAGTGTCATCAGTCACTGCAGCCAGCGTGGCGCGATCGAATAGAGGGCATTGAACGGCTCGATCGTCATTCGCGGGCGGCGCTTGTGAGGCAAGGAGTCGGCGAAGACGTCATCGACCGGATTGCCCGGATCGGTGGGAGATATCCCGGTCGAGTTCGCGCAGCGGAAAAACCTCAGCAACAGTCTTGAGCGTGCCGGGCTCGAACGGGCTTCCCATCGATATCGCTTCGCGAAGCATCGGCGTATCGACCATCGGTACTGGAATCCTCCCGGGCGCGCCGGCCGGAAATTCGCTACAGCGCTAAAGTTCGAGGAATTCGATCCAGGGCTGCCGAGGTCCGTTGTCAGCCGCGGGCAAGTAGGACACCATCGACGGTAGCGCCGTGCGGCACGTGAGAAGTCGGGGATGGAATCAAGACGACGAAGCGCGAGTTCGAGGCCAGTTCTCCACCCGAAGGGTCCAATAATTATCAATAAGTTGGGATGACTTCTTAACCGTTTAAAAGAAGGCGATGGGACGGCGGTGGGCGCTGTCCCCCTGAGCGAGCGGAGGTCCATGCGATTTCGCGCGGCAGGTCTTTACGAGTCCTCGGGGTCTAAATACAATACTCATATATAGTATAGCGAAAGGATGCCGATGAGTCACATCCAGCGGGAAAAGTCGAAACTGCTCTCCAGGGTTCGCCGCATTCGCGGCCAGGTCGAGGCGCTGGAACGGGCGCTCGGGGAGGGACGGGGCTGCGCTGAAGTCCTGCAACAGATCGCCGCCGTGCGGGGGGCCATCAATGGTCTGATGCTCGAGGTTCTGGAAGAGCATATCGAGACCCATGTCGCCAGTGCGCAAATCGCGTCGGATGCCGAGCGCCGTGAGGGTGCCGAGGAGCTCATCGAGGTGATGCGCACCTATTTGCGATAGGCGTGTCACGACAGCGGCGGAAGGTAATCCGATGAAGGCAATTCAATGAGCGAGCAGCAGCAGAGCACCCGCGCAGATGCAAGGGTGGACCCGGCGCGGGTGAGTGCCACGTCTCGCGCCGAAGATGCGCATGCGGGCTCGAAGGACGCGGTGGCGCATCCGGCCGATGACGAGCATGGCGCTGGGCACGCGCTCGAGTGGACGGAAGGGGCGCGCATCGTCCTGGTGATGCTGGCGGCCGCGGCGGTTTGGTTTCGGGTGTGGGAGCCGCTGAGGGCAGTCAGCGTCATTGGAGTCCTGGGTCTGCTCGTGGGCGGCTGGCCGATCTTCAAGGAGGCGTTGGAGAATCTCCTGGCGCGGCGAATGACGATGGAGCTGTCGATGACCATCGCCATCGTGGCGGCGGCGGCGATCACACAGTTCTTCACCGCGCTCGTGATCACGCTGTTCGTGCTTGGCGCCGAAGTCCTCGAGGACATGACGGTGGCGCGCGGCCGGCGCGCGATCCGTGACCTGCTCGAATTCCTGCCGCGGGCGGTGACGGTTCGCCGCCCCGGTGGCATCTGTGAGATCGACGCGCAGGCGCTCAATCCGGGCGATGCCGTACTCGTCAACCCCGGCGCCCGCATCCCGGTGGACGGCACGGTGATCGCCGGGCATTCGTTCGTCGATCAGTCGCGGGTCACCGGCGAGTCCCTACCGGTGGAGAAGATGGCGGAAGCGGCCGTGTTTGCCGGCTCGATCAATCAGTCCGGTGCGCTCGAGATTCGCGCCGAGCGTATCGGACGTGACACCAGCTTCGGCAAGATCATCGAGGCGGTGGAACAGGCGGAGCGCTCCCGGGCCCCGGTGCAGCGGCTGGCCGACCGCCTGGCCGGGTATCTGGTGTATTTCGCCCTTGGGGCGGCGCTTCTTACGTACCTGATCACGCACGATATTCGCTCGACGATCTCGGTCATCATCGTGGCAGGAGCCTGCGGGATTGCCGCCGGCACACCGCTCGCGATTCTTGGGGCCATCGGGCGCGCCGCGCGCGGCGGGGCCATCGTCAAGGGCGGACTCTATCTGGAGCAGCTGGGCCGGGTCGATACGGTCGTACTCGACAAGACCGGCACCCTCACCTTCGGTCGCCCCGAGATCCGCGCGCTGCATCCGGTTGCGGGGACCGAGCCGCGGGCGTTGCTCGAGACGGCGGCGGCGGCGGAGTTGCGCTCCGAGCATCCCCTCGGCAAGACGATCGTGGAGCATGCGCGCGCATTGGGGTGCAGGCTCGTGGAGCCTGAGCGCTTCGGCTATCAGCCGGGCAGAGGGATCGATGCCACGGTCGCGGCTGAACAGGTGCACGTCGGCAATCTTGCCTTGATGCGAGACCATGGCATTTCTGTGCCGGATGCTCTCGCGAACGCTCATCGAGGCTCGACCGAGGTGTGTGTCGCAAGGGGCGGGATGCTCCTCGGGGCGATCGAGATCGCCGATCGAGTGCGGCCGGAGGCGCAAAGTGCCCTGGCAGCCATCCATGCGCTCGGTGCGCGTACCGTGCTTCTGACGGGAGATAACCGGGCGGTGGCCGATTCGGTGGCCGCGCAGCTGGGTATCAGCGAAGTAGGTGCCGACTTGCTGCCCGAGGACAAGCGAGCCTACATCGAGCGTCTGGTAGCCGATCGCCACATCGTCGCGATGGTCGGTGACGGAATCAACGACGCGCCGGCCCTGATCGCCGCCCAGGTGGGCGTTGCGATGGGCTCGGGAACCGATGTCGCGCAGGAGAGCGCCGACGTCGTGCTGCTGGGGAACGATCTGGGCAAGGTCGGCGAGACGCTCGCGCTCGCGCGCCGCACTCGGCGCATCATTTGGGCCAACTTTGCCGGTACCATCGGGGTCGATACGGTCGGTATCGGGCTCGCGGCCGCCGGGCTCCTCAACCCCCTGTTGGCGGCATTCATTCACGTTGCCTCCGAGCTGGCATTCATTCTGAATTCCGCCCGGCTGCTGCCCGGAAGACACCGCCATCGCGGTCGGGCACCACAGGAGCGTGAGCAGGCAGTTGCATCCACCTGAGGCGCCGCGTCCGGCGTGGGCGCTTGCGGGCAAGCCCGCCCACGGCGTAGCCTCGATCCGACACGCTGAATTCGCGCAACGGAATCGAATGTGCCCGAACTCACCAAGTCCGGTAGAATTCACCGCGAGCACACCGACTGCAGCCCGATGCGCGGGCGTGGCATGCTCATCCTGGTCCTGGTCCTGGAACTGATCCGAGTGCGTCGCCGGAATCGACTCCATATCTCGCGCGCGTATCCGCCGGCCGAGACCATTCGCGCGTCATTGCGGCTCGAGGTGCCCGTGTGAGCAGGGAACGTATCCCGCCCATCTGGATTCTCGCCCTGCCGTGGCTCACGTTCGGAATGCTGACCGGTTTCATCATCGTGACGCTGCCGCAGCTGCTGGCTCCGCAAGGCAACTCGGGTGGCCGTATCGCCATCGCCGTGGCGGTCATCCTCTCGCCCATGTTCTGGAACTTCGTCTTCGCCCCGTTGATCGACGTTGGCTTTCAGCGCCGTACGTACGCGCTTTTCTTCGGTGTCCTGGCGGTCGCGGTTACGGCATTGACCGTGATACACCATGCCGCGATCGGGCAAGTGGAAATCATGATGCTCGGCGCTTTCCTGTCCGGGTGCATGTTCCAATCGGCCATCGGCGGCTGGGTGGGCAGTCTGGTCGAGAAGGAACAAGACAGCCCTCTCGGCGCATGGAGCACGATCTACAATATCTGCGGCGGCGGTGCCGGCATCCTGATCTCGGGTTCGGCGACGCGAAATCTCCTACCAGGTCCGGCCGCAGCGCTCATCTTTGCCACCTTCCTGGCGCCGCTGCTGGTGATTCCCTGGGTTCCGACGGTGCCGCCGGGCGCGACGCGGGTCCACGAGAGCGTCGGTCGGTTTTCCCGTGACCTCGTCGCCTTGCTGAAACGTTCGGACGTCGTCGTCGCCTTGTGCCTGTTCGCGCTTCCGTCGGCCTCGTTCGCACTCTCGAACACGTTGGGAAGTTGGAGCGGGGCGTTTCACGCTACGCCGGCATTCGTGAGCCGGATCAGCGGTGTGGGATTGATTCTCGGCGGCATCGTCGGCTGCGCGCTGGTGCCGCTCATGGCGAGGCGGCTGCCGCTTCGGCCGCTTTATCTGGCGATTGGCTGCGTGGGCGCGCTCTTCACGCTCAGCCTCCTGCTTCTGCCGCGGGTGTCCACGACATTCGCGCTCGCTTTCGTCGGCGAGACCTTCTTTTCCTCGGCGGCCATCGCCACGGGCGCCGCCGTCATCTTCGAGGTCATCGGACCGGGGAATTCTCTCGCCGCCACGACGTATGCGCTGCTCATCGCCGCAATGAATCTGCCGATCGACTACATGGAATTCATCGACGCACGGGGGTATGACTGGCGTGGCATTGGCGGCGCATTCGTCACGGATGCCCTGATCAGCGGCAGCGCCTGTGCCCTTCTGGCAGTCGTCTTTCGCCGCAGACTGCTGCCCGCGCGGCGGGTCCGGAGCGGTGCTCAGGAACGAGCCGCTGGCCGACAAGTCAGAGGCTCGGCGGACTGACGCGCCACTTGTCCTTCGGACGGCCCGTACGCGACGAGTCAAGTCCGCGGCGACTCGTGGAAAGTGAACTCGAGCTGCGCGCATCACAAGTTCTGAATGTCGCGCGGGTCAGGGTCCGTAGGTCAACAGATGCCGCGTGGTCGGCCGCCTGGGCGGATCGATGTGCACGGACCGGCGCGGGAAATTCACGCGTTCGGTTGTGCGGACGCGAAGACTTCATGCGCCGGTACGAGTCGTCGCGTAATCGGAGTTCGCTGGGGGAGCGGTTGTCGGTGGTCTATCAGTTCCTGCGTGCGAGCAGGTGGCGGATGAAGGCGAGCAGCCAGCGGCAGGATCCGGAGCGCGCCGAGGCGCTGGGCCGGGTCGCGTCGGAATCTGCGGGGGCGGATGGCGCGGGAATCTGCGCGGCAAAGGACTCGAAGAATTTTTCCGCGGTGGCGCCAGCGGCCGCATCGATCAGCCGGGAGCCGATCTGTGCGAGCTTGCCGCCGACCTGTACGGTCGCCGCGTAGCGCAGCCGTGTTTCGCCGGGGTTGACCTCATCGAGCTCCACCCGAACTTGGCCGCGCGCGAATCCTGCCTGGGGACTCTGGCCTTCGAAGTCGAGGC
>JAJZLX010000491.1 GCA_021850555.1 Pseudomonadota bacterium | reverse complement strand
CGCACCGGATGGTGTGCGCGATCGAGGATGCGGGATTCGAGATCCGCGATTCGATCCTCTGGCTCTACGGCTCGGGGTTCCCGAAGTCGAAGAACCTCATCGGCGAGCGCCAGGGATGGGGCTCGGCGCTGAAGCCCGCGCATGAGCCGATCTTGCTCGCGAGGAAGCCTCTCGCGGAGCGGACGCTGGAAGCGAACGTCGCGCGTTACGGTACCGGCGCACTCAATATCGATGCTTGCCGGGTGCCGACGAGCGAGAACCTCTCAGGCGGAGACTGTAGTGCTGCGACGGCGGGAGTAAGGCACCCGGGTTGGGCCCGCCCGTGGATGGAGGACCGGAGTGCTGTCGCCGCACATTCGGCTCGATGCCGCGACAACGTCGCACGTGCCGAAGTTCTTGGTCGCTGGCCGGCGAACGTCATCCATGACGGCAGCACCGAAGTGCTTACCGCCTTCCCCGAAGCTCCAGGGCAATGCGCGGATGCCAAACTTGCCAATGAGCTCAAGACCTCGCGCGTCTACGGCGCGATGCGCCGCGAGCGGGGAGACGAGCCGAGCGCGAACAGCGAGAACACAGGCACAGTCGGTTTCAAGATGCGCCCCGGCGCACGACGACTCGACGCCGGAACCGCTGCCCGGTTTTTCTACTGCGCGAAGGCGAACCGCGCGGACCGCGGCGACGGAAATTCGCACCCGACCGTCAAGCCCACCGCACTGATGGCCTATCTATGCCGCCTGGTCACGCCGCCGGGCGGCACGGTGCTCGACCCCTTCACCGGGTCCGGATCCACCGGTGTAGCTGCGATGCGCGAGGGATTGCGCTTCATCGGAATCGAAGCGCAAGCCGCCTACCTCGAGATCGCCCGCCAGCGGATCACGCTCGAGGATCGCTCGCTGCTCGAGCGCAACGGTCAGATGGATTTGCTGTGGGCATAGCGTCTGGCCGTCTGCCCCACCTGATCAACCTATACCGATCATTCACAGATGAAGCGCGGAGTGACTGCTTGAACCGCTATCTACTCAATCGCCGCCCGGCCATGGATACATTCGCCAGCCTGGCGATCGCCAGCCTCGCGGGATTCACGTGGCTGCACGCCGGTCCTGGCCTTGCCGGTCCGGCACTCTCGATCCTCCTGCCGCTCGCCTGCGCCCTCGCCCCCAGTTGGCGCGCCCGGCTGCTCGCGGCACTGCTCTATTACGGGCAGTGCTCATGGCCGGTGCTCGGTGCGATCGAGGGTTATTGGAACACCGCGGCGGGCACCGCGGCGCCACACATCGTGCTGCTCGCCGTCGGCGCATGGACCGGGGCGAGCCTACTGCTCGCGACCCCCTGGGCCTTCGCTTCCGCTTGGCCGCGCGCGGTGCTCGCGCTCGCGCTCACCGCGCTGCCGCCCCTCGGCCTCATCGGGTGGGAGTCCCCACTGAATGCGGCCGGCGTGTTCTTCCCGAACGCAGGATGGGTCGGCCTCGGCCTCACGGTCATTGCCATTGCCCTGCTCGCCGATCTGCCGCGGTACCGCAGGCACAGCGGCACCGGTCTTATGCTCCTGGCTCTCGTCGCCACCGCGCTCAACGTCGGCTATTGCCCACTGCCGCCTCCGCCGGATTGGCTGGGCATCGACACCCACATCCAGCCGGCGCGCTGGAACGTCGGCCGCGAAATCGCGAACTGGCAAGCGATCCTCGCGGACGGTACGCACGGCAATCGTGGGAGTGAGCCGGTCCTGGTGTTCGGCGAGGGATTGCTCGATGACTGGTGGCCCGGCACCCAGCAGTACATCGCCGATGGTATGCAGTTCGCGCGTGTCTCTCACGATTCCACGTGGCTCATCGGGGCCTCCGCATACGGCTATGACGCGCTCGTCGCCGTGCGGCCGGGGCACCCGGTCCGCCGACCGCAATCCCGCGCCGCGGCCGTCCTGATCGGCGGGGACTGGCTGCCTTGGTCGCACAGCACCCACATCCACGGCCTGCGCCCGGCGTGGTGGCAACACACTTTCGCGCTCGACGGGCAGCAGGTGTGGGCATCGATCTGTGCCGAGCAGCTCTTCTCGTGGACGTGGCTCGAGGCACTCGCGGCCGGCCACAGTCCGGCCGCCCCGACGCTCATCCTTGCCGTGAGTAACGCCTGGTGGGCACCGCCGGGGAATGCAGCACCGGCTATTCAGGCAGCCTCCACCGCCGTCTGGGGCCGGCTGATGGGTGTTCCGGTCATCTCAGCGGTCAACCGCTGAAGCTGGCCCGTTACCGCTCAGGCCCGTTGGATAGTGTAACGACGTGAGCCTGATCTTATCAGTTTGTACCCCGCAGTCTAGATAGCTCGCCCGGCATTTTCCCAAAGCGGTACGTTCCACGGCTCATCAGAGAGGCATCGGCAGGAACCAAAGCGAACATCTGAACCGCGCCGGGTTCTCTGGATGTTTCAAGGCCGCCTGTTCCGGCAACCACGGGGTCGATATGGGGGGCACGCAATTCATGGATGCGATTAACGCGGAGGCGACGAATCAGGTCATTTAAGCCCTCTAACGATGCGCGGTCACTATGGCCCGTCCTGAGGCGCTTTGAGAGAATGACAGCATGGCCTGATGTCGACGGGAGCGGAATGAGCGAGCCGGATTGGAAGGTGTATCAGAACGAGACTGCCGAAGTGTTTCGCCGGCTGGGGTGCAATGCGCAGGTCGATCTCACCGTTGCCGGGGTGCGCGCGTCGCACGCGATCGATGTCCACGCGACCTTTTTGCGGTCCGGCATCCTTTGCACCTGGATTATCGAGTGCAAGCTCTGGAAGAGCCGAGTGACCAAGGAAAAGGTGCTCGTCCTAAAGAGCATCCTCGAGGATCTGGGCGCGGACCGCGGCATCATCGTAAGCGAAATGGGCTTCCAGTCCGGGGCCCAGGACGCCGCCCGCGGCACTAATATCACCTTGGTTACGTCGCTGCAGGAATTCGAGAAGACCGCGCTCGCGGCGACCTCGGAAGTTCCGCTCGCGCACGACGTATCGTCCGGCAGTGCATCGTTCTTCCAGTTCCCGCATCACGCACCGCACGGCTTGCTGCTCGCGGGTGATACCCTCATCACCACCAACTGGCGTGATGGCAGCATTTCCCTCGTCGATCCGGCGAGAAAGGTCGTCACGCGCACGCTGGAACTGGACAAGTACGAGGCCGTGTCGCCGCATGACGGCTCCCGCGTGATCCGTACCTACTCTCCGGGCAGCCTCGCCTTGGCGGATGGCCGTCTTTTCGTCGGCCAGGTATTCTCAGAGGTACTTCTTGTCATCGACTTAGCCACACAAGCCATCGTCAAACGCATTCCCGTGGCAGGCGGCGGCGAGGGTCAACTGGCCGTGTCGGTGGACGAAAAATCGGTCTACTTCGCGAGCAACAAGTCGAACCAGTTTTTCATCATCGATAGCGCGACCTACGCGCTCGAAGCGGTGCCCTACCCGACGGGGGGGCGCGGCTGCCTATCGTTGTTGCGTCATCCGACTCGCCCCTTGCTCTATATCGGCGTTCAGCGCGGCGGGCGCATCGCCGGCCGACCCTATCCTTACGCCAATTGCTACGTTGCCACCTACGACCTGGCACAGCGTCGCTACCTGGCCGATGCGCAGTTGGCCGAAATCATCAATGGCACTACGGACGACGCCACTCCAGCGTGCCTGACCTATGACGACCTCTATGATCGCGTTTACGTAGGTATGTTCCAGTCCCGCCGAGGCATCTGCGTCCTAGACGCCGACTCCGGCCGGTGGCTTCGGGATGTTCGCTTCGAGCGCACGTCGGCCAACTCCTCGCCCTTCCCCTGGGTCGACCCGTTGTGCCAGGCGACGGCCGGGCCGTTGCTGCTGACCGTCAACCGGCACAATCACGAGCTCGCCAGCCTCGACCGCGAATCGCTCCAACCAAAGTCCGCGGTCTTCCTCGGCGCAACCCCCAATGGAGCCGGCGGCCTGGTCGTGTGGAATGAGTACGCGATCGTCAGCCACGCGAGTCGTAAGGGACTGCACTTCATCCCGCTCAGCACTCTGTCATAGCCAGCACCCCGTTTTTCGTTGGTGGCGGAAGGGAAGAATGCCGGTCGACCGCCGATATTCCGCCATCAGCATGCCGTGACGCCCAGTCTGCCGCTCGATGTCCCCTCCTTCGGCTCCACGCTCATCCTGTAACCAGACGACACCCCCGGCGAGCTGTAACCGCGATCCGTACGCACGTCGCCGCTCATCGTGTAACCACGCCCGGTGGCAAGCTCACGGGCTCCCGGCGAGCGATCAAATTGCGCAAGCTCGGAGCGTATACTCTCCGGCAAACGGAAAAACCGGAGGGTCGACATGGCGCTCATCAAATGCTCTGAGTGCGGCCGTGAGATATCCGACAAGGCGACAGCGTGTCCCGGGTGCGGAGCACCGACAGTAGCACTGCCAACGGCAGCGGCGACACCAGCCGACTCGGCGGCCGCCCCCGCGGCGACGAAACCCAAGCAGTCGCGCGCCCTATCGTTTCTTAGCATAACCGTGCTGGTAATGGTTCTCGGCTTCGGCGCCTTCATGATCATCGGCGCGGTTGTAAAGCCCGCGCCCGGCGACTCGGCAATTTGCGTCCAATCAGCCGTCGCAGCGCACTACATTGCCGCCGAATCAGGCGTCAATCCCGGCGGCGTGAACGCCGTCACCGACGACGCTATAGCGCGCAACGCCTACCCTGCGCTCGGCGATAAGGGTGTCGCCATGCTGGGCGCTATCGTCTCAATGGAGCTTGCGGCCGGCAAGACACCTGATGAGATCGCGGGCATTGCGCGCTCGGCCTGCGAGCACGGGTCGGCGCCATCGGCCGGAAATTGAGTCGGCGCACGTCGAAAGACCCCTAGAGCGGGACGAACTAATGGCACTCGGAATCAGCGACGCAGTCAGTATCTCCGGCGTACGCACTCTTTGGCAGCGGATGATGGGCAACGGCGCCGTAAGGTGGATTTTGCGCTATGTTGGTATTACGTCCACGATCTTTACCGCCGTTGCGGGCTTCGGAGAAGCCCTAGGTTGGTCGACGACTGCACCCCGTCTCGTCGTGTCCGCAGCTGTGCTCGGGCTCCCGCTCGCGGCTACTGTAGCCATCTATCACGGTCATCTTCGCCGGGATCGGATCAGCGTCCCGGAGGGCCTTCTTCTTATGCTGCTTTTAGGCGGCGTACTCTTCGGCCTACGCCGCACGTATCTCCATCTGCGCGCAGAGACAGCCGCGGCAGTTCCCAACGTCATGGTGCGGTTCGTTAACCCCAAGGATCCGGCCCTGGAATTCGTCAACACCTCAGACGCCCTAGTCCGGGAGGTGAGCTGGGTTGCGTTCATGTTCGATATCGACAGTCCGGGCCCCGTCAAGATGATCGAATTTCGGCCGGCTCCGCTAGATTGGCTACCCGCGCACAGGCACAGCTTCCCGGTAGAATTGAAATCAAGCCTACTCGCAAACCCACCGCCAAAGGCGGGCGATAGAGTGTACGGTTCCGTTGTGGTCGGGTGTCCGCAATGCGCCCGTGAATACACCTACCTGTTAGCGCTGCGCTGGGGTATGCGCGGATGGTCTGCCGAGATACCGACGCTGCGAAACGGGCAGTATGCGCACCCGCCAGCACTTACGACAGATGGTCTAGCGCGACTTTACTGGCCCTCGGACGACGTTGGGGCGTAAGTGGCTGATGGGCGGGGGATTACAGGGAGAGGCTACGTATACACAAAGGGAGGCTGAGCCGGCACGAGGTGACGGAAGAGTCGCAACACCTCGGGGTCGGTCTGTTCCAGCGTCCACTCGCAGCGCGGTCGTCCGCCGCGTTTTCCGGCGGGCTTGAGCACCATGGCCAAGCGCACGGTGGCCAGCAGATCGAGCAGCCCCGAGAGCCCTTCGGTGCGATGCAGTTGGCGAGCCTTGAACTCGACGAGCCGTCCGAGCAGCAGGGCCAGCAGGCAGCAGAAGGTGTGCACGCAGATCTTCTGATCGGTCCAGTGATACTGCGGGCGCACGGCCATGTGCTCATCGT
>JAJZLX010000067.1 GCA_021850555.1 Pseudomonadota bacterium | reverse complement strand
GACGAGCAGTTCCGCCGCCTGGACGGCATAGAACGACGCGTCGAAACGGCCGGCCGCGGCTTGGCTGTTCAGGAAAAGCGCCGCCGGAATCATCACCAGCACGCCGTTGGCGGCAATGAAGCGCAGGCGCGTCTGCTTTCTCGTCACCAGCCGTCCGCTGCGGGCGCGCGCCAGTATGAAACCCGAGCCGCCGGTGGCAACCAAGGCCGGCACCAGTAGGAACAAGCCGTACACAATGGCGTGTTTGACGGCGGCGACCGCGGCATGGTCCAGGAACAGCTCCGCAATCACGGTGGCCACCCAGAAGCTGGCGATGGTGAGCATCGCGATGCTGCCGGCGACCGCATGAACGACCGGTTTCATGAGGCGGAACCTTTCTTCGGTACCGGGATATCGAGCCGCTCATGGAAGGTGTCCAGCGTGCGCAGCGTCTGTTTGAGGTCTTGCAGCGGCAGACCCTCACCCAGTGCGCGCGCCCAGAGCACCTCCAGCGCCATCGCCTGGGCGTACGCGCGCAGACCCAATGCGGTCAGGGCATAGAGCGGCGAGCGTTCGTGGCGCGGATTCGGGCGCTGCTCGAAGAAACCTTCCGTCACCAGGGCATTGAGCTGCTTCTGCGCCCCCTGCCGGGTCATGCCCATCGACACCGCGATCTGCGGCGCGGAACGTGGGGACCCGGCCAGCGCCACCGCCCCCAGCGCTTGCCAGCGGGCGCTGGTGAGACGAAGCGGTCGGACCAGTTCATCGCCTTTCTCCAGCAGACGACCATGCACGCGGAATACCGCGAGCATGATGTCGGTCAGGATGCGCACCTTCGGGGGCGGCTGGGTTGTCACGGTGGATTTCTTCATGACCGCCCGGGTTTCACAGTGGATGTTTGACAAGGCTCGCTATCCATAACGGTAACCAGTTTCCAATAATGGAAACAAGTTGTCAATGCCCGAGCCGGCTCAGCGCCCGCGGAATTCACGCCGGTAGACCGAGGGCGTGGTGGCGAGCGTCGCGGCGAAATGTTGGCGCAGCGACAGCGAGGTGCCGAAACCCGCGCGTTCCGCGATGCGCTCGATCGGCTGGCCGGTGGTCTCCAGCAGGCGTTGCGCCAGCGCCAGCCGCTGCGCCAGCAACCATTGCCCGACCGTGGTCCCGGTGTGCTGGCGAAAATGGCGGGTGAAGCTGCGCCGGCTCATCGCCGCGCGCGCCGCCAGCGAGTCGAGACTCTGCGGCTCGTCGAGATGGCGCGCCGCCCAACCGAGGACCTTGATCAACGGACTCTCGGCCGCGGTCGCCAGCACTGGCTGCTCGATGTACTGGGCCTGGCTGCCCTGTCGATGCGGCGGGACCACCAGCGTGCGTGCGATGCGGTTGGTCGCCTCCGCGCCGAACTGCCGCCGCACCACGTGCAGGCAGCAATCAATGCCGGCGGCGGTGCCGGCCGAGGTGAGCACGTCGCCTTCATCGACGTACAGCACGTTCGGATCCACCCTGACCTTCGGATAGCGCTGCGCGAACCGTTCCGCCCAGCGCCAGTGCGTGGTGGCGCGGCGACCGTCGAGCAGTCCCGCTTCGGCCAACGCGTATGCGCCCAGGCAAAGCCCGACGACCAGCGCGCCGCGTCGGTGCGCACGGCGCAGCGTCCCGAGCAACGCCGCCGGCGGCACCTCGTGCGCATCGCGCCACGAGGGCACCACCACTACCTGCGCGCGCTCCAGTTCGCGCAAGCCGTAGCCGGTGCCGATGGTGAAGCCGGCCTGGCTGCGCAGTTCGCCCGGCTCCACCGCGCAGACCCGCACTTCGTACAAAGGCTCGGCGCCGGCCGGTTCGCCGAACACCGCACAGGGCACCGACAGGTGAAACGGCCGGATGCCATCGAACGCCGCGATCGCCACCTTGATCGCCGCCATGATCCGACTCCGCGATGAGGATTGGCCCGATTATAACTATAAATGTCTATCAGGCCACTACCGCGGCGGCGGTCCGCGGTGGAACATGGGCACGTCGGGACATCGTCCCATCCGCCCAGAGGATTGCCGCCATGAACCAGACCCCGCGCCGTGCGCTCGTCGTCGTCGACGTACAGAACGAATACGAGAGCGGCGGCCTGCGCATCGCCTATCCGCCGGTGCAGGACTCACTGCGCAACATCGGCCGCGCCATGGATGCCGCGCAGGCCGCCGGCATTCCGGTGATCGTGGTGCAGCAGATGGCGCCCCGCGATGCGCCGCTGTTCGCCGAAGGTTCCCGTGGTTGGCAGCTGCACGACGTCGTCGCCAGCCGCCCGCGCGGGCACTACGTGCCAAAGAAGCTGCCCAGTGCCTTCGCCGGCACCGATCTTCGCGACTGGCTCGCGCAGCACGACATCGACACGCTGACCGTGGTCGGGTACATGACCCACAACTGCAACGACACCACCATCAAGCATGCTTTCGATGCGGGCCTGCAGGTGGAATTCCTGATGGACGCCTCCGGCAGCGTGCCCTACGCGAACCGTGCCGGCTTTGCCAGCGCGGAGGAAATCCACCGGGTATTCGCTGTCGTCGAGCAGTCGCGCTACGCCGCCGTGCTCACCACGGACGAGTGGCTGGCCTGTCTGGCCGACGGTTCGCTGCCGGAGCGAGACACGATCCACGCCTCACACCAACGCGCATTGACGCTCCTGTCCAACGGCAAAGTAGTCCGCTCTTGATCGTCGTGTGCCCTGTTCATCGGCTGCATCCGCCGAAATGGCGCTGCCTTGCCTTGGACCTACTCCCAAGTGCCCACAGCAATTCATCCGCATCATCACGAGTTGATGGCGTTTGAGCGGCCCAGAGATGGATCCATCAGATTGCGTGACACTTGACGATGGCAAGCCGTCAACGGCCTTGGTCATAGCGTTTTCGCGCGGCCTCGATCTTCGGCATATGGGCATACGACCAGGCACGCAGCCCGGCGACCGCCTCCGCAAGGCTGTGGCCGAGTGGCGTGAGGGTGTACTCCACAGTGACCGGAACGGTGGGATAAACACGCCGGTCCACCAGCCCGTCTCGCTCCAACCCGCGCAGCGTCTGGGTCAGCATCTTCTGCGTGACCCCCTGCACCCGAGTACGGAGTTGCGAGAACCGCAGCGTTCCGTCTTCGAGTGCGAGCACGACCAGCATCGTCCACTTGTCAGCGATACGGTCCAATACCTGCCGTGTCGGGCAGGCCGCCTGCAGCACGTCGTAGTCAAGGCGCTTCTTGGTTCCCATCAGGTACCTATACCACGTTCAAGTGCCTTCTTTCGGAAAGATACAGGTCTCCTTACAGTGCGGCCACCCCCCGAGTCCGCACGAGGAGAACGCTATGAAGGCCATGATTCCGACTGGCAACATGCAGCACATGGTGCGGCTTGCCGAGGTACCCGAGCCGCAACCCGCGCCCGACGAGGCGATCATCGGCGTCGAGGCTTATTCGGTGAACCGTGGCGAGACCTTCCAGCTCGCTGCTCCGAAGGCACATTGGCGGCCGGGCAAGGACGTGGCCGGCCGCGTCCTGCATGCCGCCACCGATGGTTCGGGGCCGCCCGAGGGGGCTCGTGTGGTGGGGCATCCTCCCGCGCATGGCTGGGCGGAGCGGGTTGCAGTGCCCACGAGCCAACTCGCGGTGCTACCGGATGGCATCAGTTTCGCGCAGGCCGCAGCACTACCGCTCGCCGGGCTGACCGCCCTCAGATTGCTGCGGATCGCAGGCCCACTTGCGAGTCGACGCGTGCTGATGACCGGCGCATCGGGCGGTGTCGGTCATTATCTGGCCGAGCTGGTTGCGCCCATGGGCGCCGAGTTGACCGTGGTGACGGCGACGCCTGAACGTGCCCAGCGCTTGCGTGAACTGGGGGCGAGTCATGCGGTGCATGATGTCGCCGACGCGCAGGGACCGTTCGACGTGCTGCTGGAGTCCGTGGGCGGCACATCGCTATCGACCGCGCTCTCGATGCTCGGACCGCATGGCTTAGTGATCTGGTTCGGTCAGGCGGGTGGCATTGCTCCGACGCTGGATTTCTTCGCTCTCTTCAGCGGCCCGTCCTCGGGCACCATCCGCCACTTCGACTACACCGACAGCGACGTGCCTGATGGTACCGACCTGGCGACACTGGTCCGACTGGTGGATGCGGGGCACCTGCATCCGGAGATCGGACTCGTGGATGATTGGATGCAGACGGCAGAGGTTCTGGACGCCCTGCGTGGGCGTGGCATTCGCGGCAATGCGGTGCTGATGGTTGGCTGATCAGAGCAGGCCAGCCGAGGACTGACTCATGGCGGCCACGGAACACCCATCGCCTACGCGATGATCTGCACGTCGTAGGCGGATACCTCGAAGAGACTCGAACCGAGACGGATATCCCAACTGCGATGGCCTGAGGTGAATTCCAGGATTCCGAGCATTGGACAAATGGGAATTTCGCGGGCCTGCAGCCAACGAACGTTGCGGCGATAGGGGCGGAAACCCTCGCCCATTTCGACTTAGAGGGATCGCTGTCCTTCACGATACCGATCGCCGCGAACGCCTGCAGCGTGTCCCTGGCCTGAAAGTGCTCGATTGGGGAGTAGTAGACGACAGGGTCGCCAGGG
Organism: Pseudomonadota bacterium; assembly: GCA_021850555.1. The sequence goes on along the minus strand of JAJZLX010000067.1, from coordinate 1,504 downwards.
CGCACCCGCCGCAAGGGTGCCACCTCGCCGTGGCAGGCCTGCATGAACCCCGCGGCGCGGTCTCGACGGACATGCTCCGCCGAGGCCACCGCGATCCAGTTCCTGTTCACCGCGCGCGCGGTGCAAAGACACGCAGCCGGTGCCCGTCGGGGTCCGATGCGACAAAGGTGTAGCCGAAGTCCATCCTCACCGGCGCTTGCAGGATAGGCAGGCCACGCCGCGCCCATTCGGCATGCATGGAAGTGACGGTCGCATCGCTGTCCACTGCGAACGCCAACTCGGTGCCACCACCAGTGACCGTTGCCGCGGGCTCGACCGCGTGTCTCGACCACAAGCCGATCTTGACGCCCGATTACTGGGCGAATAGGGCGAAGGTTGGAGATGCCTGGATGGGGGCATGTCCGAGCAGGTCTGCGTAGAAGGCGGCGCTTGCCGCGGCGCTTTCGACATAGAGAATGAAGAAATTGGTATCAGGCATCGCGAGCACTCCGAAGTGATGGACGGTGGCGACCCCTCCCGGCCGCACGGCGTGCCGAGAAGGCGTCGATCACATCGTAGAAACCGGTACCACCCAATTCTGTCAGCAGTGATGCGGCATCAGGGGGCCGGGATGCCCTCGATCTCCCGCCACTCCTTCAGCAGCGCCTGGCGACGGCGCGGATAACGCGCCTCCAGGACGCTCAGGTCCGCGATCCGGTCCGTGCGGAAATGCCGGTAGCCCTGGCGGTGCTCGCACCAAGCGGCCACGATGCGCACTTGCTCAAAGAAGCCAAGTGCAAACGGCCAGATCACGCGGTCAGAGGTGCGTCCCAGGAGATCGCGGTAGCGGATGCGGAGTTTGCACTCCGATCGGATCGCATGCCGAATGGCGACCAGTTCCTGATCCCCAGCCGCGATGACCGCGCCCGCTCCGACGAGCAGCGCCGAGTCATCCAGGGCATTGCGCAGCCCAGTTGGCAAGACGGCCGCGATCTTGGCCAATGCATTGCGTGCCGCCTGCGCGAGCGGATCATCGGCGCGCTTGGCGACCCAGCGCGAGCCGAGGACCAGGGCCTCGATCTCATCTTCCGAGAACATCAAGGGCGGCAGCATGAACCCGGGGCGCAGCACATACCCCACACCCGGCTCGCCATCGATCCGCGCGCCCTGGGCCTGCAGCGCGGCGATGTCCCGGTAGAGGGTGCGCAGGCTGATGCCGAGTTCGGACGCCAGAACGGCGCCGCCCACCGGGTAGCGATGGCGGCGCAGGCATTGCATCAATTCGAGCAGGCGTTCAGCGCGTGACAACGATCGCTCCTTGGGGTCGGCAGCCAGCGCATCAACCGGGGGCAAAAGGGAGCGTCGGCCCCTGTTCGGACTGGCGCAGCACCACGGCACGATGCAGCGAGGCAAGCGCGCCCCTGATCGCGGCGGAGATCGACGGCGACTCTGCCATGCCGCTTTCCGTCAGATTCGAACCGAGCAGGGGAATGCTGATCGAAGCCGCCTCGACGATGACAGCCGA
>JAJZLX010000624.1 GCA_021850555.1 Pseudomonadota bacterium | reverse complement strand
GCGCTAGCATCCGGGTATCATGCAGGCCCTCGTGGCGCCCGCTCCGGGGCCCATGCCGCCACCTGCGGTGGGGCGTTAGCTCAGTCGGTAGAGCATCGGACTTTTAATCCGCTGGTCGACGGTTCGAATCCGTCACGCCCCATATAAAAACACTTACAAATCAATAACTTCTGCGTCACGCGTCAACTGGATCATCTGGGCTGCTCCAGTTTTGCTCCAGATTTTCGTCCTGGATCGAGGTATAGTCAAGCATCGGATCCGACGAGGAGATATCAGGTGGGGACCATTGCCGAGCGCGTCCGGCAAGGAAAGACCGTGTACCAGGTGAGGGTCAGGATTGCCGGCTATCCAACCATGACGGCGACTTTCTACAGCCGACGCGAAGCGGAGCGGTGGGCGATCAAGAAAGAAGCCGAGATGATCGAGGGGAAACATTTCCGGTCGGCCGAAGCTCGGCGCCGCAAAGTCGCGGATGCCATCGATCGTTACATTGTCGAGGAGGCGCCGCAAAAGAAGGACGCTTCGACCCGGATCGGCCGGCTGCGCTGGTGGCGCGAAAAGATCGGTCATCTGAAGCTCGCCGAGGTGACGCCGGCCGTGCTGGTCGAGTACCGCAACAAGCTGCTGCGGGAAACCTACCGGCGAGCCACTCCGGGCAGCAAGGCGTCGACGCTGAAAGAGGGCGCGGCCGCCCGCGAGTTGCAGCGAAAGCCGCCGACGGCCAATCGGTATCTCGCTTACTTCTCCCATGTGTTCAAAATCGCCCGCAAGGAGTGGCACTGGATCAGCACGGATCCGTTTGCCGGCGTCGGCAAGTTCAAGGAAGGTCCTGGTCGTGTGCGGTACCTCTCCGAAGAGGAGCGCGCTGCACTGCTGAGCGAGACGGCCAAGGACGCGCAGCTCCACACCATGGTCATGGTGGCACTTGCCACCGCGAGCCGTGCCGGCGAGCTGCTGAACATGGAGTGGCGTGACGTGGACCTGGAGGAAGGCCGCATACTGCTGGGTCGTCGGCCGGGCCAGCAATCCAGGCTGGAAACCAAGAACAGGCAGGCGAGGGCGACTTGGATCAGTGGTGAGGCGCTGCGACTGCTGAAAGAGCACGCCAAGGCTCAGCACGCCGATGATGACCGCGTATTCTTCAGTCCAAGCCGGGGCGGGAAGTCCAAATATCACTACCACGGTCCGTTCGTGGCCGCGGTGAAAGCCGCGGGTCTCGAGGACTTCCACTTCCATGACCTGCGCCATTCGGCGGCGACGTATCTCGCCCGGGACGGGGCGAGCAGTCAGCAACTCAAAGCCGTCGGCGGCTGGAAATCCAACGCCGTCGACAAGTACGTGCACCTGGCCGCCAATGACGTGAAGGACCTGCTCGCCGGCCTCAGCGAGAAGGTCGGCGGGGCGGGTGAGAAGGTGAAGAATTCCTGAATCGGCGAAGAGCGCGATAGAGCGTCGATCGGCCGACGCCAAGGGACTTGGCGACATCCGTATCTTTTTCCCCCGCCATCAGTCGCTGCTCTGCCTGGTCGATGTGCTGATCAGTCAGCTTGCGCCGGCGACCGCGGGGTGTCGCTGACGCGCTGGACTCCACCAATCGAGATGCTGGGGGAGGACTGGCTGCGCACTGGGCGGCTTCGATCCACCGCCGTTCCGCCCCGGCGTGCGACCGTGCTAGATCGCCCTCGCGGCCACACTGGCATTCCCAATACCAATGGGCGTGGCCAGCAGAAGCAACATGTCGCACAGTGCCTTTGCGCTGACCGCAATCGGGGCATGGCACAGCAGAGCGCGTCGGTGGTCGGTTCCTCTCGGCTTCCCGGCGCCGCCTTGCTCCTGCTGCCCGGCGCAGAAACTGCAATTCCCGGCTGATCGCGTCCAGAACCCGGCGACTCGCCAGCCCGGGCGAGTATCCGGGCTTGGCGCGCCACTGGCTCCCGTTTGCGTTGCGAGCGGGCACGCAACCCAGGGCGCGCGCGGCGGCCCACAACGCATCCTGTTCATCCTGAAGAGGATCATGGAAAGGGTCATGGCCCATTTTGGGACTACCACAATTTGGGACTGCATTGATTTTACAGGGGGCCCAGGGTGCGGAGAAGTGGAAAGCGGTGGCGACTGGCTGCCGCAGGCAGGAGATAGCCAATGCCGCTCATCCCAATGACCGATGGTCCCGCCCTCGCTGCGGCACGCGTCCATTATCCCTCGACTCTCGAGTCATGGCGGTGGTTGTACCGTCAGCGCCGCGAGCGGGGCGTCGAGGAGGCGTTCGTGCGCGTCGGCCGGCGGATCCTGGTCGACACGGATCGCCTCCTTGAGCTCATGCGCCAGAGCGGGTCGAACGGCCTGCCGGCCGGGTCATCGCCCGCCGCGGGGTCGAGCATGCCAGCGTTCGCCGCACATGCGATGCCGCCCCCGACCCGCCGCCGCTCCGCGCGGCCGACGAAAGCCGAACAGCTCGCTGCCGCGCGGGGAGGTGCGCGATGAGCATCGACATTCTGCGGGCAATGACGACAGAGCCCCTTTCGCTCGATTTCCTCTGGCCTGGGAGCGGCTATCTCGCCGGCACAGTGGGCGCGCTGGTCGCGCCCGGAGCGACGGGCAAGAGCTGGTGGGCGCTGCAGGCGGCTGTGAGCCTGGCGGCCGGTGCTGCAGTCGCTGGCACGGCGCAGGGCGGCGCCGACATCTTGGACCTCCGCCCCACTGTAACCGGTAAGGTGGTCTATCTCGCGGGCGAGGATCCCGAGCAGGCGTTGCTGCATCGACTCTATGCGCTCGGGCAACACATCACGGACCCGGCGGTTCGTGATGCGTTGGCGGAAAATCTCACGATCGAGCCCATCATCGGCAAACGGCTCAACGTCATGGACGGCCGTCAAGCGAATGAGCTGATCCGGGCCTGCGCCGGTGTGAGGTTGATCGTGCTGGATACGCTGTCGCGGATCCATGTGCTTGATGAAAACAGCAATGGCGATATGGCCCGGCTGGTCTCGCAGCTGGAGTTCATTGCCGTGCGCACCGGAGCAGCCGTGCTCTACCTCCATCACGTCAGCAAGGGAGCTGCCCGCGACGGGCAGCTCGATCAACAGCAAGCAGCGCGTGGTGCATCCGCCCTCGTCGACAATCCGCGCTGGTGTGCGTATGTCGCCAGGATGGTGGATTCCGAGGCGCTCGCGTGGTCGGATGACCCGGCGAGCAGCCGCCCGATCGGTACCGATCGACGGGGGTACTTTCTGCGGTTCGGCATCAGCAAACAAAACTACTCGGCGATGTGCGAGGACCGGTGGTACATCCGGACCGAGGGCGGCGTGCTCGTGCCTGCCGTGCTTGGGGCCGTCAAGAAGGCGGAGGCCAAAACAAGAGTCAAGGGGAAAGACCGTGAGCCAGCTACATACTAGAGCGGCCTACGCCAAGCTCGACCCGGCACACGTGTTCGATGGGCTGTTTGTCCCGACTAGCGGGATTGCGCGTGAAACCCTGAACGACGGGCGGCGCGTTCGACCGCGTCTGCTCGTCGAGCCACGTGATTTCGGCGGTGTGCAGATCGGGTACCAGGGCTATGAACAGCTCGGGGCGGATGACCAATCCGTGCTATTGGCCGTGGCCGCCCAGCTCGGCATCGACGGCCAAGTCATCGATGCCAATCCGCCAGGGCCGGTAGCTCAACAGCTCCGCACCGCGATGGATTTCCGGGACGGGCAGGGGCAACCGCTCGATCGAGGCGAGCGGCTGGTCAGTCGACGGACCAGCCTGCGAAGTTTGCTCATCGATGCTGGATATCGGGATGTCGACGGCGGCAAGGCATTTGCGTGCATTCGAGCATCGCTCAACCGATTGCGGAATGCTCAAATTCGCGAACGCGACAATCACGGCTGGGATCGTGCCTGCAATCTGATCTCCGCAGAATTCAACGAGGAATCCCGGGAAGTGCATGTCGCCGCCAACCCCAGGCTGACTGCCTCGATCTTCAGCGGGCAAAACATCCAGGTCAGCTTGTACGAGCGCAACGAGCTGGAAAGCGAGGCCGGCAAAATCCTTCACGCCTGGTTATGTTCGCACGTCAGGCTCGGCGAGAATTTGGGCAATGGCAACGGCGCTCATCTCGATACGCTTGCGCCCCATGTGTGGGGTCCATGGCACGGGCGGGCGAGCACGAAAGTCAAATCCGTGAGGCGAGGGCTTCTCCGAGCGGCATTGGCGGAAATTGATGACCGTACCCGCAGATTACACGGTGGATACGGGTGGGTGATCGACCAGACAGCGGCGGGGCTGGTCATGGTGAGCCGCCCGAAGACCCTGCCTCGAATCGGCGCGCATTTCCCTCGACCGTCCGACTACGCCGCCGCCGTCGAGGCTTGTTGGGGCCGAACCTAACACCCCCCGGGATAGGTGGTAACCGCCCCCGGACTGGGTGGTGACAACCCCCGGACCAGGTGGTAACACTTCGCGCTGCAAAAATGCCGAAAATACCAATGATTTCCAATAGTTGCGTGGTAGGCGCATTTTCGTCTCTAAGAGAGTCCTAGGACTCTCTATCAGGCGCGGCATCGCCGCTGCCCCTGGTGGGCGGCGTCTTGCGCGCCAAGAGAGGAACACCGGGGACGTTCCATGCCCAAGAGTGGGAGCCGCACCATCCTGGCGCGGCAAACAGATCCGGCCCACCGCGTTCCGGGCCGGGATGGGGCTGTGCAGAGTGACGGACTCGAGATGGCCGCCCCACATCATCTCCCCGTCGTTCTGGCCCACCCCGAGGCAGGGCGGGCTGTCAGCCTGGGAGGGGACCGAGGGGCTGGATCACGGGCACGATCCTCGCTGCAGGCCGAAGCCACTGCAACCCGCTCCGCGTCGCTTCCGTGGTGGATCACAGTCGGGTCAATCGCTTGCGATTGGGGCGGCGGAGAACGAACCGGATGCGTCCTGATCAACTCACCTGCGGCCCCGCTCATCCATCCCCGGTCACTCTGCCGGCGCAGGATGGGCGGGCATCTGATGCCTTCGCGCTATACTGGGATGGGTGGGCCGAGCGAGAGGTGCGGCGCCGCGCCTCCTCGTTTACCCTGGCGCTTTCCGGAGATCAAGGCTCTTGACTGACAGGCGAGGAGATAACATGGCCGCCTTCTCCAAGGCTGAAATCGCCGACTTGGCTATCAATCAGCTCACTGGTCCTGAACTCGAAGAGGCGCGCATCGCCTTTAATGGCTTCAGCTCGATATTTGGTCGTGGTTGGATCGACGAGTACTTTCGGGGTGCGAAAATCCCAAGTTACGTCCGTAAAGTCATGGATCTGTGGCGGGACTATAACCTCATAAGACATTTGCCGAATGCAGATCAGATAACGACGCGGTGGAAGAGCGGTATAAATGAACATGGCGTTGCCACAGAACTTTCGATTTTTGCTGATCTTTTTCGGTCCGGCGTCAAACTTGAGCTCTTTCCTTCGGTGTCTGGTCGAGTTCCTGATGCCCGCATTCGGCTGTCACCAGCTCAGTTTTGGACGTATGTTGAAGCATCGCAGCGCACTATCTCAAAAATTCAACGTGAGTCTGAAGCGGCAATGCAACGAATTGTCGCAACCGCTCTTGACGCACGACCAAACGTACATTCGAAAGTGGCGATTCTGCGCCTCCCCACGGAACCGGAGGTGCAGCGGATCATTGATTGGCTATATTCTTCTCCAGAATCTGGAAGCGCTCTTGAAGAGCTGGTGATGCTGTGGGTCGAGCCACTCGAAGCGACTGCTGGCGTGAATGAGGAGCTGTGTCAACATGTCCAAGAACCACGCTTGTTTATGGCGCAGGTAGCCGATGGAAAGCCAATCAAGAAGGCAACTGTGGCGATGAGAGTAGAGGATCGTGGTGCCGCAAGGATGCTGGAAGAAGAGGCCGGGCAACTTCCTTCGTCCGAACCCGGGATTGTTATAGTTGATACCTCACGCGTGATAGGCGGCCCGGATGCTTGGGAGCCCCTAATCCGTAGACGGCTTCAACCAAGTATCAATACCAGAATTCACTGTCGTCCAAATTAGCGGGAGAGACGCTGAACCTTCCCGTGTAAGCTGCAACGAGTACCAAGTCGTTTCGGCCCACAACGAGGAGGCTCAG
>JAJZLX010000012.1 GCA_021850555.1 Pseudomonadota bacterium | reverse complement strand
ACTGCTGCGAAGGATCTCGCGCGAAAACGCCGCAGCGGTGCTGCTCGTGACGCACGATCATCGTCTGCTCACAGAGGTCGATGAGGTGATCGAGATGGAGGATGGGCGCATCGCATCGCGGAAGAAAATGGTCTGAGAGGCCCTGGCCCCTGGCGCGGCCGGTCGCTCGGCCGATTCCGCCTCGATTCGAAGGGTCATGGGGTGGGGGCCGTGCGCCAGTGGGACTCACCCGTCTCAGATGCCTCGACCACTTGACATGGAGTCGACTCCAAGTTGTATCGTCAAGCGACCATAGGGCCCCGACGCGCGCACCGGAGTCCGGCCTCGGCGGCCGGCGCACGGGGGTTTCAATGTGAGGCAATGCGGGAGTCGACTATGAAATCCGTGACACTGAAGATTCAAGGCATGCACTGCGGCGGCTGCGCGCGCACGGTCCAAGCGCTGCTCGAGCGCGAGCCGGGCGTGAAATCGGCGGCGGTGACGTTCGAGAGCGGGGAAGCGCGGGTGCTGTTCGATCCGGCCGCGCTCGATGCGCAGCGCCTGATGCAGCTCATCGAACAGCCCGGCTACCACGCGACCGTGCAAGCCTCCGGCTGAGTGGGTCTGACGCGTATGAGCGTTCAACCGATCGCGGTGGCGGCTTCCGAAGCGGCGGCAGAGAAGACGGCGCAGCTGCAGCTCGCCATCGGCGGCATGCAGTGTTCCTTCTGCCGCCAGAGCATCGAGCGGGCGCTCTCGAGGCTTCCCGGGGTGCGTGCCGTCGCGGTGAACCTGGCGCATGAGGAGGCGCTGATCCGTTATGACGGGGCGGGCCGTACCGCGGCACGCGTCACCGAGGCGCTGCGCTCGCTTGGCTATACCATCCGGGATCGCGAGCGTCTGCGCTCCTTTGAGGAGGCGGAGGAAGAGCTCGATCAGGAGCGCCGGCGGTTGCTCGCGGCGGCATTGTTGAGTGGTGTGGGGCTGGTCATGATGGTGCCGGACTGGCTGCACCTGCCGGTGGCCGGTCCGTGGCTCGCGTGGTCGATGGCCGCGGCTGCCGCCGTCATGCTCGTCCTGGGCCGACGGTTCTTCTCCATGGCGTGGGCTGCGGCGAGGCGCGGCATCGTCAATCAGCACGTGCTGCTCTCCGTCAGCGTGCTCGGCGCTATTGCGGCCGGTCTCATCGGACTGGTCAATCCTGCGTTTCCCGCGGTGGATTTCCTCGGGGCCGCCGTCTTTCTCATGACCTACCACACGCTCTCGAGCTACGTGGGGGGGATGGTGCGCACACGAGCCTCGGAAGCGGTTCGCAGGCTCCTTGAGCTGCAACCGGCCACGGCGCGGGTGATCCGTGCCGGCGAAGAGCTCGAGGTGCCCATCACTGAGATCGCCGTGGGGGAGACGGTGCGCGTGCGGCCGGGCGAGCGCATTGCGCTTGATGGCGAGGTGATCGAGGGCACGGCGGCGGTGGATGAATCCCTGGTGACTGGCGAGCCGCTGCCCGTAGCCAAGGCGCCGGGCGCCGCCGTCATCGGAGGGTCGCTCGACACTGATGGCACGCTTCTGATCCGGGTGACAAAACCCGCGGCGGAGAGTTTCGTTGCCCGGGTGGCCCGCGAGGTGGAGGCCGCCAAGGCGCTCAAGCCCGCGCTCCTCATCCTCGTCGAGCGGGTGCTGAAGGTGTATGTGCCCGTGGTGCTCCTCATCGCCGTGGCGGCATTGCTGGGCTGGAGCGTGTTCGGCGAGTTAACCGGAGTGAGCGAGATCGCTCGGGCGGTGTTTGCGGCGCTGACCGTGCTGGTCATGGGGTATCCCTGCGCCTTGGGTATGGCAACTCCGCTGGCGTTGATCCGGGGCGGTGGCGAGGCGGCGCGCCGCGGCATCCTGGTGCGCAGCGCCGAGGCGTTCCAGACGCTCAAAAGCGTACGTACCATCGTGTTCGACAAGACCGGCACCCTGACACAAGGCAAGCCGAAAGTGCTGGGCGAGCCGCCCGCGGAGCTGCTCGCGACAGCCGCATCGCTCGAGCGATTCTCACGCCACCCGCTCGCCCAGGCGATCGTCGAAGCGGCTGAAGCCAAGGGCCTTGCGCTGCCCGCCCCTGACACGGTCGCCCATTTCCGCGAAACCCCCGGACGGGGTCTCTCGGGTGTCATCGGCGGCGAATGCATTCTCGTCGGCAGCCCAAGATATCTGGCCGAGCAGGGTATTACCGTGCCCGAGGATAACCTCATTGAGGCGGCCACCCGGGTCGGTGTGGCCCGTGACGGACGCTTGGTGGGCGTGATCCCCTTGGGGGATGCGCTGCGGCCCGATGCGAAGGCCCTCATTCAAGAGCTTTCCGCCCGGGGGATCGAGGCCATCCTGGTGACCGGCGACAATCGGCGCACCGCCGAGGCGGTCGCCCGGCGGGTGGGGATCCGGCGCGTGCGGGCCGAGACGCTGCCCGCCGAGAAGGCCGCCCATGTCCGCGGCCTGCAAGCGCAGGGCCTCACGGTGGCGATGGTGGGCGATGGCATCAACGATGCACCGGCCCTGATGCAATCGGATGTCGGGATCGCGTTCGGCTCCGGTACCGATATCGCGATCGAGTCGGCCGATGCCGTAATCATGAACCACTCGCTCGGCGCCATTGCCGACCTGCTCGACATCGGCCGGCGCAGTTATCGCAAGACGGCGCAGAACTTGAGTATTGCCTTCAGCTTCAACGGTCTTGGCATTCCGATCGCCGCCACCGGATTGCTCCAGCCGGTATGGGCGATGATCGCCATGGCGGCGAGCGTGACAGTCGTGCTGGTGAACTCCTTCGGCGGATCCCTCGTCGCGAAGCGCCGCAACGCTTCGGTTGACCGGCAGCGGACCGATGCGGTGAGCGCGGCCGCTGCGGCGTTGAACACAGCGCCATCCGAGGCCAAGACAGGCTTTTCGATTGCGCTCATCGTGGTCGCTTCACTCGCGACCTTCTTGGCCAATATGAGCGCCGGCATCGTCAATGTGCCGATCGCGGGCGTCACCGGGGCTCTGGGCGGCGCGTTGGGGGGCGGCGACTATGCGCTCCTCGCCATCATTCTGTCTTATCTCGTTCCCTACGCTGTGGTGATGCCGGTGATCGGCAAGCTCGGCGACCGGTACGGGCATAAGAGACTCTTTATGTTCGGCCTGGGTGTGTACGCGGCGGGCTCGCTGCTGGCGGCGCTCTCGCCAGACGCGTGGTCGCTGATCGCCACTCGGACGCTCCAGGGCCTTGGCGGCGGAATCCTGCTCGATTCCATCGTATTCATCAGCACACGCATTCGGGAGAACCGGCAGGGTCTGGCGCTCGGGATCTGGCGCGCGGCGCTCCTCAGTGGCACGGTGGGGGGACCGGTGATCGGCGGCTTCCTGGCGGCGGAGTGGGGTTGGAGGTCTCTGTTCTGGGCCCCCGTGCCCTTCGCCGTGCTCGTAGGGTTATGGGCACTGCATGCGCTTCCCGAGCTACCCCGGCGTGATGAGCGCTTTGACTGGGTCGGCGCAGTGACCTTCCTCGTCGGCACCTCCGCCCTGGTGGTCGCGCTTGCGGTCTCCGGGATGCAGACCATGCGCTCAGGCCTCACCGCCGCCATCGGCCGGACCATGGACACCATGGCCTGGATGCTCTACGGCGTCGCCGCAGTGGCCGCGATCGTGCTCTGGATCGATCAGAAGACCGAAAAGCGCCCGCTGTTCGATGTGGGCCTCTATCGCATCCGCGCCTTTGTCCTCGGCAATCTCGGCACGTGGCTGGTGTGCGTCGGCATGTTCTCCGCCATGATGTTCGTGCCCTTGGAGCTGCAGCACCTCGCCGGCTACAGCGCCGTGCATGCGACCTGGGCCCTCGTGCCGCTCGCGCTGACCGCCATCGCGGTCGGGGTCTGGGGCGGGCAGATCACGGACCAGATGGGACCGGTGCAGCCCTGGGCCGCCGGGTTTGCGCTGATGACGACGGGCTTCATCGCGCTCGCCGTGCTCGGTCCGGAGATCTCCCCAGCGTGGTTGTTCACGATCATGACGGTGACCGGCGTCGGCATGGCGTTGCCGTTGGCGCCGACCGCGGTCGCCGCACTCACCACGGTCCCGGCGGCATCGGCCGGGGAGGCGGGGGGACTGTTCAACTTTGCGCACAACATGGGCCGCGCGATGGGGGTCGGTATCCTCGGCGCTTTGTTGCTCCTGACGGTTGCGGACAGCTACCGCTTGATCTTCTGGATAACGGCGGCGCTGATGGCCCTTGGGGCCCTGCTGACGGTGGGCCTGCGTACTGAAGAGGAGCGGGGATGAACGCGGCTTCCACACGACCCGCGGCGCTCTGGGATGCGACTGCCTTGCGCATCCTGATCCCCCTGGCGGCGCTCGCGGCGCTGTTCGCGGGCGGTGCCTGGGTGTACACCCATGTGGTCGGTCGGCTGTCCTTCGCGACGCAGAGCGCTGCGGTGCTGCCGACCAAGCTCATCCTCGCGCTTGCCGTGCTCGCCGGCGCGGCGTCCTTCTTCTCCCCGTGCAGCCTGGCCATCACGCCCGCGTTTCTCACGTATTTCGCGCAGCGGGATGCAGGCGATGCGCAACCCTCGGTCGGCAGACGACGCTTGTTCGCGGCCGCCGCATGGATCGCGGTCGGGATCCTCGCGGTCTCCGCGCTCGCCGGGATCCTCGTCGGTTTCGTGGGCGCCATGGTTTACAACGTTCTCATCTACCTCATTCCAATGGTTGGGGTGCTGTTCGTGGGGTTGGGGGGGATGATGCTTCTGGGGCGCAGCGCTCGCTTGGCGAGCGTCTCTCGGTTCCTCCCCGGTTATCGGTCCTACCAGCGCCTCCTGAGCCACGCCACAGGCAGCACCCGAGGGGAACTGATCGCCTTCGGTGCCGCATATGGGGCGGCCTCGCACACCTGCACGCTCCCGGTGATCATCGGTATGCTCATGCTGCCGCTTGCAGCGGGCAACTACTGGCTGGCGGGGGGTGCACTGTTGATTTACGGCATCGCGCTCGCCGGTCTGATGCTGCTCATGCTGACCCTGGGACAGCCGGCAGTCACGGCAATACGGCGCCGGCTCGGCGCATATCTTCAGTATGCTATCGCCGTGCTCTTTCTCGTCACCGGCGGCTACCTGTTCCATTACTTCGCGCTCAATTATGGCGCGAGCCAATACATTGCGGGCGGAAGGCTTCCCGTGGTGAGAATCATCGAGGGCAGCCCCGGATCGGCGCGTCCCTACACTCCGGCCGTTCTACACATTCCAGCGCGCAAGGACATCGCTCTCGATCTCACCGACAACATCGGCGGCTGCGGACTCGTGACGATATTCCCGGGGCTCGGAGTCGACGGTCGCACGGTGCGCGCGCTCGTTCCCGTCGGGCAGACGCGGCGGATCGTGCTCCGCGCGCCCAAGCCTGGCCGATATCGCTATCATTGTTCGGAGAACATGTTTTTTGGCGAAATCGTTGCCCGATAATCGGCAACATGCCCCTCCGCGATCGCCCGGTCGCGTGGGCTGAGGCCAGTTAATGCCGCTGAAGGAGCGCATACACGAAAGACTGTTCGAACCCGCTTGGCGTGCGGTGGCGCTCGGTGCGCTGCTGCACGAGCGTGAACGCCGGCGCGAACAGGGCGGCAATATCTTCCGCAGACCGCCGTGCGACGGGCAATCCGCTACAGCGCTCGGGACCCTCCGGCGCAAATCCGGCGATCACTGCGTGTCCTCCGGCGGTCAACGCCCTTGCCGCAATCTGCACGTAGCGAGCCGCGTCTTGCGGATCGGAGAGGAAGTGCAGCACCGCTCGATCATGCCAGAAATCAAATCCCTCCGGCGGCAGGGCGAGTTCCAGCACATCTCCCACGTACCACCTGACGAGCGTCCCGCGTTCGCCGAGTCGACGCCGCGCATGCGACAGAGCCTCATCCGACACATCGAGTACGCTCACATCGCAAAGGCCGCGCTCGAGCAGGTCGTCGACGAGCGTCGAGGCGCCCCCACCGACATCGATCAAGCGCGAGCTCGCGGTCAATCCGGCCTCCGTGAGCAGCTGCAACGAGAGCTGCAAGTGGGGCTGATACCAGCTCACGGAATCGGGGCGCTTGGTCCGATAGACGTTCTGCCAG
>JAJZLX010000386.1 GCA_021850555.1 Pseudomonadota bacterium | reverse complement strand
CGCAAAGGCCGCTGGACCCTGCGGGAGGTTGAGTTGTCATGACACTCCCCGCGCCGCCGCCATCGACGCCGACCGCCGAAGTGCTCGACCTGCTCGAGCGCGCTGCATTCGATCTGCTGGAAGGCTGGCATGCGGCCGCCTACGACTGTGCCGCTCGCGCCACCCGCCTGATTGAAACCTTGACCACAACCCGGGAGATCCGCCATGTCGATTGATTGCTTGATCCAAGGTCGCATGCACCGCACCGCGCAGCAACGCACGAGCAAGACCGGCTCGCCATTCGTCACCTGCACGGTGCGCGTTCCGACGAAGGACGGCGGCTCGCTGTTCGCCAGCGTGATCGCCTTCAGCGGGACCGCCTGCCAAGCGCTCATGGCGCTCGCCGATGGCGATGCCGTGGCATTGAGTGGCGAGGCAACCCTCAAGCTGTACCAGCCGAAGGACGGCAGCGAGCCTCGGCCGTCGCTCGACCTGCTCGCGCATCAGATTCTGACCCCGTATCACGTGAAGCGGTGCCGTGAGGCCATGACCGGCAACCGTGACGAGCGACCCATCGAGCGATCACCCGATGATGAGCGGCCAGTCCAGGCCGGGAACCACCAGCGATCGGAGGTACCTTTCGATGACCAAATCCCCTTCTGACCGCGCAGGGCACCCTTGGCGCAAACCGTGGAGCCCATCACCCGCCGCTGCCGGCCCGCGACCGCGTCCGTGGCATGACGCGCTCGCTCGCGCGATTCGTAGCCAGCGTGCCGGCCGCACGGTCGAGGAACTGGCACAACGGCTGCGGCTGCCGGAGGCCAAGGTCCGCGACATTCTCGGCGAGCGGAAGCCATGAGCCGGCGCTTGCAATTGATCGAGGCGCAGCGGTTCGCGCTGGCGTATGGGGAGCCGGACACCTCGGCGCTGGTGTGCCGCATCCGCGACCTCGAGGCCGATCTCACCCACCTGCGGGCGCAGCTCGAGGCCGGCCCCGACACACTGCGGCGCGTGAACGACGAGCGCCAGGCCAGCGCTGAGCGGCTACGGGAGGCGATCGTCGCGGCCCTTGCCCGTGAGGCAGACCTCGAGGTGGTGAGCGCCAAGGTGGTCATGAAGGCGCTTGCGCGGGCTGGTTGGACCGAGCTGCCCTCGGTGCGCACGGTGCAACGACACCTCGACGCACTGCGACACTCGGCGCATGTCGCACGCGACGCTTGAGATTGCCTGCCGGCGGCGCAGGCTGCGACGGGCCGTAATTTTCGGACCCTGAACGATGGCCGACACGAAATTCAAGCCCGGCAACCCAGGACGCCCAAAAGGCAGCGCCAACCGATTCACGAAGCTGCGCGATGAGATGCTCGAGGCGTTCGAGCAGCTCGGCGGCGTGGACCGCCTGGTCAAGTGGGCCAAGAGCAACCCCGACCGGCAGGGCATGTTCTACACGATGATCGCCCGGATGCTGCCGAAGCCCGTTGAAGTTCCTGGTGAGAGCGAGTTCGTCATCCGAATCGTTCGACAAGGCGCCGAGCCCCCCGCGCCTCCGACATAACCTCGCGAAGCCCTACCTGCGCCTCGAGCGCCGACCCGGCCGCTCACAGACGGTCGCCATGGAAAAGGTGATCGCATGCGATCACCTTTTCCATCCAGTACTATGCGTTTATCCAGTACGCCTTGTGGGTCGCGGCTGAAAGTGGGGGGCGCTGAAACGAAAACGCCCCCATGCGGGGGCGCTCTCGTCGCGTCCTGCGAAGCCCTACCTGCGCCGTGCGCCGAACGCCCACGCCAGCGCGCCGACCAGCACGAGCGGTCCGAGGGCCACGAGCAGGATGGCGAACCAGCCGCCGTGCGCAAACAATGTTGGAACGTGTACGCTGAGAATGGCCGCCCAGAGCAGCACGATCGCCGCCCAGATGACGGCAAGCCTTGCGAGTACACCCATGGCGATCACCTCCGACGCTGAAGCAGGCTGACGATCGAGCCGCCCACGGCGCGCCCGGCGAGGATGCCGAGGAAACCGGGACGGATGCGGTAGCCGCGCAGGGCCGAGAAAGCGGCGGCGCGGATGAAGTAGCGCAGGGGATTCATGGCGCGACCCTCCCCGATTGAAACGCTGCCCAAGCATCCGCCGGCACGGCTGAGCCTGCAACCCGGTGCCAGCGCAGGCGCTCGGCCTTGCTGAGGCCGTTATACCAGCGCATGCCGAGCTCGGCGTCCTGCGGGATCGCGGACTGCGCGGACTGCGCCGGCTCGATGACCAGCATGCGCCGGTCGGCGTCATGCCGTGCGGTGAGGCCAGCGCGAGCGAGGGGCTCGGACAGGCGGACCAGGGGAACGTTGCCGGCGATCGCCGCCGGGACTTCGGACTGCGCCACGGCGGGCGCGGGTAGACTGGTAGCGGGCATGGCTGCCTCCACGGTAGGCGGTTGTGCCAAGCCCGTCGTCGTGGTTCACGTCACGGCGGCGGGCGCCTCAGACGTGGGGGTAGCTCGCGGACCAGGGGGTATTTCTGGGGGTATCTGACACGCGTCGCATTGACATATCCCTTTATTGTCAGCGACTTACTGGCTTATCGCGGGTCGGGCCCGGGCACCAAGCGGGTTCAAACCCCGCCTTCCCTGCCCATCCTCCAACATCCAAACATTGCGTGGAAATACTGGAAATCGTAGGGTTTCCGCATCGACACTCGCCGACGCCCGTCTACCGCCATCCAGGGGCATGATAACACGCCTGGGGTGCGAAAAGTGGGGTAAGGCGGGTCGGTGTGAGTCCCGGTTACCCCAAAAAAAAGGGCTGGTGGAGCGGCGCCAATGTTGTCGGATGCGAAAACTCGGAGCCTGAGACCTAAGGAGAAGGCATACAAGGTCTATGACGATCGCGGGCTGTATATGGTGGTGAACCCGAACGGGTCGCGGTGGTGGCGGTACAAATATGACGGGAGGAGCGCGGGATTTCGCTCGGCGTGTACCCGGATGTGACCCTGCAGTACGCGCGGGAGCAGCTGCAGGAGGCGCGCCAGCTCCTTGCCCGGGGGATCGATCCGAGCGCGCAGCGGCGGACGGTCAAGATCGCCAGGGCGGACACCTTCAAGGCGATTGCCGAGGAACGGCTGGAGATGCAGGCGGAGAGGCTGGCACCGATCACGATGACCAAGGCGCGGTGGATTCTGGGCTCGTTCGTCTACCCTTGCCTGGCATCGCGGCCGATCGGCGCTATCACGACGCCTGAGGTGCTGGCCGTGCTACGGCCGATCGAGAGCCGGGGGATGAATGAGACGGCGCGCCGGGCCCTGCAGCGCAGACATGTGTCGACCGACGTTTCTGGGCGAATAGCGAAGAAATGCAGGCTTGGCACGAGCTCAGTTCCGGCGGTATGCTGATTCAATAGGATCGAAACCGAGGCATTCACATGAACGCCAATCTGAGAGAGCTCCCGGTCGAAGAGCGCATGAAGCTCGTCGAAGACCTATGGGATAGCATCGCTGAGGACCGCAAAGCGCTTCCGGTCACCCCGGAGCAAAAGGCAGAACTCGAACGTCGCTTGAAGGCCTACGAGGTCGACAAGAACCGCGGCCGGCTTGCGACCGATGTCCTCGCTGATGTGCGCCGCCGCCTGTGACTGAGGTCCGCCTCCGCCCCGAGGCAGAGCAGGACCTATTAGAGGCAGCGTTGTGGTACGAGGCAAACGAACCTGGGCTGGGCGGACAATTTCTTGATCAGGTGCAAGCCACGCTAGCAGCTATCGCGGACCAACCTGCGGCATATACTGTGGTTCACAATTCGGTTCGCCGCGCGCTTGTGCAGCGGTTCCCGTTCGGTGTCTTCTACATGATCGAAGATGATGGCGCATTGGTCGTTGCCATTCTACATGGCAGTCGACACCCTCGGACCTGGAGAGAACGCACTTGACAGGTCCCAAAAGATCCGCGCTTCAAGCATCTTAAACGGTCGGAGTCGCGCTAACCGAAATGCCGGCGGGTGTGAGATCACCACCAACTTCTGGCATCGCCGACCCGACTACTCGAGTAAAGAAAGCGTAAAATTCATCAGTTGAAAGACGACGATCTTGTCGCCTAAGTGCAAACGTCGCCTTGAGCCACGTAATGCGACCTAGTTGCCATGCAACGCATCTCACATCTTCTGTCAGCTTGCGTGCGATCTCACAGAAGCCCTGCTCGGTTGTCTGATGTTCTAGCTTCGTAATCGATACCGGTGCATTCGGGTCGAGTGCAAACACGAGATGTTGCCGCATTCCTTCATAGTAGGTCCTCAACGACTGATCGAGCCTGCTCGGCATGGCCCGGTTTCTTCAGCAGTTCGACCCTGGTCACGGGGATTACACTGCCCAGCGTTATGCGATCCTAGCAGCCTGTCGGACTGGGGATCTTGAGCGAGGGGATATTCTGAGGCGAAGTTGAGTGTTTCATGCGGATTTGTAGACAGAGTCTAGAAAGTCAGTGCCGTTCAGCCCCATCACCCGGGCGGCAGGGCAAACATCCGCTTCAGATTCCAGCTCATCGTCACCAAGCTCCACTCGCCGCGAGCGTTCTCGAGGCCGCGCAAGCGGAACTGTCGAAATCCCATCACCGATTTGATGATTCCGAAGACAGGCTCGGGCGTCTGCTTGCGCAACGCGTAGAGCTTGCGTCCGGCCGGGGGCTTCAGGCGCCACCTCATCTTTTCCATCGCCGTTGCCGAGTCCGGTAGCGGCTTGGGGGCTGGTGCGAAGCGCTGTCGCCAAGTCTTATGGTGGCGCTCGCGCTTGAGCGCAATCAGCGGCTCGATCCCCGCTGCCGCACACCCCTCGACGTTCTTCTCGCGCGCGTAGCCGCTGTCGGCCAAGATGCGCCGAACACGTCCCAACTCCTTCGGCAGCCCCTTGAGCTTCTCGAGCATCGGGACGAGCTGCTCCTTGTCGTTCGCCGCCTGCGTGACCTCGGGGGTCACCACCAACATGCTCCCCGCGGCCACCACCGCCTGGGCGTTGTAACACTGATCGAACCCGCCGCCGGCCACCGGCATGATGCGCGACTCCTCGTCCGTGAGATTGATCTGCTCCTTCGCATCCACCCCGCCGCTTGGGGGCGCAGGCGGTCGGCCACCGGGCTTCTTACCCGTGCGCCGCTCCTTCTCCTCGCGCGCCGCCAGCTTCGCTTGATAGTCGGCTTGTTCCTCCTCGGTCACGCGCGCTTTGATCTTCGCCTTCGCCTCGGCGATCGCCGCCGACCGCGCCTCGCGTCGCTCGAGCTCCTCGGGGATCGACATCCCATCAGGTACGTCGGCCGCATCGGCTCGCTCGGCAAGGGACAGCAGCTGCCGCACTTCCTGATTCAGCCGCTTCTCGAGCTTCTCGGCATGTCCGTAGGAAAGAGCGCTGTGGCGGGAAGCGTTCGCGTGTACCTTCGTGCCATCGAGGGCCACGGTGCCCATCTTCAGCATCCCCATCGCCCGGGCCACCTTCAGCACCTCTACAAACAGCGGCTCGATGTGCTTCAGGAAGCGCTTGCGGAAATGCGCGATGGTGTCGTGATCCGGATGCTCGTTCCCGGCGATGAAGCGAAAGGCCACCGAATCGTAGGTGGCACGTTCCAGCGCGCGGCTCGAGAACACCCGCGTCGCATAGCCGTAGACCAGCAGCCCCAGCAGCATCGCCGGATGGTAGGAGGCAGAGCCGGAGCCACGGTAGGACTGCTCAAGCTCGCTGAGGTCCAGCCCCTCGATGACTTCCACCACAAAGCGCGCCAGGTGCCGCTGCGGCAGCCACTCATCCACCGATGGCGGCAGCAGGAAACCAGTGCGGTTGATCGGGCGAAAATTGCTCATGCTCACCCTGCTCTCGTACCGAGGAGACCTGCCGTGATTATCGCTTATTCCCCGTCGCTAAGTCCGACAGGCTGCTAGGTGCCACCCGGCATCATTCGGTCTCCCAGCCCGATCGCTCGCCGGGCGGCGCACTTGCACCCAGAGCAATGAGGACGCGGTCCCATTCCCGCTACGGAGAGCACCTGATGTCGAAGTCGCGCGGCATCGCCCTTGAGCGCCTCGAGCGGGACGATCCGCATTCTGAATTCCTCAAGGATTGCCGATCAGCGCCCTCGCCTTCCGGCGGACATCCGACAACTC
>JAJZLX010000033.1 GCA_021850555.1 Pseudomonadota bacterium | reverse complement strand
GCTCACAGAGTGGACGATCGAAGATGTCCGTTCCGCGGCGAACATCCTGTTCAAGCAATGCGACTGGATGCCAACGCCGAAGGACTTTGAGGACCTGCGCCGAAGCGCAACGGAACGCGCCGGAGTCGATGCGTGGGAAATGGCTCGTCGGGCCGCGCGCTCTGCAATTGCGCTCGGTCGGGTGCGCGAAGACGTGACCAGCGGCGACGCCCTGGTTGACCGCGCGGTGGCGACGATCGGCGGGTATGGCGCGATTGCGCTCTGCGAGACGGCCTGGTTACACGCGCTCGAGCGGAGATTCCTGCAAGCTTATGTCGAGGTTCGTGAAGTGGCCGAGATCCGTGCGGCGCTTCCGCACTTCGCGGCGCGCGACGCCTTACCGGCGCGCTCGGCCGCCGGGCCGTCCAGCGTATCCGCAATTTTGGTGCGCCGGTCAAAGCCGGCAGGGTGTCGTGGATGAGAGAGTCATACGTCGAAGGCCCAACCAGCCACGACGACCCCGAGTCATGCGTCCACGGCCGTGAGGTACTGGATGAAGCGTTGACAGGGGTACTCGCGGGTCGGCCATTGAGCCGCGTAATCTGGACCCCGTGGCGTGAGTCGCGGGAAGATCGGGGTGCCGAGGCAGTCAAAATATGCCGAAGGCCACATCGTTGCTGCCGTCATGGTGAGGCAGTGGCGGACCCCGCGCGGTCAGAGACCCCGTACACGCGAGGAAACATCCTGCACGGAAACCGGGAGATCCCGCGCACTTCTGCAGTCCGCTGGGAAGCGCTTGCTGCAGAGCGCATCGTGAAGCCTTCTGGCGCACGACGATGAGCCATGCGCGCGGGAAGTCGGACTGCTGCGTAGTACCGAAGAAGCTACCGAACAAGGCTGCGGGTGTGGTGCTTGTGGCGACGGAGGTGGTGGAGGGAAGGCAGCAGGCCAAGGGCAATGCCAGCGCGGAGCGCATGTCCCGCAGATCGAGGCGGACGTATGACATGGGAACCGCTCTCGATGGCATACGACGGACGGCAAAGGGCCGTCGTGATGCGAGGTTCACCGGACTGCTGCATCATATCTATGAACCCGAACGCCTGCGGGCGGCCTATAACGCACTGAAACGTGATGTGGCCGCTGGGGTAGACGGGCAGACCTGGCAGTCGTACGGGCAGGAGCTGGAGGCGAACCTTCTGGCCCTGTCCGATCGGCTGGCCCGAGGGGGCTATCGACCCAAGCCTGTGAGGCGTGTGTACATCGACAAGGCGAACGGCTGCAAACGTCCGCTGGGCGTGCCGGCGCTGGAGGACAAGATTGTCCAGCGCGCCACTGTCGAGGTTCTCAACGCGATCTACGAGCAGGACTTTATCGGGTTCAGCTACGGCTTCAGGCCCGGGCGCAGCGCGCACCAGGCACTGGACGCTGTCGCAGTGGGTGTGAGCGTGATGAAGGTGAACTGGATCCTCGATGCCGATATCAGCAAGTTTTTCGACACTATCGAACACGACTGGCTGATCAGGTTCATCGAGCATCGCGTGGCTGATGCTCGCGTGGTGAGGCTGATCAAAAAGTGGCTCCACGCGGGCGTGCTAGAGGATAACAGGCTAGAGCGTAGTGAGTTGGGTACGGTACAAGGCGGCAGTATCAGTCCGCTTCTAGCCAACATCTACCTGCACTATGCTTTCGACCTGTGGGTGAAGCAGTGGCGGGGTCGCCACGCCCGAGGTGAAGTGATCGTCGTGCGTTATGCTGACGATTGGGTTGCCGGGTTCCAGTACCGCGATGACGCCGAACGCTTCGAGCGGGCGGTGGCGGAACGGTTGGGCCGGTTCGGGCTTAGGATGCACCCGGAGAAGACGCGATTGATCGAGTTCGGGCGCTTCGCCCGGGGTGATCGTCGCTGCAGAGGGCAGGGCAAGCCGCAGACCTTTGACTTCCTGGGCTTCACACATTGCTGTGGGAAGACCCGACAAGGTAAGTTCGTGGTTCTGAGGTTGACTAGCGCCAAGCGGCTACGTCACAAGCTGGCAGCGGTCAAACATGAACTCCGACGGCGCATGCACTTGCCTATCGCCGCGCAGGGTCAGTACCTGCGAGCGGTCCTGACAGGGCATGGTCGCTACTTCGGAGTTCCGTTCAACGGCGCGCGGTTGAGTGCATTCCGACTCAAGGTGGTCCGGTTGTGGCATCGCACGTTGTGCCGCCGCAGCCAACGCCGCCGCATGCCATGGAGCCGCATGGCCTGCTTTGTGCACCGCTGGCTGCCGTATCTGCACATCTGCCATCCATACCCCCAGCAACGTCTACTCGTTATGACCCAAGGCAGGAGCCGTATGCGGTAGCGCTGCACGTACGGATCCGTGGAGGGGGTGCCGGGCAACCGGCATCCCTACTCCAACTGTTTGAGGCGGGTTTAAAAGCTCCTGCCACAACAGCCGGTCATGTGGTCCCGGCCACTGCGGCAGGAGCAGTCTACTGCTATCCGAAGTTTCTCGTAAATCGATCAGCGTAGGCGATGGCGAACTGATTCATCGCCTCGGTCCACTCCCGGGCCGATCGACTCCAGTCGGCCGTGATGTTCTTCAGCGCCAGCCAGATCAATTTGGTGGCCGCATCATCGCTCGGGAAGTGACCGCGGGTCTTGATGATCTTGCGCAGTCGCGCATTGACGCTCTCGATCGCGTTGGTCGTGTAAATCACGCGTCGCACGGCCGGAGGAAAGGCGAAGAACGGAATGACCCGATCCCAGGCACGACGCCACAGTGCCGCGATCGTCGGGTACCGCTCGCCCCAGGAGCCGTGCTCAAACGCCTCGAGCGCCTCCATCGCCGTCTCCGCGCTGGTCGCGGTGTAGATCGGCCGCAGCGCCTGGGAGAGAACCTTGCGGTCCTTCCAGCTCGCGTATTCGAGGCTGTTACGGATCAGATGCACGATGCAGGTCTGCAGGGTCGTGGCCGGAAATGCCGTTCCCAGGGCCTCTGGAATGCCCTTGAGGCCATCGGTGACCGCGATCAGGATGTCGGCGACGCCACGGGTCTTCAGGTCGTTGAAGACCTTCAGCCAGAACTTCGCCCCCTCGGTGTTCTCGATCCAGATCCCCAGGATGTCGCGCGTCCCATCAGGCAGTACGCCGAGCGCGAGGTAAATCGCCTTGTTGCGCACCACGGCATCCTCGCGGATCTTCACCCGCAGCGCATCGAAGAACACCACCGGGTACATCGGCTCGAGCGGGCGGCTCTGCCAGGCGGTGACCTCGGCCATCACCGCATCCGTCACGGAGCTGATGAACTCCGCGGAGACCTCCGTGCCGTACTGCTCGGTGAGAAATCCCTGAATCTCCCGCACCGTCATGCCGCGGGCGTACATCGCGATGATCTTGTCGTCGAAGCCGGTGAAACGCCGCTCATGCTTGGGGATCAGCACCGGGTCGAAGCTGCCCTCCCGATCGCGCGGTATGTCGATGCGCAGAGGACCGTCTTCGGTCAGCACCGTCTTGGCGCTCGTCCCGTTGCGGTGGTTGCTCGCCTCCTCGGGCTTCTCAGTGCCGGGGCCGTATCCCAGGTGGTGGGAGAGCTCCGCCCCCAGGCAGCGCTCGATCAAGGCCTTTTTAAACGCTTTGGACGCGGCATTGACCGCATCGGCGCTCATCGGGCCCTTGACGATCTGGTCGATCAGCTCAGAAGGGATGACTGGCAGGGCGGCATCGCTCGCCCGGGTCTTCTTGGTACGTGGCATAGGTGCTCCAGGTTCTCATGCTATGCCTCGCACACAAAATTTATGACACTCTCCTCTTGATTGGCTACGCGACCTTCGAGCGGCGGGTCAATGACTGCGGCAACTTCCCATTTTCCCCACTCAAGTGCGGTCGTTTCTTCCTCAGTGAGAGTGGGTAGGTGATTTCTCGCCAGCCTATATCTTGTCCACCCAAAGGTCAGGAAGTCTGCTGCACGCTGTCTAATAGATGCGCTCGCCTCGTCTCCGGAAGCACTTGTACTCAGTGCCCCAGCGAGACCGCCGAGATGGCGACGAATGAATCGGCCAATATCTGCCTCCCTATTGTCAAAGCAGATTTCCAGCATCGCTGGCCAATCTTTTGGGACGGCGCCCGCCGTGCTAAAAGTGCCGTTGGCGTGAAGCGTTCGAATGGGAATTTCCCCGACCTTCAATAACTCTGTACCCGATTCAACGAGTGCTCGACCAATGGCGACTGGCACTCGCACACCCGGCGGAACAACGAGAACCGGATATTCTTGGCCGTTGCGTTCGCCAAAACCCATTGCGATTTCAAATCTGTCGGATGCATGTCGCGAGATCAATTCCTGAATCTTGTCAGTCGAGAAGACCTGGCGCACATTTGCCGGGGCAGCTGGGTCGGGTTGGCGGGTCCTGTCATCGAATCCGACTATCAGGTACCCGCCATTGCGGTTGTATAGTGCCAGCGTGGCTTTGATGATCTTGGCTTGATCAACTTTAATGCTGGGATCAAGCCACCGCTTCAGTTCCTGGTTAAGCCCTTCGGTCGGCTGGGCTACCAACCGGTTCAGCAGATCTTGATCAATGTCCATTGGACTTGGGCGGTGGGCTGGCTTGCTTTGCCGTCAGCAATACTCGAACGATGGGCGCTCATGTGGAAAGCGGAACATACCACATGTGGAGGTACGCTGAGCCGCGATCCCGGGCCCATGCCCATCCTTAACGCGGCCTGGCGTCGTTGGTCTTCTGCCATCGTAGACGGACGGCGAGAACGTACCCATAGGGCCCACCCGGGGGAGAAAGGGGAAAGGTCGCATACCGCGCCTGTGGAGAACCCCATGAACTTTCCCCGAAATCTGAAACAGCGCGCGATCCGCCGAGTTGCCTTGGCGCGCGTGACGGCCACGACCGTCGCGGTACTCGCGCTCTCCTCGGGCAGTGCCGACGCCCAGATGATCGGCACGAATTACACCTGCGGCGAGATGGGATGGGATCACTGGATCGGCGTCATCGTCGGGGATCTTACGGGTCCCGTGACCGTGGGGGTCGGCGTCGTTGCCGCGCTTGCCGCCGGGTTCGCGTTGGCCTTTGGCGAGGACCTCTCCGGTATCGGCAAGCGCGCGCTTCAGGTGGTGCTCGCCATCGCCTTCATTCCCGCGGTGCTGAAACTCATGACGCTGATGGGACTGTCGGTCCCGATGTGCTGAGGCAGCGTTCGGCGGCCGGCACCCCCGACCGGTGGACGGTCGGGGGTCAAGCGAGGCGCGAGGTGAGAAATGGCTGATAGCGAGAACGAACCGGCGTTGCCCCCAGGCGCGGCCCCGATCCATGAAAGCCTGAATCGTCCGCTACTGCTTTTGGGTGGCGAGCGCATGGGCGTGATTCTGCTCGGGGCCGTGTGCGGGATCTTCGGTGTCTTGCTGATGCATTGGTGGAGCTTCGTGCTCGGCATTGTCCTGTGGGTTGCCGGTAGAGAGATGCTCAAGCATGCGGCGAAGGCCGATCCGCAACTGTCGATGACGGCGCGCCGCTTCCTTAAATACAAGACGTTTTATCCGGCCGCGGCCACCCCGTTCGCAGGACTGAAGGAGAAAGTTTGATGCTCGCGCTCGCGGAATTCCGTCTCAAAGCGAAGGGTCTGCCGGATTACCTGCCGTGGGCGGCGCTCATTGAAAACGGCGTCGTGCTCACCAAGGCCGGCGGACTCATGACTGCATGGGAGTACGCCGGTCCCGATCTCGATTCGGCAACGCAGGGTGAGCTCATCGGCATGGCTTCCCGAGTGAACGGGGCGCTGTCGCTCGGCGAGGGATGGGTCTTACACGCGGATGCCGTGCGCGCGATGGCGCCAGGATATGCACCCATCGGCGCATTTCCCGATCGAACCACGCGCATGATCGATGACATCCGTCGTCAGCGTTTTGAGAGCGATGGTTACGGTTTCAAGAGTCGCTACGTGCTCACGGTGACGTGGTTCCCGCCGGTGGACCGCCAGGATAAGACCGCTCGGTTCTTTACCGAAGGGGGGAGCGAATCCACCTGGTCGGCGCAACTCGAGCGCTTCCGGCGCGGCGTGCGCGAAATCGAGGACCGCCTGTCGGGGGTGGCGAGAATCCGGCGTCTTAGGGACACTGTGGACGGGCGTACCGGGGTGGT
>JAJZLX010000688.1 GCA_021850555.1 Pseudomonadota bacterium | reverse complement strand
ACCATTCGCGCCGCGCCGCGGGGTGTGGTGCCGCTCGCGACGTCCAACGATGGCGGTCTGGACCCTCTGGAGGTGTGACCCGCGAAATGAAGCAGCAAACTGCGTCGCCCGATCGCGATCCTCGCCCCGCTCTGTGCAGCGTCAATTCGTATTTGGAAAAGAATTTTCCCGATTTCTTCGCCGAAGCCCGCTTTCAAGTGGGCGATGATGACTATTTTCTCTACGTGCGCTTCGGCCAGTACCTCGCCCGCACCATCGAGCAGAACCGGGCGCCTCGCCAGAAAATCAACCGCGGCTTCACCGTACTCAACAAAATGGCGCGGGTCTCGGCGCGACATCCCGGCATCCGCCAGATGCTCGTCTCCGGGCCTCTGGAATACATCGTGGATGCACCCAAGGCGCGCGCGCTGGCACTGAAGCGCCTCTCGCCCGTCGCGCAAGGTTATCTCGAAAGCCTCTGCGAGTAGGCAGCGTGGGCGCACGCCGGGGCACTGGCCAGGCGGAGGAGGCACTCGCGGTCAACCGTTTCTGGTTCGGTCCGGCACCGCCGACGCCGCAGACGGTCAACGATCGCCAGAGGCTCTGGTTCGGAGTCGGCACCACACCGCAGCAGCAGGCGGCGATCGACGCGATGGTCCGCGAGCGCTTCGGCACCCAGATGCAGCGGGCGGCCTGCGGCGAGTTCGATGCGTGGGCAGCCAGTCCTCGCCGCTGCCTGGCGCTGATCCTGCTGCTCGACCAGTTTCCGCGCAGCGCCTTCCGTGGCACGCCGCGCGCCTTCGCCACCGATGAGCGGGCGCTCGCTCTGACCCTGTGCGCCGTTCAGGCGGCCGCGGACGCCGTGCTCTCGCCCATCGAGCGGGCCTTCCTGTGCATGCCGCTGCAGCACGCCGAGCGGCTCGACGTCCAAGAGGAGTCACTCTCGGCCTACCGGCGGCTTGTGCAAGAGGCTCCGGAGCAATTCCGGCCATTCCTCGCCGGCGTGCACGCGCTGGCCAAACGCCATCATTCGACCGTCGCCCGCTTCGGGCGCTTCCCGGAGCGCAACCGCATTCTCGGCCGCCCGAGCACGCGCGAGGAGATCACGTTCCTGTCCGCGGGCACGGCTGATTCCGGATCCTGAGCGGCGGCACGGTCCCCGCGGCCAGCCGGGGCATGGCGATGTATCGAGTTGGTGCGAGGCGGGCTCAAATCGATCCAAATCCGTGCATCGCCACGGCGCAAGCGGCCACGCAACCGGTTGAGGCACGCATTTTCTCGCCCCGAGTCGTGCTGGCACGGCGCTTGCTGGTTCCCGAACACACCAAGTGTCGCCTGTTGCACCCATGCGCCTGTCCCGCCCCCCGCCGACCCGAAGCCTCAGGATCTTTTGCGTAGCCGCGCGCCATCGCAGCTTCAAGTTCGCGGCCGACGAGCTGTTCCTGACGCCTTCGGCCGTCAGCCATCAGATCAAGGAGCTGGAAGGCGCGCTCGGCGTGCGCCTTTTCGAGCGCAAGCCCCGCTCGCTCGAGCTGACACATGCGGGCAGCACGCTGCTCGAGCAAACCGAGCCGCTGCTCGAGGCGCTCGACCGCAGCGTGGCGCGGATCGCCCGTGGCGGCGGCCGGCGCACGTTGCGCATCCAGCTGCCCGCGTTCTTCGCCAGCGAGCTGTTCCTGCCGCGGCTCGGGGCCTTTTGCGACCGGTATCCGCAGATCGACATAGGGATCGATACGCACGATCCGCGTCCCGCGCTGCATCCGGCCAACGCGGACGTGTCGATCCTGCTGCGCGATGCCCCGCCGCAGGGCCTGCAGTCCGTGCACCTCTTTGCGCTGTCGCTGACCGCCGCATGCTCGCCGGCGCACCTGCCGGCCGTGGCGCGCCTCGGCGGCGGCGTCTTCCACGAGTTGGCGCTGATCGTACACAAACCTTCCCCCGATGCCTGGGCCAGTTGGGCGCAGGAGGTCGGGCTCGATGCGCCGGAGCCCAGAAGTGTCCTCGAGTTCGACACCATGCACGCGGTGGTGCGCGCCGCGGAACGCGGTCTCGGTGTGGCACTGGTACCCACTGCACATTGCGACGCCTGGTTCCGCTCCGGCACGCTGGCGCGCATCTTCGCCGTCGAGCTGTCCACGGCCGATTCGTACTATCTGGTCAATCGGCCCAGGGATGCCGACCGGCCCGACGTGCACGCCTTCACC
Organism: Pseudomonadota bacterium; assembly: GCA_021850555.1. The sequence goes on along the minus strand of JAJZLX010000688.1, from coordinate 3,946 downwards.
GCGTGGATGCGCGAGCAGTTCCCCGGCTCACCTCGGCCCACGGCATGCGGATGAACAACCGCTCATGCACGCCCCAAATCTTCTCGTTTGTGAGCCGAACAGCCTGCTCGTATCGTGGCTTCGGACGCTCCGCTGGAGCGTTCATCGCGAACCATCAACATGGGAGAAAACATGTCACCACAGAGCCGCATACGCCGCTCGTTGCCTCTGGCGCTGCGCACCGGGGTGACCCTGACGCTCGCTTCGGTCGCATTCGCAGGCGGTCGAGTCGTTCCATTCGTGCTGAAAGTCTACGCCAGCGCGCCGGGCGGACGCGACCTGCTGTCGGGTCGCTATCCGACCGCGCTGCGCCAACTGCGCGAGCATGGAGCCGGCGCGCTCGAGCGGCGGCAGCCCGAATCGGCGCCTGGCGGTCGCCTACTCGAACCGCGCCGTAATGCGCTGGTTTTCCAATGACCGGGCAGGCGCCCGCGCCGATCTGGCCAAGGCGATGGCAGTCGCGCCCGAAGCCGGCTTCCTCGCCCGCAACGAGGCGGCTGTGAGATTCCACACGACGGAGGTACACACACGCGGCAATTGACGGATCCGGGAGGCGGGGCGTCCCCTCATACCCCCTCATGAGCACGCCTCGCCTTCCGGAGTCTGGGCGGCACCTTCCACATCGGACGGGTCCGGGAGACGGAACGTGCGCTCATGCCTCGCGAGCCCGATCCGTCTCCCGGAATCCACTCCGGGCGCAACCTGACAGGAGGGAGCTTGGGCGGCCGGGATGCCGGCGGGAGCGGGAGACGGGGCGGCCCATACCCCCTCATGGGCCGGCTTCGTCTCCCGCCGCTTCGGGACCGAACTGCGGATCGTTCAGCCGCATCCGCGCCATCGGCCCGAAGCCCCCGAGCTGCGCGCCAATACGCGCGGCGTCTCCGATTACCACCAGCACGGCGTTGCGCGGATCGGGAAACGCCTCGGCGATCACCGCTCGCGCCGCGTCCCGATCCACCGCCGCGAGTTCAGCGGGGTAGTCGTCGATGTAGCGGGTGCCCAACCCGAAAAACTCGACATCCGCGAGCGCCGCGGCCCAATCGGCCGCCGTTTCCAGGCCGAGGGCGTACTGACCGAGCGTGTACGCACGAGCGGACTGCAGCATCTCGGTGCTCACCCCCTCGCCGCGCAGGCGCTCCAGCGCCTGCAGCGCCAGGCGGATTGCCTGGCCGGTGTTGGCAGTCTCGACAAACGAGCGGATGGCGAAATCGCCGCCCGCGCTGCCGCGCACGAATCCCGAGCGGGCACCGTACGACAATCCCGACTTGATGCGCAGCTCGACGTTGAGCAGCGAGGTGAACCGCCCGCCGAACAGAGTGTTCACCAGATCGAGCGCGGCCCGGCGCGGATAGCGCTTGTTCACACCCGGCGCACCGATCCAGAAATGGCTCTGCGTCGCGCCCGGCGCGTCGACCAACAAGACGCGCCGGGCGGACGCGGCGGGCGGCGGCGCCAGTGGCGGCAGGGGCGCGGGCGTGCGCGGCCAAGTGGCAAGGGCCGCGCGCACCGCGGCCTCGGCACGGCGCAGGTCGAGATCGCCGGCGAGCACGAGCAGCAGCCGCTCGGCGCCGAAGTGCCTCCGGTAGTACTCGTGTGCATCCGCGAGCGTGATGGCGGCCAGGGATGACTCGCTGCCGTGAACCGCACGGCCGTACGGGTGACCGCCGAACAGCAGCGCCCGGCCGTACGCGTCGAGCAGCTCGGCGGGCTCGGAATCCTTGACCGCCTTGATGAATTCGATCTGCCGGTCGCGCAGATGCTCGAATTCCTCGGGGGCAAGCCGCGGCGCGCGCAACGCATCGGCAAGCAACTCGAGCATCAGACCCTGGTCGCGCGCCATGAACTGGCTGCGCACGGTGATCGCCTCGGGAGCCGCGGCGGCGGTAAAGCTGCCGCCGGCGCCCTCGACGGCCTCGGCGAACGCGTACGCATCGCGCCGGCCGGCGCCCTTCTCCAGCAGGGCCGCCACCAGTGAGGCGACCCCGGGGCGCGTTGGCGGATCGCCGCGGGCGCCGCCGCGCAACAGCATCTGGCAGGCCAGCAGCGGCACTTCGCGGCGCGGCAGCAGCAGCAGCGTCGTCCCGTTCTCGAGCTCCACGCGCTCGTGCGCCGGCACGCGTACCATTCAGCGACCGGCCGGCGACGTCGCAGCGCTTGCGGCCAGGATGCCCACGGTACGCCGGCTGGAAAGCAGGATATCCGCGGCCGTCGCGCGCAGCTCCTCGCGAGACACGGCCGCAAGCCGCGCCGGTGTATCGAACAGTGCCGTCCACCGATCGTGGAATACGGCGTACTCCCCGAGCAGGTGCGCCTTGCCCTCGATGGTCGCCAGACGCTTCCAGAATCCCACCATCGCAAGATTGCGCGCCCGGTCGAGTTCAGCCCGCGTCACGCCGTCCTCGATCACCCGCGCCAGCTGCGCATCGAGAGCGCTCAGCGCACGATCCGGGTCGGTATCCTGCGGCAGGGTGAGCGAGACCCAGAGCAGTCCCGGATCGAAGCCCTCCTGCCAGTGCCCTCCCACTTCGATCGCGAGGCGCCGCTCCTCGACCAGCGCGCGGTGCAGACGCGAGGCATCACCCTCCATCAGCACCGACATCAACAGGTGAATCGCGTTCGCCCGCGCATCGGCTGCCGCGGGCGCCTTGTAGGCGCACTGCACCAGCGGTGTCTGGACCTTGCGCCATATGCGCACGCGCCGCTCCGCAAGCTGCGGCGGCTCGCGCGCCGCGACCGGCGCCGGCGGCGCCTGGGCCGCGATCGGCTCGAAATGCCGGCGCACCAACTCCAGCGCCTCCTCCGGATTGACGTCTCCGGCCAGCGTCAATGTCAGGTTGTTCGGTGCGTAGTAGGTACGATGGAAGCTCAGCAGATCCTCCAGCCGCCACGCGCGGATGTCCTCGGGCCAACCGATGGTCGGAAATCGGTAGGGATGCGTGGTAAACGCAGCCGCCTGCACCTGCTCGGCAAGCAGTCCGTGATTATTGTCTTCAACCCGCAGACGCCGCTCCGAGGCCACGACGCCGCGCTCACTCTCGATCAGCTCCGGCGCGAAGGCCAGGTTCGCCACCCGATCCGCCTCGAGCGCGAGAACCAGCTCCAGGGCGCTGGAGGGAAACCAGTCCTCGTAGACGGTGACGTCGTCGCTGGTGAAGGCATTGTTGGCGCCGCCCTGCGCCTCCATCAGCCGATCGAACTCTCCCGGCGCGCGCGCGCGCGTGCCGTTGAACATCATGTGCTCGAAGAAATGCGCCAGTCCCGTGATTCCCGGCCGCTCGTTGCGGCTGCCCGCCCGGACCCACAGATTGAGCGCCACATTGGGAATGTGATGCACCGGCCAGACGATGACCTGCATGCCGTTGGCGAGTCGCCGGGCGTGCACCTGCGCGCGCCCCGCCGGTTCGGCAGGGCAATACATCTCAGCGCGTGCCAGGGCGGTCCGTTTCATGAACCCAGTGTACGCCCGGTCTCCCGCGCACGGCCGCCGGGCCGGTGCGCTACGCCCGAATAGGGAGCACCCGCTCCGCCGGACGAGAGATCCGGACCCGGAACACGCTCGCGCTCACGTTCACGCTAATTCTTCAGCCGAAGCTTGACGATCCGTCGGAATCGTACCGTCCGCGGTCAGCTCCGCGAGTATCCGCCGCTCCGCCCAAGTGGGGCCGGTCAACCGCTCGAGAAATCCGCAATGCCCGCCGCGCCGGGTCACGACGATTCGCAACCTCGGCGGGCAGGCCAGGTGCACGAGGTCGCGTGCCGGAATGATTGGATCGTCGAGCGCCGTGATGATCAGCGCCGGAACATCGAGGCTCGCGAGCCGCGAGCCGACCAGCGCGTATCCGCTGAGGTACGCATCGAGGCTGGGGAAATCGGTATACCGCCGGATCAGCTCGGCGGTCAGGCGGCG
>JAJZLX010000060.1 GCA_021850555.1 Pseudomonadota bacterium | reverse complement strand
GCAGCGCCTGTTAGGTCCCTGATCGCTTTCTGGAACTGCTGGGCGGGGATCGAGAGTACCCGGCTCAGTACATAAGTGGACATGTCCAGTCCTGCGCGCCGGGCGGCGCTACGAATGGCGGACTTTTCCGCCTCCGATACTCGGATCTGAAGATGAGAGAGTTTTGCGTTTCCAGCCACCGGCGAAGTGTGCCTGAGAACGTAGGTTGTGTCAATACAAATGTAATGACGTAAATATACTGTTAAAACCGATACTTACGTGAATAGTCACCCTGTCGTATTCGATCTGCACTCGCAGCTGATTCCGGTACTCGCACCCCAGCCGCGTGAGCCGCTCGACAGCCCTCTGATGCCGCCCCTTGCGGCGCTGGCTCTCCCACGTCAGTTGAATGTGCTCTTGGCGAGAGAAGGATCTACCACCAACGCGAGGACCGCATCGAGGCGCACATCTTCATCGCCTTCCTTGCCTACTGTCTGCACGTGACGCTCGGCCATCGCCTCAAGCACCTTGGCCCCCGAACTGACCACGAGCAGCGTGTTGGAGAAGTTCTCCGCCGTGCAGATGATCGATGTGCGCATCCCGATCAGCGACGGCCGCGAGCTCGCCCTCACGCGCTACACCCAGCCCGAGCCGGATCAGAAGCTGCTGATCGAGCGCCTCAAACTCACCCTGCCAGCTCAGCCGCCCCCGTTACCCCCGTGTAGTGCAGACCTACGGGGGCGCCCCCCCGAGAAATCAGCGTCTTACCCTCGCTCTACCCCGCGAATCCGCGAAGTCGGGCTGGTGGAACGTTCACAGAAGCCGAGCTCGTCCAGGTCGCAGAGCAGAGAGGCAATCATGGACACCGTCGGGTCAGGTTATGCGTAACTGCCACCCCCTGATTCGTGGATGGCGCCGCAAAGGTACCCTGGTGAAGCCGCATCAGGCCGAGTTCGTGTGCCCGGCGCGGCTGCTGGGGATCGCGTGAAGGGACTGCTCACCAGCACTCGACATTTCCCAATCCGCTGCCGGAGCATTCCCATGAACGAAGGATGCCCAAGCCGCGCGAACCGTCCTTCCCTGAGCTTCGATCTCGGCCCACGGTACCTGCCCCAACATCGGCGCCTGGCGCCAAGCATCCTGATGACCTAGCAAGAACGGCAATTCGATGCAATGCGGCGCCCCCAACCCGGTGCCTGGCGCTGCCCATTCGAAGCGGTACAGCCACGCTCTGTTTCCGGCTGCACGGGTGCGCGCCGCCAGCTCGCGGGCTGCGGTTATGAAAATCGAAGTCATGGGGTCGACCCGCGGCTTCAGCTGGACGATCTCTGAATCAGCACCAGGCGCCCGGCCAGCGCTCAGGAGGGCAAAAGGCAAGGCGTCATCGCGCGTCCAACCGCTGATGATATCGACATTGGATGGCGACGGGTCGTCCGGCACTACCGGCAGCCAATCGACAAGTTGCCCGCGTGTTTGCGAAAGCCTTCGCTGCGCGCTGACGATTTCATTGGCGCTTGCAGCATGCGGATCAGACCCCAGCAATTGGAGGAATTCAAGCGAGATGCTTTCCGCCTCCGCCCGTGTGCGGCTGACACCTCCGCCACCGCTCTGCAGAATCGCTCGGTGGAACAATTTGCCGCCTAAGCCCGACGCGAGCATCCAAACAATGGAAAAAGCCCCCGCCGAGTGCCCGCAAACGGTGACGCGATCGGAATCGCCGCCAAATGCGGCGATGTTACTTTTCACCCATTCAAGCGCGGCAATCTGGTCGCTTGTCCCAGGGCTCGGGCCGCTGCTTCCCGACAAATGCAAGTAGCCGAATGTGCCTAAGCGGTACGTGACCGTGACCACCACGATGTCGCCTTCCGCGGCGAGTTTGCCGCCATCGTACCAAGGCAGCTCGCCACCGCCGGTAATGAAGGCGCCACCATGCACGAATACCATCACCGGCCGCTTGCCGCGGCGCGAAGGCGTGAACACGGACAGCACTTGGCAATGCTCGTCTTGCCTCAGCGGTGCGGCCGGTCCCATGACCATTTCCAGCCGCGAACGGGCTTGGGGCGATACCGGCCCGCGCTCGCCGGCAACCGGCGGTCCGCGAAAGGGCAACACTTGCGCTGGCCCGAACCGCTCGGACGAGGCGTAGCGTATTCCTCTGAATGCAAGGGCGTCCATCGTGACTCCTCTCGAGCAGGTCAATATCTTCCCAGCTGCGAGCGTGCCGCAGCCGCTGAGCTTGGGTTCGGCGACACCCTGCCGCAGCCGAGCGGGGCCGGCGGCTCGTAGCGATGGAGCACCGCTGGTCCCCTGCGTTGCATCTGAACTATGTGGTGCGACTTCGTGTGCTCAGTCCGAGACAGGTGGCCCGGGAGCCACGAAGTCCGCTCAAGACTCTCGCCCGGCCAGCACCAGGGTGTAGAGGGGGGACAGTCGCCGCCGCGCAGGCCGGGTTTCGTGTACAGCGAGCGCATAGTATCCGACCTGGTGGTAGTACGTGATGCGCGCGCGGATGAGCGCCTCCGTCCCTTTGAAGCCCAGATTGCGGAAGATGTGCTCGATGAGGTCAACGCGCTCATCATCGACCCTGTGGACCTTGCGGGCGACTTCCGGCGAGCGCCGGGCCCAGTCGCGCACAGCGGAGTCGTATTGTGGGCTGTAGTCTTCGTCCTCGACCCACATCTCGATGAGCTCCTTGAACTGGGCTTCGCCGTCCTTGCGGTCGCGGGCGGCGATCCTGCGCAGCGCGCGCGTATTGACCTCCTGCCAGTCCTTCAGCAGCCGCTCGAGGAGCGCATCGCGACTGCCGAAATAGCCGTAAAACCCGCCACGCGTGACACCGAGCCGCTGCGACATGCTTTGCACGGTCACGGCTTCCACGCCCCCCTTTATCAGCATCTCGCGGGCGATCTCGAGCCAGTCCTGCCGGACACGCTTTACCATGGGCGCATTCTACTTGAGCACGACGGTTCGGTTGCCATTGCGAAAGACCCGATGTTCCGAGTGCCAATTGATGGCGCGGTTCAGTACCACCGTCTCGAGTTCGCTCCCGACGACAGTCAGATCCTCGGATGATTGCGTGTGATCGACCCGCTCGACCTCCTGCTCGATGATGGGTCCCTCATCGAGATCGGTCGTCACGTAGTGCGCGGTGGCGCCGATGAGCTTGACCCCGCGGGCATGTGCCTGGTGATAGGCCTTGGCGCCCTTGAAGCCCGGGAGAAAGGAATGGTGGATATTGATGGCGCGCCCCTCGAAGTAGTGGCAGGTGTCCGCGCTCAGGATCTGCATATAGCGGGCGAGCACCAGAAGCTCGGCATCGACCTGCTCGAAGAGCTCAATCAGGCGCCGCTCCTGCTCCGCCTTGCGGCCATCGATGACGGGCAGATCGTGGTAGGGCACTCCGTGCCATTCGGCAAGGCTTCTCATATCCTGATGATTGGAAGCTATCGCCACCACCTCGACCGGCAGGGTTCCCGTGCTCCATCGCTGCAGGATGCTGTTCAGGCAGTGAGCATGGCGCGAGACCGCGATCACCGCCCGGCAGCGTTGATCGACCTTGTGGAATCGCCACTTCATCGCCAACCGCTGCCCGACCTCCTCTGCGAATTGACGGTCCAGGACCTCGAGCGAGGGCATTCCGCGACCGCTGTCGTGAAACGCCGTGCGCATGAATGACATGCGCGTGCGGGGGTCATGGTGATGCTGCGCTTCGGTGAGCTGAGCATTGTTCGCGGCCAGGAATCCTGCAATGGCCGCGACGATTCCCGTCGTGTCCGGGCAGGCGGTGGTGAGGACAAAGAGCCTGCGGGACGGGCTTGCCGCGGATTTTGTCGAGAGAGGCTCCGGGGCGGTGGAGCTTGTCGTGGGGGTCGAGGGCAGTGGCCATGTGAGCTTCGGGAAAATGCCGTGACCCGATCATTGGGCAGGACGCACGCCCGGACATCCCGCCGCGTCGGCGAGCCAGTCGCTCAGGTGCCTCGCATGGCTGCGATCGACGATACAGCGAACGCCGCGGGGCTCTTTTCCGGGATTCCAGAGGATGGCGGGCATGTCCGCAAGCCCCGTGCGACTGCAGCGACCGGCGGGGAATGCGTCGGCGCGCAGATCGAGAGTGCACCCGCTCATCAGAACGTCGGCGCAACGCGGGCCGCTCAATTCACAGACCGCCAAGGCGTCACTGATGTCGGTCACGGCGGCGAGGCAAGTCGCCAGTTGGTGGGTGAGGGCGGCCCGAAGGGATTCGGTTTCGCTGGCGGGGGAGGCGAGCAGCCATTCCCGAGGTGTGAGCCAGAGGAGGGCGTCATCACCGCCAGCGGTTGCCGTTTGGGGTGCGGGGAGCCGCAGTTCCGTGTGGCTCATGAGGGCATCCTGCAAGGCGGATTCGGATGGGCTCTGCAGCAGCAGAAATCTCCACCCGGAAAGCCACGTCATGTGGATATCGGGCATCGCGACGAAGCGGGTGTCGCCGCCCTGGATCAGGGGATCGAACGGCTGCTGATGCTCAAGCATTGAGGCGGTGACCTTCTGGATCGTACCAACGGGGGGAGACGATTCGGGCCGGGAACGTGCGCCCGCTGGAGTACACGTGGACCGTTTCCCCCAACCGAGCCTCTCCCGCCTGGACCAAGCCGAGGGCGACGCTGCGCCCTAGGGCCTCGCTCATGCAGCTCGAGGTTACATAGCCCTGGCTGGCGTTGCGCGAGGCGGCATCCGCAATCACATGGCCGCCGACCGGCAGCACCGTGGCCGCTTCTTGGGCCTCGAGGCCAACGAACTGCAGGCGATCTGGCCGCATCGCATCGGCGCGCTCGAGGGAGCGGCGGCCGACGAAGTCGTCTGATTTCTTCGCCAGCAGGGCTCCCATGCCGACATCGGCGGGAATGCTGCGTCCGTCCGTATCGGTACCCACGTGCAGGTATCCTTTCTCGGTTCGCAGCTCCTGCAGTGCCTCGATACCCAGGGGCAGAACGCCGAGGTCCGCGCCTTTCGCGAGGAGCCTTTCCCACAGGGCGGTCGTGTAACCCGCCGGGATGTTGATCTCGAACGAGAGCTCTCCGGTGAATCCCACCCGGGCGATGCGCACCGGCACGCCCTCGAGCCTGCCGCAGCGGATCGAGAGGTGAGGAAATGCGCTGGGCTTAAGATCGACGTCCGTCTCGAGGCGCTTAAGGAGCTCCCGTGCACGGGGGCCAGCGACCGCGATGTTGCCCCAGGCGGAGGTCACGTTCGTGACGAGGACGTTCAGATCCGGCCATTCGCACTGCAGCCATTCCTCGAAGCCGGAGAAAATGCGGCCCGCCCCGCCGCTGGTGGTGCTCACGAGGAAGTGGTCCTCGGTCATGCGCAGGCAGACCCCATCATCGATGATGATGCCGTGCTCATTCAGCATCAGTCCGTAGCGGCCGCGCCCGACGGCGAGGGTCTTCATGCCGTTGTAGTACATGCGGTTCAGGAATACCGTCGCATCGGGGCCTCGCACTTCGATCTTGCCGAGCGGCGAGCCATCGAAGAGGCTGACCGCCGTGCGCGCAGCGCGCTTCTCGGCCCGGATGCAATCGTCCCGGTGCCGGCGATCGCCCGCGTACCAGGCTGGGCGAAGCCAGCCCCCGAAGTCCTCGAGTACCGCGCCGTGCGCGGCGTGCCAGCGATCGAGCGGAGTGCGGCGCAATGGATGATAGAACGCCCCGACGTGCCGCCCCGCGAGGCTCCCCAGAGTGACCGGATCGTAGGGCGGACGGAACGTGGTGTTGCCGACCTGCGCAATCGAGGTGCCGGTGAGCTCGGCGAGAAGGGCAAGCGCATTCATGTTGCTCGTCTTGCCTTGATCGACCGCCATGCCGGTGGTGGTGTAGCGCTTGAGGTGCTCCACCGAGCGCAGGTTCTCGCGCACGGCGAGCTCGAGATCTGCGCGCGTGACATCGTTCTGGAAGTCGACCCAGGCCTTGCGGCGTGAGCTTTCAGGACTCGCCCAGAACACGGAGGTCGCTGCCAGATCCACGTCCGTGGTGGGGGCCCGCCCGGCATCGCGCATGGCTCCAGCGGCCTTGGCGGCTTCGCGCCCGGCGGCGAAACCATCCGTCAGGCAATGGTGCAGCGCCAGGTTGCCGGCCGCAGCCCCCGCGCAATGGAAGCTCTTCGAGCCTGTGCCCGGGAGCAGGGCGGCGCGTTCGGGGTCGTAGCGCAGCTGCCCCTTTGCCTGCGAGAAAAGGTGCA
>JAJZLX010000704.1 GCA_021850555.1 Pseudomonadota bacterium | reverse complement strand
CCGATGTCATCGAGTTGCAGCTCGCGCACGCCGAGCGCAACAAGGTGCGGGCGGCGTACAACCGGGCACAGCGCCTCGAGGAACGCCGCCGGATGATGCAGGCGTGGGCCGACTATCTCGATGCGCTCAAGGCCGGCGGCAAGATCGTGCCGATCCGGCGCAAGGCATGAGGCGATAGACTGAACCCGCCGCACGTAGGGTAGCTCCCGAAAAGCCGGATCCTTCACCGGTCTCGTGCGGCGCTCTCTCTGAAGGGCTGGGAGAAGGCCAGCATGCACGACCAAGGCGTAACGTGGGCTGATGTAGAGGCGGCGAAAGCCGAGCTGGAACGTGGGCGTCTGCCACTACTGAGCGAGCAATGGAAGACACTCTCGAAGGTAGCGATTCCGGACCTTAAGCGTGTCGATTCCGAGCCAGACGACCATCCACTGCGGGTGTTGTTTCGCTTTCTGGTCCACGGGCGCTATCCGCCACCAGAGTTCCTTGTTGCGATGCAGCATGCATTCCAGGCTTATCTGGACGCGCGAGGGCGGATGACGCTCGAAGAAACGTTCTTTGGCGCCCCTCCTCAAAGGGCTGGGACATACGCGCAGCGCAATGCGAAGGCAGAGCGAGATTTCCGCGGCGCGCTGTCCAACGCGGCCGGTCATAGCGCTTCGGATCCGGAGCAGCGCGCCGATGGAATGCCAATTACTCGCAAGGCGCTCGACCGCATCGTGAGAAAGAACCCGCGCCTGCGGCGACTCACCGGGGCAGATCCCCCTGACAAAGGACCGACGGCGCCAACGTCTCGCCGAAAGTCCAGCGCAAAATAACCGGGTTATTTGGCGGGCGACTTAGCACGTCCCGCGTAATTTAATTGCTGCTGCCCGCCGAGGGCCGCCGAGGGCAACCGCCGCGGCGAACAGATGGAGCGGAGCAGCGACATGACTTCCCCGTCCCGCAAGATTCTGCGATTGCCGGCCCTCATGGCAAAAACCGGACTCGGCCGTGATTCGATCTATCGCGGAGGCCGCGAAGGCTGGTTTCCGCCGCGCATCAAACTTACCGCGCGCGCTTCGGGCTGGTTTGAAGACGAGGTTGATAACTGGCTCGCCGAGCGCGCCGCCGAGCGCGAGCGGGCCGCGTAGTGGGCGCGCAGGGCGCCGCGCCCGGAGGTGGCACTCCGGGACAGCGGCTTATCGATGAGAGCGCACCAATTATACAACACTGCGCCGGCTGTGGCGACCGCTGCGCGCTGAGGGCGCGACCATGAGCGCCGATTCGCTGCCTTTTGTGCCGTGGTTTCATCGCGACTTTCTCGATGCAACGCAGGGCTGGACGCTTCAAGAGACGGGCGCCTACTTCCTCCTTCTCGGCGCGCAGTGGGGAAGCGGCCCCTTGCCGAACGACATCAACCGGCTTGCGATCATTGCGCGCACGACGCCGAAGGAATTTCGCCCGCTCTGGAAGCGGATCTCGCGGAAGTTCGCCGAGACCCCCGATGGCCTAGTCAACGAGCGGCTCGAGCAGCACCGTGGAAACTCTCTTGAGCTGCGCAAAATGCGTCGCACTGGCGCGGCGAAAACCAATCACCGGCGCTGGGGCACGCCCCTTCCGTCCGATGTGGTGCCAATCGCTGAGCGAGTCGCTGAGCGATCGCTGAGCGTATCGCATCCATCCCCATCCCCATCCCCATCCCCCGGATTGCTTACGAAGGGGGAAGCCTATCAACGGGGTGATGCAGTAGGGAGCTTCGGGAGGGGTAAGCGGTGAGTGCTCTCCCCTTCGCCGGCTTTCTCGATTCGCCGCCGCCCGTCTGTGATGTGCTCCGCCCCTATCAGCGCGAGGGCCTCGCCGAGATCGCCGCGGCCATGCGCGAGGGCGAGCGGCGCATCCTTCGCCAGCTCCCCACGGGCGGCGGCAAGACTCATGAAGTGGCGGCCGTAGCACTCTGCGCCTCAAACAACATGCTGCGCGTCCTGATCCTGGCGACCCGCACGCGCCTGGTGCGCCAGATTCACGAACGACTCGAAGCCTTCGGCGTCCCGCACGGAATAATCGCCGCCGACCTGCGTGGGATGTTCGATGCCTCGAAGCTCGTGCAGGTGGCCTCGGCTGACACGCTCTACCGCCGCTGCGTCGCGGACGCGCGCATGCCGTTGCCCAGTGCCGAGGTTGTGATCTTCGACGAAGCCCACCTCGCGGCGGCCGACTCGCGCATGGCGATCCTCGAGCAGTACCCGGAGGCGCTGCGACTCGGGTTCACGGCGACTCCGGCGCGAAAGTCTGGCAAGTCTCTCTCGGCGGCATTCGATCGGCTGATCCTCGGGCCGTCGATCTTCGAGCTGATCCGGGAGGGCAGCCTCGTGCGCCCCCGGATCTTCAGCGTGCCGATCGTTTCGCGTGCCGAATTGAAGGCGCTCCCAAAAGACGCGGCCGGCGACTACGCCGAGGGTGCGGCCGCGAGTTTGCTCTCGCGCCCGAAGCTCATCGGCGACGTGATCGAGAACTGGCTCGCGATCGCCAGCGGCAAGCGATCGATCATTTTCGCGTGCAACAAAGCGCACGGCGCGTCCCTCGTCGAGGGCTTCAGCCGGGCCGGCATCGCGGCCGAGCTGCTGACCGACCAGGACGATGAGCAGACTCGCGAAGAAGTGATCGCGCGCCTCGAGACAGGGCAGACGCAGGTGCTAGTCAATTGCTTCCTGATGGCCTACGGCGTCGACGTGCCGAGCGTCGAGTGCATCGTGCTCGCACGTCCAACGCGCAGCTTGCCGATGTACTTGCAGATGGTGGGACGCGGCATGCGCCCGGCGCCCGGCAAGGACCACTTCGTGCTGATCGACCACGGCCGCGTTGTCGAGAACCTCGGGCTGCCAACCTCGGACTTCGGTTGGAATCTCGACGATGCGCGCAACGTCAACCGCGAAGCAGAGGCGCGCAGCCGCACCGAGACCGTCGAGCAGCCGCGCACGTGTCCAGAGTGTCACCATGTGTGGCTCGTCAGCGAGGACGGGAGCGCGTGCCGGCTTTGCGGATGGGCGCCCGCTCCGACGGCAAAGCCCGTTGCGGTTCAGGAAGCGCGCCTCGCGGAACTCGATGTTGATGCGGCCGCCGCACCCACGGCGCACTCGCCCGAGGTGCTGCAGTTCTTTCGTGAAGCGCTCGGCGATGCGGCGCGGCGAGACCCGGCGAAGTGGCGCGCGACCCCGAACAAGTGCCGCGCCGCCGCGTGGCATGCAATGCGTGAAAAGTTCGACCTCCCGGAGCAGCGCATCCCCTCGCGCTACTGGTCGCTCGAGCCAATGACGCCGAGCGCCACGGTGGCCGGCTGGTTGACGCATCGCCGGATCAAGTTCGCGCGCTCGCGGGCTAGGGTGGCCTAATGCTGCGCGCCGCTGACATACACGCGCAGGTCGGCTCATCCTGGCCGGCGATCCTGGCGCAGCTTGGCATTCCCGAGGAATCGCTACGCCCGAAGAAGGCCGGCCCGTGCCCGGCCTGTGGCGGGCGCGATCGGTTCACGTTCGACAACCGCAAGCTCCGCGGAGACTTCATCTGTCGCGGTTGCGGCGCCGGGGATGGCTTCGCGTTGCTTCAGCGCGTGCATGGTTGGACTTTCCCCGAGGCGCGCCGCCAGGTCATGCGGGCGGCCGGCCTTGACGGGCGCGACGAACCGACACCGCACCAAACCGCACAGGATCGCGCAGGAGCGGCGATCGACTCGCCCCCTGCCGTCGCCACACCTTCCAACCGCGTTCGGACGCTGGTGCGCTCAGCGTGCGCTGTAGCCGACTGTGCCGATGCCGTCGACTACCTCAGCAGCCGCGCGCTGTGGCCTCTCCCACCTGACTGCGGCCTGCGCGCACACGCCAGCGTCGACTACTTCACCGAGGGGCAACGGGTCGGCAAGTTTCCGGCGCTGCTCGCCGAGGTGCGCGACCACGCCGGAGCGCTGGTGACTGCGCATGTCACCTACCTGCACGCGGGCCGCAAGCTCGACGGACACGAGCCGCGCAAGCTGCTCGGGCCGCTGACCGGCCGCGAAGGCTGCGCGGTGCCCCTCATGCCGGCCGGCGAGGTGCTCGGCGTCGCCGAGGGGCTCGAGACGGCGCTGTCCGCCGCGGTGCTCGATGGCATTCCGGTATGGGCCGCGCTCAACACGTCGCTGCTCGGGAAGTTCGAGCCGCCCGCTGGCGTGCAGACCCTTCGGATCTACGCCGATCGAGACGAGCCGGGCCTGCTCGCCGCCGCTCATCTGATGGAGCGCCTACAGGGCCGTGTCCGCGTCGAACTCAAAACGCCGCCCGCGCCGGCCAAGGACTTCAACGATCTACTCGTGAGCCGCAAGCGCGGCGAGGTGCACCATGTCTGAGACCGCACAGAATCTCCCCGCCGTGGCCGATGCCCGTCTGCCTGTGACCTATGAAACCGCACAGAAGGCGCTCGCCGAGTGCTCTCGCGTCGACGAGTGCAAGAACTGGTCGGACAAGGCCGCGGCGCTCGCCAGCTATGCCCGACAGGCTCGGGACAACACCCTGCACAGCCTCGCGTTGCGAATCCAGGCGCGGGCACAGCGGCGCATGGGCGAGCTGCTCAAGCAGATTCCAGACCAGCGCGGAGGCGATCGCGGCGGACCAACGGGTGGGCGCCCACCCGTTGGTGAGACACGCACCCGGGCAGCGCGCGATGCCGGCCTCTCCGATCACCAGCGCAAGACGGCGCTCCGCATCGCCAGCGTCCCGGAGCCAGACTTCACGGGCGCCGTTGAAAGCCGGCAACCTCCGACTGTGACGGAACTCGCACGCATGGGCACCTCGAGCAGACCGGAAGCGCCTGCGCCGCAAGTAACGCCGGCTGATCCGGCGACCGCATCCCGCGCGCTCGGACTCCTGCGCGAGCTGGCGGCTTTCTGCGCCACGAGCGACCCCGCAGCCGTCGCACTCGCTTGCCGTGATCCTGACGTTGCACGCGGGTATGTCGAGGTAATCGATCGGTGGCTCGATCGGTTCGTTACTCGGCTGCCGAGCGCTGCCCGGGACTGACCCCTTTCTGCGAATACTGGCGGGAAGCCGCCGAAGCGAGAATTCCATGATCGAGCGTGCACTTGGGATCGTTCTGGTATGCGTAAGTACCTGGTGGCTCATGCGCTCGGTGCGGGCACTGCGGATCGGGTACCGCACCAGGAGGACCTGGCGATGAGCACATTCACCCAAACGGCCGCCGGGTACATCTCCGTCGATCGCGTGGTACGGATCCGTCAGCTCTGGACGAACGAGACGCCCCGGGGCATGCGGACGGAAATCGAGTACATCGACGCGACGGGCGAGCCTCGCGTCACGGTTGCGGCGGATCCGAACTTCGACCCGCTGCGACTGACTGCGCCGATCCCTGCCGCGCCGGGTTACTTCGCTGTGACGATGCTCGAGGATGGCACCGTCTGCCGGCTGCCGATCGTCGCTTGGCGCGTCGCGCCCGGTGCGCTCAGCGCGGAGCCAATCTGCCCGGATGAGCCTTTCGGCTGGTGGGCCGTGCTGTGCCCTGACGGTAGTGTGATCGCCCCGCAGGAGGCCGCCCATGCGAGCCTCGACGATTGGCGGGCTGCGGTGCTCGAGGACCGGCGCAAGATCGCGGAGGCGCGCGCAAAGCGCGGGGCAGCATGAGCGGGCACCCCTGGCGCGAGCCGTGGAGTGCATCGCCGAATGCCGCGGGGCCGCGCCCGCACCCGTGGGGCGAGGCGCTCGAGCGGTCGATCTTCAGGATGTACGCCTCGGGAAACAGCGTGGAACGCATCGCTGCGGCACTTGGGCTGACCGAGGACCGGATCAAGGCAATCATCCGAGCGCAGGAGGCGCGAGAGTGAGCAGGCGCTTGCAATTGATCGAGGCGCAGCGGTTCGCGCTGGCGCATGGGGAGACGGACACCTCGGCGCTGGTGCGGCGCATCCGCGCATTGGAGGCCGAGAACTCCCGCCTGCGGGCGCAGCTCGAGGCCGGCCCCGACACACTGCGGCGCGTGAACGACGAGCGCCAGGCCAGCGCTGAGCGGCTACGGGAGGGGATCGCGCAGGCCCTCGGCCGTGAGACCGACCGCGGTACGCTTACTGCCAAGCAGGTCCTGCGGACGCTGGAACGCGAGGGATTCGAGCCGCTGCCAAGCGAGCGGACGGTGCTGCGGCATCTGACGGACCTGCGAGGCCACGGACATACGCCGCGTGGCGATCAAGGCG
>JAJZLX010000062.1 GCA_021850555.1 Pseudomonadota bacterium | reverse complement strand
CGCCGGCGACGTTCAGTTCAAGACCGAACCGCACCGTGTATGCAGGTGCACGCCCGATGTTCCCGGGGCGACAGCCGTTGGCTGCCGCCCATTCGATGGAGGTGACTACCATGAACAAGCGAGTCTTGATCCCTTCGGTCCTTGCAGGCGTCATGCTGGTGTCGGCCACGGCGTTTGCCGTGACGGATGCCGAGCTTCAGGCATGCTTCAAGGCGCATAGCCAGCTGATGGAGAAGCCCGCGCTGCGTAATCTCGTCAGTTGCTGGCGGGAGCATGGGCATCTGATGAAGCGACAACCCTAGACGAGGCGGTATCGGGAGCGCTGGTGCTCGGTGCCGGCGCTCGCCATCCGCGGGTGCGGTAGCGGCGGTGGTCCGCCCCCCGGCGTCGGGCGGCCGGTTGGCGCGCGCTAGCGGATTCTCCGTCCGTCCTGGTCGATGATGCGCTCGCCGTCTTCCTTGGCAATTGGTCGCGTCTGTGGAAGGGGCAAAATGTCGAGAACCGTCTCCGACGGTCGGCAGAGCTTGACGCCCCACGGGGTGACGACTATCGGTCGATTGATCAGTATTGGGTGTGCGAGCATTGCGTCCATGAGCTGCTCGTCCGTGAGTTGCGGGGACCCCAATCCGAGTTCCCCATAGGGGGTGCCCTTCTCGCGAAGGATCTCGCGCGGACGCGCACCCATTCTTTGCAGTAGGTCGAGAAGGGTTGCACGATCAGGGGGCGTCTTGAGGTATTCGACTACCGTCGGCTCGACGCCCGCGTTGCGGATCAGGGCAAGCACATTGCGCGAGGTCCCGCACGCGGGGTTGTGATAGATGATGACGGGCGCGGACAAGGACGCCGGGCCCGTTGGCGCAGTCGATTTCTCGTTACTGGTCATTTGAGCTGCTCTCCTCGAATCTCACCCGCGCTCAGCGCTTGCCGATCTCTCGTACGCGCTCTCGCAACGACATTCGGTCGAGGCTGCTGATTGGCAGGCACATGAATAGATCGATGCGCCGCTCGAGAACCCTAAACGCGTCGTTCACGGCGTGCATCCTCTGCTCCCGTGTTCCGGAAACAGCGGCTGGGTCGGGCACACCCCAATGCGCAGTCACTGGCTGACCCGGCCAGACGGGGCAGGCCTCGCCGGCGGCCTTGTCGCAGACGGTGAAGACAAAGTCGAGTGCAGGCGCCGCCGGAACGGCGAACTCGTCCCAGCTCTTGCTGCGCAAACCGCTCACCGATAGCCCGCTCTTCGCCAGCAGCTCGAGAGCCAACGGATTCACGTGTCCGACCGGATGGCTGCCGGCGCTGTGAGCGCAAAATTGATCGCGTCCGCGGTGATTGAGATAGGCCTCGGCCAAGATGCTTCGGGCGGAATTCCCCGTGCAGAGGAAGAGAACGTGATATGCGGTATTGGATATCAATCGGCGACAGTCCAGGATTGCGGTCTATGCGCGTCTCTGCTTCGCCGGGGTGCTGAGCTGCTCTGAGGCCGAAAGCGGCTTGCAGTTCGCCCCGCAGGCTTCGTCGGCGAGGACACAGCAATGCTCGGTCAGAAAGCCCACCAGCGAGTTCATCCGCTCCAGGTTGGGGCTGTAGAAGAGGTTCCGTCCCTCTCGGCGGCTCATCACGAGCTCGGCGTTGACGAGCTCCCGCAAATGGAAGGAGAGGGTCGGCGCCGGCACGCCGAGGCGCCGGGTCAGGTCGGACGGGGTGTAGCCCGCCGGTCCGCGCTTGACGAGCAGGCGGAAGACCGCCAGGCGCGCCTCGGACGCGAGAGCGCTGAGGGCGGAAATCGCTTCAGTTGATTTCATCGTTGCAATTATATAAAAATATAGTCGTCCCGCAACTCATTCGGTATTCCCATGAAAAGATTCCATGTCCACCTCGCCGTCGAGGACCTCGCGGCCTCCGTCAGATTCTATTCGGCCCTCTTTTCGGCCGAGCCGGCCGTACTCAAACCCGATTACGCCAAGTGGATGCTTGAGGATCCTCGGGTGAACTTCGCGATCAGCCAGCGTGGGGCGGCCCCTGGCGTCGAGCATTTGGGCATCCAGGTCGAGAATCAGGCCGAGCTGGAAGAGGTCTACGGGATCCTGAAGCGAGCCGAGCGTCCCGTGCTCGAGGAAGGCGAAACGACCTGCTGCTATGCCCAGAGCGAGAAGAGCTGGATCTCCGATCCGCAGGGCATTCTGTGGGAGACATTCCTGACCACCGGCGAGAGCACGGTATATGGTCAGGACACGGTCAGACCGGGGACGACGGTCCAGTCGGCGTGCTGCGCTCCGATCCAAGGGCCTGCGAGCGCGGCTGGTGGCCCGAAGGGCAGCTGCTGCCAATAGGAGTTTCGCGTGTCCCGATTCGAACGCTTTCTGACCCTTTGGGTTGTGCTCTGCATCGGCGCGGGGATCGCGCTCGGCAAGCTGCTGCCGGGCGTCTTCCGCATCATCGCCTCCGCCGAGCTGGCCCAGGTCAATTTGCCCGTTGCCGTGCTCATCTGGCTGATGATCGTGCCGATGCTGGTCAAGATCGATTTCGGCGAACTGCAACGGGTGAAGGAGCACTGGCGCGGGATCGGCGTCACGCTGTTTGTGAACTGGGCGGTCAAGCCCTTTTCAATGGCACTCCTGGGGTGGATCTTTATCGGTCACCTGTTCCGGCCCATTCTCCCGGCGGGCGAGATCAGCTCGTATATCGCCGGGCTCGTCATCCTTTCGGCCGCCCCCTGCACGGCGATGGTATTCGTGTGGAGTCAGCTCTCGAGAGGGGAGCCGCACTTCACCCTCTCACAAGTTGCGCTGAATGACGTGCTGATGATCTTCACCTTCGCCCCGATCGTGGGATTGCTCCTGGGCCTCGCCTCGATCACGGTACCGTGGCAGACGCTCCTGCTCTCGGTTGCGATTTATATCGTGATCCCGGTACTGATCGCGCAAGCCATTCGCCGCAGTCTCCTCGCCCGTGGCGCGGAGCCGGCGCTGCGGCGCTTCCTGGCCGTCCTGCACCCGGTCACGCTCGTGGCATTGCTCGCGACTCTGGTGGTGCTCTTCGCGTTCCAGGGGACCCAGATCGTGGCGCAGCCGCTCGTGATCGTGCTGCTTGCCGTGCCAATTCTCATCCAGGTCTACTTCAATGCTGGGCTCGCTTACCTCCTCAACCGGAAGCTAGGGGAGGCACATTGCGTCGCAGCGCCTTCGGCGCTCATTGGCGCAAGTAACTTCTTCGAGCTCGCGGTCGCCACCGCGATCAGCGTCTTCGGCATCCGCTCCGGGGCCGCCCTTGCCACCGTTGTGGGTGTGCTCGTCGAGGTGCCGGTGATGCTCTCCGTCGTGAAGATCGTCAACCGTACCAAAGGTTGGTACGAGCGGTCCAGTACGCTGGCATGCACCACCGGATCAGAGGACCAGGCAGAGGGGCGTGGGCGCGCATGATGCAGCGTATTCTGTTTCTCTGCGTTGCGAACTCCGCCCGTAGCCAGATGGCCGAGGGACTTGCGCGCTCCTTGCTGGGAGATCGCGTGCAGGTGCAGAGTGCGGGGTCGCTCCCCTCCAAGGTCAATCCGTACGCCATCGAGGTCATGGCCGAGATTGGCATCGACATCTCGGCGCATCGGTCCAAGTCGGTGGAGGAGATCGATCCCATTGGACTGGACGCCGTGATCACGTTGTGCGCTGAAGAAGTTTGCCCGGTCTTGCCGGGAAACGTTGCACGGCTTCACTGGCCAATACCGGATCCGGCCTCGAACGATCCCACGATTCCAGCGGAGGAGATGCGGCGGCGATTCCGCGCTGCGCGCGATCAGATTCGCGAGCGCGTCGCGCGCCTGGCTGCTCATTCGCAGGGCGTGAATCCCTAGGCGTACTCAGGGCTCCGCCCTCCCCGTGCTAAATGCGGAGTGATTGGCTTCACCTCTTGGGCAGCGGACGATCGCTGCGCCGCAGCCGCTCCTGCGATTCATTCGAATATATCGGCGTCGTCGTATCGCCAGGAATGCAATGCCGCCCGTGCCATCAATGAACGGCAAATCCCCTCGTATTGCCTCACGTAATTCTGTTACCGAGTGCATCATCGGTGATGTTACCGAAATGGGCCTCTGGGACCCATTTCGCTCGCTTGCATTCAACAAAGAGGAAGGCAGCATGGTGTCGCAGACAGGCGATGCAATCGAGCGCCTGCGGTAACAATCTGGGTGAGGCAACGCTCATGCCGAGTAACAATCGTGGCGAGGCAATGCGAGGGGCAAATCCG
Organism: Pseudomonadota bacterium; assembly: GCA_021850555.1. The sequence goes on along the minus strand of JAJZLX010000062.1, from coordinate 1,978 downwards.
CGCCGAAATAACACCTTTGCCATCTCTTGGCATTCAATGCTCTCCAGGCTGCATGAGATTCCGTGTGATCTCTGCAGTGCGTCATTTTGACGACTTGCGTTCCTGAAATTGATTGAATCCGATTATTGTATGTGGCAACAGATGCGTCGACAGTTCTGCGGATCTCATGTTCGAGACACTGCCGTCGTCCGTCTTGCGAGTACTCGACTTGTCGTCGGTGACGGAGCTCATTTCTCACTGGATGTAGAGGGCGGGCTTGCCTGATCTTTTGATTGTACGCCATCGGTCTCGCCGTCAAGGCGCTCCGTTGCTCACGCTGCGCGTTCCTCTACTCGCCAAAAGTGGCCTTCGGCCAGCCCGTGACGGCTGCGCTGCGATGGCCTGCCTCCGGCCTCGGGCAATCCGCCCGAGCAAGACCGGAGATCGATCATGTCGAACCACAATCTGTTTATTCATCATGACGATGGCACTGTCGAGCAGGCCTCGAGCCGGGACATCTTGGCGGCGGCCCGGGCGGTGCTCTCGCATCGGGTGCGGCGCGGGGCGTTGCTGCAGTCGCCGCAGAAGGTCGGTGAATACCTCACGACACGCGTCGGGCATCTGGACTATGAGTGCTTCGGACTGATCCTCGTCGACGGACGCCATCGGGTGATCGATTGCGTGGAACTCTTCCGCGGTACCATTGACGGCGCGAGCGTCTATCCGCGCGAAGTCGTGAAGCTGGTGTTAGATCGTCAGGCCGCCGCGGCGGTCGCATGGCACAACCATCCGTCGGGTGTGAAGGACCAAAGTCAGGCGGACGAACTTATCACGAAGAAGTTGGCGAGTGCTATGGCCGCGATTGATGTGAGGTTGCTGGATCATCTGGTCCTTGCCGGTCCAAGCGTACTCAGCTTTGCCGAATTGGGACTGCTTTGACGTGTCGCGTCTCCCGGCTCCGGGCACGGTCGGAGCCGGGTTTCACTATCTGCATCTCAATGCATCATGACGGCCGCGCTTCGACCGAAACAGGAGACGTCACTGGCTCCTTGGATACTCAGCGAGGCTTCGGCGAGAGTGCTGTCACCGATCAGGGAGCCGGCTGGCCTGTCGCTTCGCTATCCCCGCCGGCGCCTTCGGTCGTTGCAACCGGATTGGCGTCATTCCATTGATTGGCGATGATGCGCCGACCGGAGATCGCGGTCGCCTCGTCCGACACCAGCCAAAGCAGTGGCGGCACCATGATTGCCGGGTCGAGGAGCCTGCCTCGGGCACTCTCCGGGTAGCGAGCGGGAATCATCCCGGTCAGCGTGGTGCCGCCCGGCAGCAGGGCATTTACCGTCACTCCGGTGCCGCGCAGATCCTGCGCCCAGATGGCGGTCTCGGACTCCAGGGCCGCCTTCGATGGGCCACAGGGCGAGAATCCGGCCCGGCGCATGGTCGACCGGCTTATCGAGACATTCACGATGCGTCCCCATCCCGCGCGCACCATGAGCGGTGAGCGGCGCGCGCCGTCAGGAACGGAATGTTGACGTTGGTATCGATCACCATCCGCCAGGTCTCGGGCTAGACCTCCCAGAACGGGGTCGGCTCGGTCATGAAGGATTCACTGACGTACCTCGTGCCCCGCCCGGGGTTGTTGACCAGGATGTCCAGGCGGGCGAACCGTTCCAGCGCGGCAGAGACGACGCCATCCGCGTCGGTTTCACGGGTAACGTCGGCGAGAACGGGGATGACCCGGTCCGTACCCGCCTCGGTGGCCACGGCGTCGATCTCCGCCCGCTCTCGGGCCCGACGTCGCCACGACTCGGATCCAGGCTTGCGCCAGGCCGAGCGCCATTGCCCGGCCGAGACCGCGTCCCGCGCCGGTGACGATCGCGACCCGTGCGGCGCTGCGGTTACTCGTATCCGCGCACTCCAATTCCTTTTCCGCTGTTCCGCCTTTCGGAGGGTTGGGCATTAGAACATTTCCTGCCTTGAGTAGATTGGGGGGCACTCG
>JAJZLX010000407.1 GCA_021850555.1 Pseudomonadota bacterium | reverse complement strand
TCAAGTCAATGCGAGACAGGATCAGATGCGATCACGCGCGCGGCATGAACACCTGAAAGGCCAGGCGGTATTTCAAGTCATGGGCGCTGCCGTGCAGCGGTGCGGGAAGCTCTCTGATCACGAGCTCGGCGAACTCGTGATCAGAGAGAATAATCCGCTGATCGACCAGCAGTCGCGCTCGCATGTTGGAGAGAATGACAACACCCGAGGGGCGTTGTCAATGAGTCCAACAGCGTGATGAGGTGGCCGTGCTCAGACGGAGTCGGCCAATGCCGCGCTATGTGCCCTCCTCTGTCGGCCGCCCCTCAGCAAGGCGCACGTTCTCCCGCTCGAGCTCGGCGATCCGCTGGTGGAGCCGCAGCTGCTGCGCGGCCGCCTCGCGCTCGCAGCGCTTGATGGCCTCCGCCAGCCGCCGCTCATTCTCTTGCATCCGCTCAGCGAAGCGATCAGCCCATAGGTCCTGATGCGATCGCTCGCGCTCTTCGGACAATGCTGCACGCGCGATCGCTTCGGACCGCTGCCGCTCGGACTCTCGCAACGCCGCCTGTAGTCGGGCGATCTCCGCCTCAGGTGTGCCCTCGTAGCTCGGGATCGCCATGCGCACGGACTGCTCGCGCAGGATCCGCGCCACCCGCGCATTCTTTCCGCTCGCGCGGTGTCGTCGTCGAAGTTCTTCGGAAACTCGACGCACCGTGACACGTCGGTGAGCCAGTAGCAGTTCGCGACAGGTCTCGGCGATCACAGTATCGGAGAGCTTCTGATACACGCCTCAAGGGTACCATTTGTTCCCCTTCCCGTCGATCAGGTTGCCATACTCCTCCAATCGCCCTCTCCTTCCAGCCGGATTTCCGTATAACTTATTGAATACAAAGGGTATCGTTGGCAGAAATGTTCCACGGAATGTTCCACGCCTGCGCACAAGCAGAGGCGAAAGCATGACAGTGTCTTCGGATCGGGTCTCCTCGCTTGCGCGCACCGGCCGCAGATCGTGTTCATTATCCTGTTCTCGTCTCAGCTGAGATCCCTCACGATCTGCCCCACTGCGGTCAGCACTTCGTCCTTGTCGAGATCCTTCAACCCCTGCGGGAAGGCCAACGTCACCTTGCCCCGTGCATTGCGGGTAACAACGATGCGGCGGGAGGTGCCGACGTTGTAGTGTTTCTGGATGGGCTCGAATTTCTTCGAGCGGTCGAGGCTTCCGATGAGGACTTTGAGGATGGCGCTCGGCTCACGCGCAGGATCCGCTTTCCGCAAGTTCTGGGCGGCCTTGAGGACAACCTCTTTCGCACCAGGGCGGTCCATAAGGGTGGCAAGTTTGTAGCTTTGCTCGATTGGCACGGCGCTCTTATCCGGGAACAGACCGCCAATAGGCGTGTGTTGCACTAGGTCGGCCGCTTTGAGCATTTTGGCCACCTGCCCTTTGCTCAGGCCTATGGCTTCGCTTAACGCTTCTTGTGTGGCGAATACCTTAGCCTCGATCTGTGCCTGAAATGACAGCGCGCGCTCCATGGGGGTGATGTCCTGGCGGTCGGCGTTCTCGATGTGCATCAGGACGGCAGCGCGGGTGTCGTCGGCGTCGATGACACGGATCTTGAGTTTCTTGCCGAGCACCTCGCAGGCATAACGGCGGCGCATGCCATAGATGAGTTCGTAATCGTAGTTCTGATCGCCGGTGAGCTTGCGGGCGACGGCGGGCACCTGCTGTTCGTCCCGGGCGATGGAGTCGATGAGATCCTGGCAACGCTCGCGCGTGTACCAGCTGTCGGCGCGGTTGTGATAGCGCCACGCGCGTACGCGCCTGGGATCGACGGAGAAGATGTTCTCGCGCTCGAGCGCCGGCAGCGTGCGGCCGGTGATGGCCATCTCGGCGGCGGGCAGGATGGGTCGCACGGCCGATTTGTCAAAAGGCGTGGGCTCGGGATGCTCTTTGAGCGAGCGGGCGATCTCGCTCAGATTGGTGCCGCCGAAGAGCTTACTGGCCATGGTTGAGGGCTCCTCTGTACGCTACCTGAAATGCCATATTTATCTCTTTGATCAATTGGTTACGTAGGTTTCGAGACGAAACCTCCCTGCCCTGCTCCGGCCGTTGTCCCGTCCTCACGCGATGGCCCTCTGGGTGAGTTCGGTCGCCTTGGACGGCCACTCGCGCAGCACCGCAAGCTCGATTTCCTCGAAGACATTGTCCATCATCTTGAGCACCGCGCGATCTGGCTTGGGCTGTTCGTAGGGGGTGGTGAACTGGGCGGCGGCGTTGATGACGGCGCTCGAGTGGAAGAACACGCGCTGGAACACCGAGTCGCCGAAACAGGCGCGCATGACCTCGAAGAACTGCTTCTGGCTCTCATAGCGCCGGTCGAAGAGCGAGGTGAGGACGGAGATCCAGCGGTAGGTCTTGGTGGGATCGAGCTGTCCGATGTAGGCATGTACCATGCGGAAGAATTGCACGGTGCTCGAGAAGTCGAACATGCGCGCGGCCGAGGGCACGACGAGGGCATCGGCGGCAAGGAGCACGTTGATCGAGATCATGCCGAGGGCGGGCGGGCTGTCGATCAGGATCAGATCGTAGTTCTGGGCAACGGTCTCGATGCCGTAGCGCAGCTCGCTGAAAAAGGCGATGCGCTGCTCGCGGCTGGCCTGGGCGCCGACGCGCATGACGATGGCGATCTCGGCTTCGTAGAGGGCGAGACAGGCCGGGATCAGATCGATCCCGGGGAAGTAGGTCTTGCGCACGGCGTAGGTGAGGCTGGGCTGCTCGCTCGCGAGGTAGGGCAGGATGGTGTCGTCAGCGGTGATCTCCGCGTCCGGCACGTAGCCGAACATGGAGGTAGTGGTGGCCTGGCTGTCGGTATCGACGACGAGTACGCGATAGCCCTTCAGGGCCAGATAATGGGCGAGGTTTACGCAGGTGGTGGACTTGCCGACGCCGCCCTTGAAGTTCTGGCAGGCGAGCACGAGCGGGGCGTCGGTGGCCGAATCGCGCCAGGGGAGGGTCCCGAAGTGGGCCCTGAAGGCCTGGACTTGCTCAAGCGTGTAGCCGACGCGGCGGTTATTGCCGGGATTGCGGGCCGGTGCCACCATGCCGATCTCGGACTCGGCGCGGGCGAGGGTAGTGCGGTCGCGGCCGACCATCTCCGCGGCTTCGCCTGGACTGAAGAGGCGCTGGAACGTTTTGCGCTGATGCGGCTCGGCGCCAAGTTCGTGCATCTTCTGCAGGAAACTCTCGCTCGCGGAGAGGATGGTCTGGAGCTTGTCGAGGGCGGTGATCGCTGGCACACTGTGCTCCCAAGGAACGCGCTGCACACGGATATTGCACCAAAACTAGCAGAAATCCGTGCGCAGGACCATCATAGAATCACGATTGGGGGCGACGGCGGCGGAGAATGGGCGAGGACACGCAGACGGTCTCGGAAACGGCTCGGTTTGAGCGGCATGTGCGGCTGCTCGGCGAGGTCGGCGTCTCGCCTGAACTCACCGTGCGCCAGCTACTCGCCGCCCGATTTCCAGTGGAGTGGATTCGAGCGCGGTTTCCCACGGTCTCCCCCGCAGCATTTGAAGTCCCGGTTCAACATGAATTGCGCCGCCGGCGCGGGGCCGCGGCCCAACCTGTAACGGCGCGCGAGCCGTCCGCGACGAGGGAAAACGCGGCGGGGCAGGGGGCGGTTCCGGCGCTTCCCGCCGGTGCCCTCGCAACGCATCTCGTGCGCAACACGCTTGCGACCTCGGCACTCCCGGCTGCGCCGCCGAGCGCTTCGAGACCAACCTCTGCGGCGCTCTCGGCCATCGGTGAGACCGCGGGCTCGGCGTTGAGCGAGGGGATTTCGTTCCAGTATGTCCCGCTGATCCAGTGCTCGTTCCCGCACGCTGATCCCGGTGCGCTCACGCAGTTCACTCGCCGCAACGGCTGGCTGGAGCTGACGCTCTCGACCGCGCGCCCCGACACGGGGTTGCCGTATGGGGTGCCAGCGCGGCTGCTCACGATCTACTGCGCCTCGGAGGCCAAGCGCACCCATTCACCTGAGATCTTCCTTGGGGCGAGCGTACACGAGTTCCTGCGTCGGCTGGATGTGCCGATCACGCGCGGCGAGCGAGGGTCGCTGCGAGTGTACGCGAACCAGCTGCTGCGTCTAATTCATTGCGCGATCTCGATCGACGAGAACATCCGCGATGCCGCGGGACGTAGCGGATTGCACATCCGCCAAGCGCTGTTCGTGGAGGAGGCGCGGCTCTGGTGGGATGAGGCCACCGCGATCGGGCAGGGGAGCAGCCTCGTGCTCTCGCCGGTGCTCTATGACTCGATCCTCGAGCGCTCCGCACCCCTTTCCACCAAGGCGCTCAAGCAGCTGCGCAAGAGCCCCATGGACCTCGATGTTTATGCCTGGCTGGTGCATCGGCTGTTTCATCTCAGCCGGCCGAGCACGGTCACCTGGATGCAGCTCTCGGGTCAGTTCGGGCATGGGTATCGGGAACTACGCAAGTTCCGTCGGTTCTTCGCCGACTCGGTGAAGCGGGTCCAGGAGGTCTACCCCGAGGCCCGGCTGAAGCTCACCGACGCCGGTGTCATGCTCCTGCCCTCGCCGCAGCACATCCCGAGAGACGCGCTCGTCAGTCCGTGAGTCCGCCGATGCGGGCGGCTTCGGGCGCCAACCTCGATTTCATCACGCCTGGGTAGAGTGCTCGCATCGATTCCCTGGCCGCGTCGCATCTCTTCCGCCGGGCGGGAGATCTTCGTATTGTTTTTCAGGGAAAATTCCCAGAAAAACATGAGCTTGCCGAAAGGCGGCGAGGGACCGTTGCATCTCTTCCGATTTCGAGCCAAGTCTTTGATCGAAATGTGGACTTTTGGTTCTGCAGAGATCACATCCTCTGGGCTCGAGGCTGTCTCACCGTTGCATCTCTTCCGTCCGACCGTCGCCGCACTGCCATTATGACGTTTAGGTTCTGCCGGGAAGACGTTGCATCGCTCCGCAGAACCATCACAATCACTTATGTTTTCAATGCGTTACAAATTTCCCTCTAACTCCTGTATTAGCCTATATCAATCCTCCGGAGCAATTTGATTGGGCAAAGCGAAGATCAAGAGACAGGAAACGACGTGCTCGGGTCGGCACCGCAACTGGACGTCTCTCGGTCCGAGCACTATAGGGACCGTTGGCAGGAAGAATTTCTTATGACGTCACCCGTTCTCAAACGTGTCTTCGACCTTGCGCTCGATCTTCCCGAGAACGAGCGCGCCGAACTTGCCCATGATCTGATCGCGAGCCTCCATGGCACTTCAGACCAGAACGCGGTTCAGGCGTGGAAAGCGGAGTTCACGAAGCGCCTCGCGGAACTGGAATCCGGCCGACCGCGGACCATCAGCGCTGAGGACGCCTTGCGTGGCATAGATGAACGGCTGCGTTAACGGATGCCCTCCGTTTACGTTCTCGGGGCCGCGCGCGAGGCCGAGACTGCAGCGATTTGGTACGAGGCGCGGCGCCCGGGGTTGGGGTATGATTTTCGTGATGAGCTCGGGCCCTGGCTTCGCGCTGCTGCGCACCGATTTGCTGAGTGTGCATCCTTGGCTCGGAGCTCTCGGCGAGCGCGATCCGAAGCGCGTGGGGATGAAGAGGTTTCCCTTCGACATCGTTTTTTCCCTCGTATTGCCTCACGTAATTCTGTTACCGAATTCAGCTTCTGGGCCTCATTTCGGTCGCTTGTATTCCACAAAGCGGAAGGCAGTTTGGCGTCGCAGGAAGGCGCTACGATCGAGCGCCGCCGGTAACATTCCGGCCGAGGCAACGATCACGCCGGGTAACAATCTTGGTGAGGCAATGCGAGGGGTTTTTTTGGGTCTCGAACACGAGCGCCATCGTCGTCGCGATCGCCCACCACCGCAAGCGGCCGGAGTATTGGCGCGAGAGAGCGTAGTGCCGCGTCATCTGAGGAGCATGTTGCTGACTAAACAACCCTAGCCTGTAAGGCGAGGGTTGTTTAGTGTGGCGATTTTCTAAGTGTTCAATTTAGGTGCGGCTGTGCAGTATGCTCATTCTCTCCCGGAGCGCGACGAAGCGCATTGGGAGTTGTTGTCAAAACATTTGGACGAAGTGGGCGCCCGGGCGGCCGAGTTCGCCGCGCACTTTGGCGCGGAAGAGATCGCCCGCGCTGCGGGTCTACTGCACGACATTGGAAAGTGCTCTGATCAGTATCAGAAATACATTCGTGGCAGGGCGCCGAGTCCC
>JAJZLX010000515.1 GCA_021850555.1 Pseudomonadota bacterium | reverse complement strand
GGAGTGCGCGCGGGGCGGAGTCGACAAGAACCCCCTCTTCCAGTTCGTGTACCGATCGTACTACCGTCTGGACAATGCGGGATTGACGTCGGACTTCAAGTCGCAGTATTTCAAGCTGATGGAGAGGGCGCGCGTTTCCGGGACGATCGACCTGCGGGTGATCGCCGCTGATCTTCATCGATACAAGACTCTCCGAAAGCACAAGTCGTTGCAGTTCTCCTTTGTCACAAAGCTTGCCGCTACGGTAAGCCCTGGCTATCCAATCTACGATCGTGCTGTCGGGGAGGCGCTCGGCTTTTCGCCGCCCGCCGGCGGAAAAAACTTCGCTCAGGGGCTCGATCGCTACCTGCAATTCTACGAGTGGCTCGGCGGTCTCTACACCACACTTCTGGCCGGCTCAACGCTTCCCGCGGTCGTGACCGCCCTCGAAGCTCAATATCCCCTGGCCGCCACCTTGCCGCCGATCAAAGCGCTCGATTTCCTCTTCTGGTCGGCGGGTAAGCTCAAAATCGTTGCTGTCGATCCATAGCCAGCGTCGGAGGACCGCTCAACCGCGGTTGCGGCTCACGACCTTTGCCCACGCGTTGGCGATCACTTTTTGCCCTTCTCTCCCCCTCCGGCCGCCTTGAGTTGCCCGCGCAGCTCCGCCGCCTCGTCCCTCGCCTGCCGTTCCCCGTGACGCGCGCTCTCGAGGGCTTGCTGCGCCTTCTGCAGCTCCGCCTTCGTAGCCTCGACGGAGGCCTCCGTCTTGGCCAGTCGCTTCTCAAGCTCCCCGCGATCTTTCTCGATCTTCTCCCGGTCAGCCGCGACCGCGGTGAGCCGGCTCGTCAGCCTCTCGACCTCCGCGCGGTTTGAATCCGCTTGCGCCTCGGCCATAGCCAGAGCCTTCTGTAAGCGATCGCTCTCCTTGCGATTCTCGGCCTCCGCGGCCCGCCGCGCGTCCTCGATGCGGGTTGCGCGCTGCTGGGCTTCATGTTCGCTTTCGCGCGCCGCCTGCGCATCTGCCTGGGCGGTGGCCACCGCGCGCGTTAGGCGCTCGATCTCTGCCCGCGATGTCTGCGCAGTCGCCTCTGCCCGCTCAGCTCGGCCGATGGCATCTTGGGTGGCCCTCTGCGCTGCGGCCAGCGCCTCGGCACCCTGCTCAGCCTCCCGCTCCAACCGCTCAATTTCGAGCGCCGCCTCCGCCCGGGCGCGGTTCGCCACGTCGATCTGCTTGCGCGCGTCCGCCTCAAGGGCCTCAATCTTGCCCTGAGCCTGCCTCTGTACGGCGGCGTAAATCGTGGCGACTGCCCGGTGACCGATCTCCAAGAGGTCGGCGGGGACCTCGCTCACCTGGGCAGCTTGGCTCTGCCGAGCCAAGACGTCGGCCAGGAGCTTGCTGATTGTCGTGAACGAGCCGCCGCCGAGCTTCGCCCTCACCCGCTCGACGGTCGGATCAAGTCCCTCCCCTACCAGGGCCTCCACGGCGGCAGAGACGGCCTCGGCAGTAGCGACAGCTTTTCGGGCCACGGCGGCTCTCCAGATTCAACCGTATTGTAATGTACTACGATACGCTATCTTACGTAACGGCTCAAGGCCGTCCGGCTGAGCCAGCCATGTTTCGATTCGCGAAGCGTCGAAGTCTCGGCGCGCGGCGGGAGGCGGGAGGCGGCACCGCGGGGCGCGGCACCAGTGGGAGCAGGGTCGGCGGGCGACATCAGTGTCTCAAGCCCGATCGACTGGAACAGGCCCGGGAAGCGGCTGCTCGATCCCCGAGACTCGAGCCCGATGAGCGTGCCGGCCCCAAAAGTTGGTCGCAACGTCCCCTGTCCCTGCGGCAGCGGCAAGAAGTACAAACGCTGCTGTGGAAGATCGGACACCGAAAGCGAAACCGTTCACTGAGGCGCGCATGATCAAGTCTTGGAGCATCGATCTGCGCCATTTCCTGTTGCCGGACGGCAAGGTGGCGCCCTTGCCGCCGCGGGCGCAGCGCCTCTTCACCTACTGGACGGAGATCGTCTCCCAGGCGACGCAGTACGACGATCCGACGATGCTGCGCTGCCGGCGCCGACCGGGACGCAAACCCTGCGGCACGCTGCTCACCATCTTCTTCGACACCGATAACAACGATGTGCTCTGGTTCTGTCCCCGCTGTCATGACGAGGGGCGCATCGCCGGGTGGGAAGGCACGTTCTGGGACAACGGGGACATTGCCGAGCATCCCTCGTGAGGTCGCCATCGTGGAACTCGATACCGACAAGATCGATCAGGCCGTTCTGGCGCTGCTCTCCCTCGGCCGGCACGATGGGTACCGGGTCTGGAAGGGTTTCGATTGGGCGGTCATGAACCGGCTGCACGAGAAGGGCTACATCACCGACCCGGTCAGCAAGGCGCACTCGGTGCTGCTCACCGAGGAGGGCGCACGGGAATCCGAGCGGCTGCTGCGCGAGCTGTTCGGGCGCCCGCCGCACGCGCGGTCCTAACCCATGATCACGCAGAAGGACCACTTTAATGACTGATATGACTGACGACGAACACAAGTTGCTCAACCTCGTGCCCATTAACGGCGAGTGGGTCACCAATCCTTCGGTTCGCGAGAAGCTCGGGTGGGATAACGATCGCTACTGGTCTGTACGCAATTCACTAATCGACAGGACTCTATTGGCAGTAGCTCGGGGCCGTGGCGGGTTGGTCAGCCGCATCGTGCCGCCGCCCCTTGAGCCAATCACGCCGCCAGCGGCGCCGCCGACTACATCCTCAGTGCGAGAAGACGAATTGTACGCGCCCATAGCATCCGTCCTGAACGGCGAATGGGCGAAAGAAAAGCGACTGGAACTGTGGCTTGTACATACGACTGCACGCCAAGGGCGCCGCGATACAGGTGGCAGGTGGTCACGGCCAGATCTCGTGGTGGTTACGCAATCCGTCTTCCCCTATGTTCCGGGACGGCATTTCGATGTAATCACATTTGAAGTCAAACCCGCCGATGCTTTGGATGTCACTTCGATATATGAAGCACTTGCGCATTTGCGCGCCGCAACAAAGGCCTATGTCCTGCTGCATGTCCCCGACGCGGAAGCGGAGCGACTCAGCAGCACCTTGACAGAAGTGTACGCGGAAGCAAAGCGGCACGGAATCGGAGTCATCATCTTTGGGAACGCGGGCGACTTTGATAGCTGGAACGAAGTCGTGGAGCCCATTCGCCAAGAACCTGATCCACGGCGGCTCAACGACTTCCTCGCAACACAGTTTGACTCCGGCCAGCTCGACAAGTTACTGAGATGGTTCCGATAACGAGCGGCGCGCTGCGCCATCTGTATGAAATACGGCTACGCACGCGTCTCGACCGAGGATCAGACTCCGGCCCTGCAGCCCGCCGCCCTGAAGAAGGCCGGTTGCAGAACCATCTTCAAGGACGAGGGGATTTCCGGGGCGACGGCGCAGCGCCCTGCCCTGCTCAAATGTCTGAAGACGCTGCAGGCCGGCGATACGCTCATTGTCTGGAAGCTCGATCGGCTGGGGCGGAGTCTCAGGGATCTCATCCACATGCTCGATGACTTGAAGCACCGGGGCGTGAAGTTCCGTTCGCTCACCGAGGCAATCGATACCGACACCGCCACGGGGCGCGCTATGTGGCAGATGATCGGCGTACTCGCCGAGCTCGAGCGCTCGCTCATCACCAAGCGCACCCGCGCCGGCGTGAAGGCCGCACAGCGGCGCGGGGTGAAGTTCGGTAGGAAACCCAAGCTCTCCGCGCCTCAGATCGCGCATGCGCGGCAGCTCATCGAGTCCGGGCAGCGGGTGCAGGATGTGGCGGCGCTGCTCAGCGTGGGGCGCGTGACTCTTTATCGAGCGCTGCAGAGGGTCGCATGACGCACGCGCTCGATAACGTCCTTTATAATGCGTGAACAGCATGGGAAACGCGATGTCCGTGTCTAGGCCAAAATACTCACTCTGCCTCTCCAAACATCCGCGCCAGAAGCGACTGAAACACCGACTCTGAATAGCGAGATGCACGTGCCATGTCGTCGCCAAGCCTACGGAGGCTCTTTGCGCGTTCGACAAACGAGTCTTGGATTCGAATGGGCGGTATTGGAACCTTCCACGCTCTAATCTGATCCGTCTTCAAATTTTGGAATGTTGCTCCGACGGCCTGCTTTTCAGTCTCTTCCCGTATGACGGCAAGAAACGTGTAAAGATACTCTGCTCGAATCCTCTCACTAAGTGAGCGAAATCCGACGAATCCGTCATGAATACATGCGTCCACTGCCAGGATTGCAGGCAGCCCACATGCTCCGCTCACGGCCATCACAACGTCGCCACAATTCATGGGGCGGCTCCGCTCTGCCCCCACTGGAGTTAGACTATCGATGCGGGGCGTGACATATATGCCGTCCCGTGTAATGTCCGCAATCATCAGTCGCGGCACTGGACCGCAAAAATAGCGTGGATCCCCTTGCGGCCTGGGAGAGCTGCCCCTAACAAGGGTGCAGCAGTCCTCAATCCGCGCAACTTCCCACCCCATCGGATTCGTCCCCGGATCCCCAAACATATCCAGAAACAGTGCCGGAATGATCTCTTTGGCTTTCTGCTCCGCCGCCTGCCGCATCTGGATGATGTTTTCAGCTCTGGATAGTAAGTCGACAATACGTCGCTGGTCCGCCTCCTTGGGTAGCGGCATCTTGATCGACTTGACGTCTTGGAGGGTTACGCCCTTAACGGTAGCGCCCACGCCCATCCGTTCAATTGTCGGAGCGGCACCCACCAGAAACCAAAAAAGGTATTCCGGCAGTACGCCTCCTCGCGGCGTCAGCCCTTTGATATCCTGGTTGATGGCTAGGCGGTGCCCTGCCATAGCAACTTTCCCAAGCCCGACTCTCGTAACAAGAAGGACGGTGCCTGGCTCGACAATATTGGAAGCGGAGCGATCAACTGCCTCCTGGGTTACGTGCTCCTTCGTATCAATGATGGTAGAAGACTTGAAGTCCTTCACTGTCGCCCACGGGATATCGCCGGAATAGAACTCCGGTTGATCGCGCGCTGGTGTGCCACCACCCACAAAATGGCAAACATCGCCCAGCGTGACTACCTCGTAGCTATTAAGAAGCATCGGCACTGGCTCCAATCGCTTCTCTCAGTGCGGCCACCTCCGCCTGAATTTCCCTTTCCAGCTCCGCGATCTCATCCAACAGCTCCCGCGGATCGCGATGCACCGTGGTTGACGCATTCACCGGCCGATACCGCCCGGCCGACAGATTAAACTCGTTGGCCCGCAGCTCTGCCGCATCTGCGAACCACCACTTCTCATGCCACGGCGCCTTCGGGTCGCGCTTGGCCCAGTCCCCAGCCTTCCCGTCCTTCGCCGCATACGCCGCGACGAGCTCCGGGAGGTCGTCCGCCTCGATTGGCGTGTCGTGATTGGCGTCGAGCTTGTAGCCATCGTTGTCGACGTGCAGGAACAGCACCCGCTCGGTGCGGCCGCCCTTCCGGAAGAGGAGCACCGACGTCTTGACGCCAGAATACGGCTGGAACACCCCGCCGGGCAGCGACATGACTGCCTCGACTCGATTGTTCTCGATGAGCTGCCGGCGGATTTCCTTGTGGGCTCCGGTGGACCCGAACAGCAGGCCCTCCGGCACGATGACCCCGCAGCGACCGCCTGGCCGGAGCGATTCCATCATGTACTTGAGGAAGAGCACCTCGGTCGCTTTCGAGTTGCCGACCTTGACGTCATCGACCACCCGGTCCGAATCGATCTTGCCGGCGAACGGCGGATTTGCGAGCACGACGTGATAGCCCTCCTCCGGAAGCTGCAGCGCTTCGCGCTTCTCTGGGTCGAGCGTGCTGGTCAGGACGTTGCGGAGCAGGATCCGGACGTTCGGCAAACCCCGCAGCGTCAGGTTCATCGTCGCGAGCCGCACCATCTGCGGGTCAACGTCGTTGCCGTAAAAGGTCTTCGATTGCAGGGTCGAGAGTTGCGCCGACGACAGACGGTCGCCGAGGCCGCGCCGCTGTAGCTTCCCGTCGATCTCCGTCTCCAGGATCCCGGCCGGTGAGGAGTTCGCGAGCCGGATATGGTTGTAGGCCGCCACCAGGAAGCCGGCCGTGCCGGCCGCGGGGTCGTACACCGTCTCCCCGATCTTCGGATCCACCATCCCCACAATCGCCCGGATGATGTGCCGGGGGGTGCGGAACTGCCCGAGCTCGCCCGCCTGCTTGATCTGCTTCAGCACGTGCTCGA
>JAJZLX010000074.1 GCA_021850555.1 Pseudomonadota bacterium | reverse complement strand
ATGCCGCACCATCCGCCTCTCGAACATCGGCTGGGCGGATGTCACCTCCACCACGGCCGTCTTCAGCGACATCGTCGAAGACCTGGGCTACCAACCCAAGGTCACGCTGCTGTCCGTGCCGGTCACTTTCGCATCGATGAAACAGGGCGACATCGATGTGTTTCTCGGCAACTGGATGCCCGCCCAGGCGCCGATCATCAAGCCCTACCTCGAGGACCACTCGATCGATGTCATCGGCCCGAACCTGACCGGCGCCCGCTACACGCTCGCGGTTCCGGCTTACACCTATGCCGCGGGCCTGCGCAGCTTCCAGGACATCCTGCGCTTCGGACCGCAGTTGCACGATTCCATCTACGGCATCGAGCCCGGCAATGACGGCAACCAGCTGGTGCTCAAGATGATCCATGAGGATCTGTTCGGCCTCGGTGACTTCCACGTCGTCAGCTCGAGCGAGGCGGGCATGCTCTCGGAAGTGGCGCGCGCCGTGCGCGATCACCGTCCGATCGTGTTCCTCGCCTGGGAACCTCACCCGATGAACATGGAATTTCACCTGAAGTACCTGCGCGGGGGCGGGGCGGTCTTCGGCCCGGACTACGGCAGCGCCAAGGTCTTCACCAACACCCGCGCCGGCTACTCCGCCCAGTGCCCCAACATCGGCAGGCTCCTTCACAACCTGAAGTTCACCACCGGCGGGGAGACGCAGATCATGTACGCGATCTTGAAGCGCCACGTGCCGCCACGGAAAGCCGCCGCCGCCTGGATCAAGGCCCATCCGGCCACCGTGGCCGCCTGGCTCAAGGGCGTGAGCACCTTCACCGGCCGCCCGGGCCTGGCCGCGGTGCTCGCCACACGCGAGGCGCGCGCCCCGCGCTCCTTCCAGGGCTGGGTCAGCAGCCACAAGATCCCCGTCGGGCAGGCCGCCACCGTCGCCATCGATTACCTCAAGACTCACGGCCGCGGCTTCTTCAACGCTCTCTCGCACGGGGTGCGCGCCCTGGTCAACGGCCTCACCGCGCTCCTGGCCGCCCTGCCCTCCTGGCTGCTCATCCTCCTGATCGGCTCCCTCGCCTGGCTGCTGCGCCGCTCGATCGCCCTCACCGTGTTCGTGGTGGGGGCGCTGCTGCTGATCATGAACCTCGGCTACTGGCAGCAGACCCTCGAGACGCTCTCCCTGGTCGTCGTGGCAACTGCCGTCTCCGCCCTGCTCGGGGTGCCTCTGGGCATCCTCGCCGCGCACCGCCCCGCGCTGCACGCGGCGCTGCACCCGGTGCTCGACCTCATGCAGACCCTGCCGACCTTCGTCTACCTCATCCCCACCCTGGTGCTGTTCGGCCTCGGGGTGGTCCCGGGGCTGATCTCCACGGTCATCTTCGCCCTGCCCGCCCCCATCCGCCTCACCCAGCTCGGCGTGAGCTCCGTCCCGAAGCCGCTGCTGGAAGCCGGCGAGGCCTTCGGCGCCACCCCGCTGCAGATGCTCTTAAAGGTCGAGCTGCCGAGCGCCGCCCCCACCATCATCGCCGGCATCACCCAGTGCATCATGCTCAGCCTCTCCATGGTGGTCATCGCCGCGCTCGTGGGCGCCGGAGGACTCGGCGTGCCGGTGGTGCGGGCCCTCAACACCGTGCAGATCGGCATGGGCTTCGAGGCGGGCCTGGTGATCGTGCTGCTCGCCATCATCCTGGACCGCATCACCACCCGCCCCGCCGCCAGGCACCCCAAACGGTGAGCGCGGTTGACCTCGCGCCGGACATGTGGCGAGCGGCGCCCGACCGGAACACACACCCCGTCCAGCCATTATCGTGCCTCATGCCATCATGAGGAAATCGCCCCTTCACACAGCGCCCTGAGCAAGTAACGATCGGCCGAGTCACGCCGGACGCTGCGACAGCGGAAAACATCAGGGACGGCCTGATTCGCTCGCGATGGGAGGCTATAAATGAAAGCGAATTACACGGTCGCCGCCATCCTCGGCGGGGTCTGCGGTGGCTTGGCCCATGCAGCTTCGGCCGCCGGGTCCGCGGCCCCGGCTCCGGCCGTGCGTCACATCCTGCGCTTCCCCGGTCTGCCATCCGAACCGGCCTGCCTGGGCGTCATCGAGACTCACCATCACGTGTGCCCAGCGGGCTCGGAACGGGCGGACGCCCCGCTGCGCAATGGAGCACCCGCTGCATGGCGGCATTTGGAGCCCTCGCTCGGCGCGCCGACCGCGCCCCCCGGAGATGCGCTTGCCGCCTGATCCGATCGCACCCGCCCTCCCCTATCATCTGCTCGCCAAGCCGGCGGGCGCGGCCTGCAACCTCAACTGCGGGTATTGTTTCTTTCTCTCCAAGGACAAGCTCTATCAAGGCCAGACGTCCCTCATGGACGAGCGGACACTCGAGACCTACATCCGGCAGTTGATGAGCTCATCGACCGGTCCCGAGGTGCACGTGGCGTGGCAGGGAGGAGAGCCGCTGCTGCGGGGCATCGAGTTCTTCCATCGCTCCGTGGAGCTCGCACGCAGACACGCCAAGCCCTGGCAGCGCGTCGTGCACTCGATCCAGACGAACGGCACACTGGTCGATGACGAGTGGGCGGCATTCTTCAGGGAAAACTGCTACCTCGTCGGGCTCAGCGTGGACGGCCCAAAGGCGCTTCACGATGCGTTTCGCATCGACAAGCAGGGCCGGGGCAGCTTCGATACCGTGACGCGCGCCTGGAACACGCTGCGCCGTCACGGGGTCGATGTCAACATCCTGTGCTCGGTACACGCCCGCAACGCCGACCATCCACTGGAAGTCTACCGGTTCCTTCGAGACACGCTCGGCGCCGAGTATCTGCAGTTCATCCCCATTGTCGAGCGATCGAGCGCAGAGAGTTCCGCCGGCGCCGCCGGCAGCCCTCCGGTGACCGACCGCAGCGTGGCTGCAGGGAAGTTCGGCGCCTTTCTCATCGCCATCTTCGACGAGTGGCTCAGGCGTGACGTCGGTCGCGTGTTCGTCATTTCCTTCGAGGCCGCCCTCGGCAGCTGGCTCGGCCTGCACCACTCCTGCGTGGTCGCGCCGAACTGCGGCGCCAGCCCGGTATTGATGCAAAACGGCGACGTGTACTCCTGCGATCATTTCGTCGAGCCGGACCGGCGGCTCGGGAACATCCGCGAGACGACCCTCGGGGCTCTCCTCGCCTCGGAGAAGCAGCTTCGCTTCGGCCAAGACAAATCCGCCCGCCTTCCCCGATACTGCAGGGAATGCCCGGTCCTGTTCGCCTGTCATGGCGAATGTCCGCGCAACCGCTTCATCCATACGCCGGACGGCGAACCCGGCCTCAATTACCTCTGTGCCGGCTATCGGGCCTTCTTCACCCACATCGACCGGCCCATGCGGCGCATGGCGGCGATGGTACGGCATGCCCCGGCGCGCGCCTGATCCCGGCGGCCGACCTGAGCTCTCAACCGGCCGCATGCGAGGAAAGCATCCGCTTGCCGCTCGACCAACCACCGCCGCGACGAGAATACCCCGATCGCGCACGACACACCCACGGCCCCCACTGACCCATCCCTGATGCCGCCGTCAGCGGGCGCGGCGGCTGGGAATACCCCGCATTTTGGATGATCACCCTGATCGTTCTCTTTCTCCTGGGTGACGGCGCGATGGCCCTCAGGCCCGCCCCGGGAAGGAGTTCGCCGGCGGGAACACCTGGCTGACCCTGGCGGGCTTCGCACGAGAGATCCGCTCGTTGCGGCGAGCGCCGGAATACGGGGATGCGCGAAGCGGGATGATCGGGGAGATCATCTCGAGGAGTGCCGCCGTCGCTCCCCGATCCAACCCGGCGGTCGTTCGATGCCAGGCGCTTCCCAGGAAATCATCGCCTCCTGCATGATCTGCGCTCCACGCTGCGTGCTCCTGGATGAACCGAATACGCCGTCACGGGCCGAGCAGCACAGTCTCACCGCCATCACGTCGGGCGCCGCTGCAGTGAGCATCCTCGCCGGTGCAGGCATCGTCTGACAGTATGGCCGAGCCATACAGAGTCACGTACTGCGTGACCGCCCAGGGCGGCGGCGTCACTGCGAATCTCTCCGTGACCGCCTCGCCCGGCGCAACCTCTCTGTGCGCGCGGCCGAACGACACCACCCGCCACCCACCGGGGACTTTCAGGCGCAGGCTCACGCTCCGCAACGTCTCGTCGCCGCCGGCACTGAGGGAGACGCGCACGGTGGCGCGGGCGCCGGGGGTTAGGGTCTTCGGCGCCGAGACCGTCACCTGCCGGTCGCCAATCGAGCTCGCCAGCGTGTAACGCGCAGTCAGCGGCAGGTTGGCGAGAGCGGAGGAGTCCCCGACGTACACCCGGTAGGTACCGGCGGTCTCGGTCCAGCCCTTGCGCCCCCACCACCATTGCGCGCGCGGCGTGATCATGAAATGGATCACCTTCGACTGATCGGGCCTGAGCGTGACGCGCTGAAAGCCGACCAGCTTGCGCGGCGGCTCACCGGTCGAGTCAGGCATGCCGAGATAAAGCTGGGCGACGTCGGTGCCCGCCAGGTGTCCGTCATTGGTGATGCGCGCGCTCACCCGGATCGGTGTCACGCCGTCGACCTCGGTCCGGCTCAGATGCAGGTCGCTGAAGCGGAAGCTCGCATAGGACAGACCGAAGCCGAACGGGAAGAGCGGCTTGATGTGCTTGGCGTCGTACCAGCGATACCCGACCAGGATGCCTTCGGAGTACCGAACCTTGCCGTCGATGCCGGGGAAGCGCGCAGGACTCGCCGCCGGTACGTCGGCGAGCTTCATGGGGAAGGTCACCGGCAGGTGCCCGCCCGGATCGACTTTGCCGAACAGCACAGCGGCCAGCGCCGTGCCATTAGTCTGGCCCGGGTACCAGGTGTCGAGGATGGCCGATACCCGATCATGCCAAGGCATGGCAATCGGCGCACCGGCCTGCACGATGACCACGGTATGCGGATTGGCCTTCGCCACCGCGCTCACGAGTGCGTTCTGCGCGGACGGCAGGCGCAGATCGGGCCGATCGGCCCCCTCGCTCTCGGTGTCATCGGCGACCACGACCACCGCGATCGGCGCGGCCCGGGCGGCCGTCACCGCCCGCTGAATGTCAGCCCTCACGGTCGCCGGTGTCGCCCAGAGGAGCTTATCGGACGGGGTGCCCGTGTCCACCCGCTTCTTCAGTTTCTTGAGCTTCTCTTTCAGCTTCTTGGGGATGGGGCCCATCTTTACCGAAGTGGGGCCGGTCACAGTCAGCGTATACGCCTGTCCCTTATTCAGATGAACGGCGGCCGAATAGGTCTCAGCCGGGGGCGTTCCGGGGTTGTTGATCAGCGTCCTGCCGTCGATCGCGACGCTCCCGACGCTGAAGCAGTGGCAGCCATTGGTGAAGCCGATGATGTAGGTACCCGTTTCCGGCGGCCTGAGCGTCGCGCTGTACGACCCGCCGCGACTCGCGCCCGTATAGGGCGGCGACAAGTCCGCAGCCGGGATCGGCCTGAGCTCTCCATTGCTCGGCAACCCCTGCGTGTAGCTGATCGTGGACGTTCCGGCGAGCGCCTCCATGCCCGCAAGCGGGCTGATCGTCGCGGAGGGAATGACGTGGGCACTGCCGCCACCGCCATACGTGACCTGCGCCGAGGCGGCCGGGCCGATCACCGCGATCTTCTCGGTTGCCGACAGCGGCAGCAGGTGATCCTCATTCTTGAGCAGAACGGCGCCGGCTTCGGCAACCCGGGTCGAGATCTCCTGGTGCGCCAATGTGGTCGCTGCCGCCGTGGTCGAGGCGAGTCGCGGATGATTGAAAAAGTCGAAGCGGAACATCTGACGGAGGATGGGCGCGACCATGGTATTGACCACCGCGCGCGAGATCTTCCCCTGGGTCAGCGCCTGCCTGAGCGGCGCGCCGAAGAATCGGTTGAACGGCTCTTCCAGGTCGGTGCCGGCATCGGCTCCCGAGAGACTGTGCAGCGCAAGCCAATCGGTCGTCACGAATCCGTCGAAATTCCACTCACGCCGCAGCACGTCGGTCAGCAGGTAATGGCTCTGGCAGCTGTAGTGGCCGTTCACGGTCGCATAGGAGCACATCAGCGATCCGACCTTCCCCCTGCGGATCGCCGCGCGGAAAGCCGGCATGTAGATCTCGTGCAGCGCACGCTGCGACACAATGACTTGGTCCTCCGGTGTATTGCGGTTGGTCTCCTGGTTATAGGCGTCGAAATGTTTCACCTGGGCGATGGTCCCCTGG
>JAJZLX010000187.1 GCA_021850555.1 Pseudomonadota bacterium | reverse complement strand
GCACGAACAGAGATATTCCGAGCTGCTTCTCGAGGTCGGCGATGGCGTGACTCAGCGATGACTGGGAGATCTCCAGCGCCGCCGCCGCAATCGCAGGCCTGAGTGCGAATTGCGATCGCCGTTCCGCTCAGAGCTGTCGATACATCACGAATGCATCGACATACCCCGCCGAGGGGTGTCTGAAAGCGCCAGGCAGGCGGCCGACGATCTCGAACCCAAGCGACTGCCAGAGCCTCACGGCGCGCTCATTGGTGCTCACGACGAAGTTGAACTGCATGGCTCGATAGCCTTTCGACCGCGCATGCTCCAGCGAATGCTCGCACATGCGACGCGCGATTCCTCGGCCTCTGGCCTCCGATTTCGTCATGTAGCCGCAATTGCAGACATGGCGCCCACCGCCGGCCTGGTTCGCACGCATGTAATAGGTGCCGAGAACGACACCGTCCGCTTCGGCCACGAAAGTCTCTTTGTCGGGGGCCATCCAGCAGGCCAGGGACGCCGCTTCGCTCATGTCCGGGTCGAGCGTGTAGGTCTCGCCCGCGCGAATGGTCGGGAGGATGATGGCGGCGATCGCCCCGGCGTCCCGTGGCTCCGCCTTTCGGATATGGAGCATGCCCGGGCCGGTCATGACTCCGGCCAGGCCTTGCGCCATACCTCGAGCGCGAGGAAGTCTTCCGGCGTATCGAGATCGAACGCTGCGCGCTCCATCGGCACGCGCACGACACGCTCGGCGTGGCGCTTGAGAAGCGCCCGGGCACCGACATCGCCCCGGAGCTGGCTGAGATCACTGAAGAGACAAGAGGGAAAGATCGCCGGCACCCCGACCGTCGCGCCGTATTGGGCGGCGGCGATCGCGTGCGGTTGCCGCCGCCACGCCCCGGCCAGCCTGCCCAGATCCTCCGCCGTGATGGCGGCCTGATCGGCCAGTACCAACATGGCACCGGCGCATGAGGTGGGCAGCCGCGCGATCCCGGCGCGGATCGAGCTGGCGAGCCCCTCCCGCCAGCCGCGGTTGATCACCACCGAGGCCGGCGAGTGCTGAAGCATTGGCGTGAGCTGCGCCGCGTTCGCTCCGAGGACCACGAGCGCGCCTTGGCCCACGGTCTCCACGACACGGCCGATCACCGCGCTCAGCAGGGGTCGATCCGCGATGCGCGCCAGCTGTTTCGGAGAGCCGAAACGGCTGGAGGCGCCGGCCGCCAGGATGATGGCGTAAAGCCCCTGCGGAGCGAGATCGGCTTCGTCGCTCATGAGCCGTTCGCGGTATCGGGCACGGCGGTGACCCTCGCGGCATGCATCCGCTTGGCGCTGGTCCGTGATCGGGGCATTCGCTTCTCGCTCACGGATGGCCCGTTCTCTCGCGCTGCGGCGCACCGCATAGGAACGCGTGAATCTCCGCGACGATCGCGAGCGCTATCGATTCCGGTGTCCGGCCGCCCAGATCAAAGCCCACGGGTGCCCGCAGCCGTCCGCTCAGCGTTTCGCCTTGACGTCCCAGCTCGCCGAGCAGCTTGTCTCGACGCGCGGGCGGCCCGAGGAGACCGACGTACCCAGGCGCAGGACTTGCGGCCAAGGCCCGCAGATACTCGAGATCGGAGGGCAGGTGGTGGCTCATCACGACCGCGGCCGAGAAGCCGCCGAGATCCACCGCATGTGCAAGCGCTTCCGGGCGGGACAGCACCACGTGCTCGGCTGCGGGGAAATGCGACGGGTCCGCATAGGCGGGCCGGTGATCGACCAGGGTCACTTTCCAATGCTGGCGTGCCGCCAGGTCAGCCACCGGCAGGGCGTCCGGTCCGGCGCCGAGCAGCAGCAGCCGTGGAGGCAGCGACAGAGGCAGAACGAAGAGCCTCCAGTCCGGGGCCGATTCCTCGACCCAGCCCACCGAGGCGGTGTCGCGTGCCGATTCCAACGCGGTGGCCACAATCGGGACGGTCAGCCGGGCCTTCGCCCGCCAGGAGAGCGACCGGGGAAGCGGTTGAGGACGGGGGGCGCCGGGCAGCACGAGTGCGCCGATGGGCAGCTCTGCGTCGGCCGAATCCGTGACAATGCCGACGGCAGCCGGTGAATGCGCGGCGAGTGCCGAGGCGAGGTGCGCCAGCGGCTCCCACTGCTCCTCGGGCCCGGCGCGCAGCAGCAGAATGCGCATCACTCCCTCGCAGCCGAGGCCGAGGCCCCAGACGAGATCCCGCTCGTCTCGCAAGTCGTAGGTGATGAAGCGGGCGCGCCCGGTCTCGATCACCTCGCGCGCGCGCTCCGCGAGGTCACTTTCGAGGCAGCCGCCGGAGAGCAGTCCTGCATACTCGCCGCTTTGGGCGATCAGCAGCAGTGCGCCAGGCTTGCGATAGGTCGAGCCGGCGGTGTGGACGAGTACCCCGAGGGCGAGCGCGCGACCGGCGGCCCGCTCGCGCTCGAGCAGCGGAAGCAGAGGACCCAGGGACGATTCCATTTCGCCCCATTATGCGATGCCTCGGCGCGGCGCGGGCGACTTCCCGCGGCGGGCCGATATCCACCGGCAGACGAAGCGGCCCCTCACTGCCTGTGATGAACGCGTGGCCGTCTGGTGCGCGGCTTGTCGGCCAGATAGGCCCGCAAGAACACATCCGCGGCGGCCGTAAGCTCCTCGTCGCGTACACGCGCGATGATTCCTGCGAGCAACTGATGGACGGGTCCGGACGAGCACGATCCCTCGATGCGTGTGGCGGCCCGCTGCGGGTCGGCCTCGTGCGGCAAGCCGGCGGCGGCCTGGGCGCTGTAGAAGCGTACGAACTTATCGGGGTAAGCCGCCTTGATCGCCTCGGGGGAAGACAGCAGGCGCTCCAGGCGCCGCGCGAACTGCCGGATAGCGGAAGCCCGGGTCTCGCGAGCGCTCGAGCTCATCTGCGAAGCTCGTCGATGTGCTGCGCGGGGTGACGGGCGTGGCGGGCGCTCATTGAGTCCGCATGCCTCGCCTGAAGATGGGCGCATCCGAGTCTTGCGTCGTTGGAAGGGAGCTTGGTGCCCGGTGAGCCTGTCGCGCCGCAGCGCCATCCCGCCCCTTCGAGAGAGATCGGATGCTCCCATACGGACGGTATGTGCGACGCCGGAACGATCCAGCCGGCGGGGATTCCTCTTGTGAAACGCACCTTCTACCAACGATGCGTTGCCGCCACCGGGAGCAACCCATAGATTATGCGGGGTAACGAAATGTCATTGCGTTGATGCAACAGGATTGGAAGGAGAATTTGATGAACACGAGAATCACCACGCTGGGACTTGCCATGCTGGCTGCGGCTGCGGTGCAGAGTGCTCCTGCGCTTGCCCAGATACGTCCCGGTACGCAGGATGTGCAGATCTATGCCGGTGAGCTGTCCGGCGACCGCTTGACGAATACACGCTTGTCCGGGCGGTTCCCGATGCTCAACGATAATCCCACCTTCGGTGGACGGTATACCTACGATTTCGCGCGCCAGTGGGGAGTGCAGCTCTCCGCGGGGTACAGCCCGGGTCGCGCCGCCGACGTCGCCGGCGGGGACAGCAATCTCGGGCTGACGACGACGGACCTCGATGTGCTTTGGTACGTCACGCCAGGGCTCGATCTCGGCGGGCACACGCTGTTGCCGTACACGCAGCTCGGTGTCGGCTATGCCTGGGCGCATCTCGATCACCCCCTGAGGGGCGTGGTCGGGACGACCCCGGTGGCGCTTCGGGGCAGCAATGGATATACGGCCAACATCGGGTTCGGCGCGAGGTACTACGTGACGCACAGCCTCTTCGTGGACTTCGATGCCCGCTACCGCTATCTCAGCAGGCTGGTCAACCGTCACGGACAGGGGTTGAACACCGCGGAGACCACGCTCAGCCTCGGGTATCAATTCTAGCGACCGCGGTGGTGGGCCGGCGGGGCGCAGGGAAGGGCGCCGCCGGCTCCTTGACTGGGAGTGACGACAATGAGCGAAGCCTCGTCCTCGAGAGTGCCGTTGTGGGTGAGTGCCGCCCGGCCCTGGCATCCGCCCGTGCCTGCGAGCCCGGCGCTGTACGAGGCGCTCCGCATGCGGAAATTGTCGCTCCCGCCAGAGGAGCGCGCGGCCCGGTCCATGGCCATTTCGCGGCCCCGGGCTACCATCTGCCGCCCGCCGTGCGAGACTTTGCCGTAAGGGCGCTCCACGCTGCTGCGCGCCCCGTCTCCTCCGGACTTCCAGAGTCGCTTGTTGCGCACGATGGCGGGCAAGTAACGACGACACTCCGGTGATCGCGGAGACTTCGGGCGAACGGTCCGGGCAGCCCCTGCCGGGAAGGTCCAATGTTCTGCCGCGGCGCGCTCGCCGCCCTCGAATCCGGACAATGTTCCGTCGCAGACGCCGCAGAATGTCTCATTCTGCGGCGCATCGGGTGGCGGACATGAGCGGCAAAGTGGAAGCGTTCGAGCACTGGATCCGGACCTCTTTCGTCCAGATCAACACCGAGCTCGAGAACCTGTACTTCGCCCGCACCAACCGGGCGGAGGTGATGGGCCACGGAGAGCCGCTGAAGCGAGCCTTGCGGGAGGAAGGGCATGCTTTCGTGACGGCGCTTCTGGCCGAGGGCAACACGGGCGACGGCTTTCAGAGCGCCTTCGGCGTATTGGGCAACGTCGGCATGTACCTTGCGGCCCTGCGTCGTCACGAGCTCACCAATCCAGCGCGCGAGGAGCGCTCGCCATTCCCCGAAGCTTCGGCGCTCGCGCTGCATGTCGGCGCATCTCTCGGGATGGCGCCGAGATTCGCAACCAGCCATCTCGCCACCCACAACCGGGCGCGCGAGGGAATCCGCAAGAGCTTCACCAGCCTGCGTGATGAATTTCTCTTCATCGACGAGAACACCCGCGGCATCCTCTCTTTGCAGCTCGCGGCGAATGCTTTGACGAGCGTCGTGCACCTGGGCGTCTCCAGTCCCGTCGCGGACGTCATGTTCGAGGCTGCCAAGAGGTCGCTCGAGGAAGTGATCCGCTGCAATGCACGGCTGATGGAGCGGTTGGATGTCGAGCGCTTCTTCTACTCCGTGCGGCCGTATTACAAGCCGTACCGGGTTGGCCGCCAGGAGTATCGCGGCGCCAACGCGGGTGATTTTTCCGGCATCAACGAGATCGATCTGCTGCTCGGGCTGTGTCGTGCCAATGATCCCTACTACGCGCAGCTGCTGGTCGACAAAATGCTCTTCATGCTGCCGGCGGATCAGGTGCGGTTGCGCGAGTGCATGACCTTCAAGAGCCTGCTCGATGAGCTGCTCGCCCTCTCGGGCAGGCATCGCCATGCCGACTGGTTCAGGCGCAGTGCCCGCGCCTACCTCGAGGTATGCGACCTTTTCGGGCGTTACGCGCTGGCGCATCATGACGGCCTGGTCAAACGCTTCATCGTCGAGCCGGCGTCCCGTCTCGATGCGCAGGACCTGCAGGGCATCACCGCCAGCGGACCGCCGCTGCCGGTGCTGCTGCGCGCTCTGGAGGTGCTGCGCGACATGCGTACGGCCGCAGTCCGGGTGGATGGAGCCACGCGTGCCGAGGACATTGCCCGGCTCCGGGATGCGGTAGCCGAATGATGACGCTCGGGAGCGCTGTCAGGGCGCCCGGACGGGTGTGATCGGGCGGAATCCGGTCCTCGTGCCCTCCGGGCACCACCCCGGCTGCGCCAAAGGTCGCGCCCGTGACGCCTTGCCCGCGCTCACCGATGGGGAGCCGGGCCGCGCGGGCGCCGGGTGGCCGGGTTCGGCCGGCTTTCGTCTCCGCCATTGAGCGGCACCGGGCCACCGGGAGAGCCATCCTCATGGACCCTGCGGGTCTCGCCGCCCTGAACGTGAAGGTCGATGGACGGGCTGTGCCATTGCGATGGGCTTGCCCGCCCCGCAGGCCGGTGCCCGCTGGCCGTCCGGCGGCGGGTGTGGTACCTTGGCTTTTGCTTTAAGTATTAAATAATTATTTCCGCGGTGACGGCCGCGGTCGAGGGGGGGCCGGGTGCGCCCGCGCAACCCGCCGTCGAGGCACGAGGGGCATAATCTGACTTCGCGAGCGGACGGTCATGGCCACGCGATCGACGCAACAGCGCATTCTTCAAGCCGCCCTCGAGCTGTTCAATGCCGAAGGCACCGCGACGGTGTCGGCGAGCCGCATCGCCGAGCGCTGCGGCATCAGCAAGGGCAACCTGCAGTATCACTTCCCCAACAAGCGCGACGTCATCGACTGCGCTTTGGAAGAGCGCGAAGATGACGTCGCG